>JBLNBX010000237.1:0-9948 GCA_050260275.1 bacterium
GATTCGATCAAGCCGGCGCTACTGGCCCGACTCGAGCTTCTGCGTCATCAATCCGACTTTGTCGATGCCCGCGCCCTTGGCGATATCGATCGCGGTAGCCACGTACCTGTACTCGAGATCGGGATCGCCCTTCACGAACACAACCCGCTCCGCGCGCGTCTTAAAGATCTCTTCCAGCCTCGGGCCAAGCCGCTCTTCCGTGACCGGTTCCTGGTTGATCAACAAGGACCTGTCCTTGTTGACAGAAACCACCACGGTGCGCAGATCGGCTGCGGATGGCTGCGCGTTCGGAGGCGACGGCTGCGGCACCAGGGTCTCGAGGCCCTTCGGCGTGATCGGCGCGATCACCATGAAGATGATGAGCAGCACCAACAAAATGTCGATGAACGGCGTCATGTTGATGTCGGATTTGACCGTGCCCGGGGCACCAACTGACATTCCCATAGTTGTTCTCCTTGACTGTCTCCGGCTGGGCCGGCTCCGCTACATCTGACCTCCAGCCGCAGCCGCGTGCTTCTCATCGATCTGCTCGGTCATGAGCCCGACCTGGTCGACGCCAGCAGAACGCAGCTCGTCGACTACCGTGACAACGTTCTCGTACCGGGCGCGCTGATCCGCCTTGATGTACGTAGTCTTGTCGAGCCGGTTCGTCAGCATGTCCCTCACCTTAGGCGCGATCTCGGACCCCTGCACCGGCGTGGTGCCGAGATAATAGCGGCCATCGCGCATAACCGCGACGACGACAGCGTCTTCCTTCTCGGCATCAGCCATGCCGATCGGATTCCTGGTCCTGACAAGATCGACACTGACGCCCTTGGAAAGCATCGGGGTGATGACCATGAAGATGATGAGCATCACGAGCATCACGTCCACCATCGGCGTGACGTTGATGTCGGCCATCGGCGGAGGCATCTTGTTCTTTGCCATTTGCCTTTTCCTCCGTGAACTCGGCGGCGATCTGCTCCCGGCCGGAGCCGCTGGTGGCTCCGGCCGGGTATCGTTCAACTCGCTGAGCCTTGTGTGTCAAACACCCAGACGTTTACTTCGCCACGCGCTGTGCACGCTTGATGAAGTAGTCGATCAACTCCGAGCTGGAGTTGCCCGTCTCGACGTCGAACGCCTCCACCTTGCTGGTGAACGCGTTGAACGCCCAAACAGCGGGCACCGCGACGAACAGGCCGAGAGCGGTCGTAACGAGGGCCTCGGAAATACCGCCGGCCACCGCGCCGATACCGGTTGACTTCTCGAGCGCCATGCCGCGGAACGCGTTGATGATGCCGAACACCGTGCCGAACAGTCCCACAAACGGAGCCGTCGACCCGATCGTCGCCAGGTGGGCGACGCCACGCTTCATCTCGGCATGGACAATGGCATCCGCGCGGTCGAGCGCACGCTTTGAAGCCTCGATTTCCTCACCGGGAATCTCGGAGCTCATCTGGTGAGCCCGGAACTCCTGAAGACCGGCCACGACAACCTTCGCCAGGTGGCTCTTCTTATAGCGGTCCGCAATCTTGATCGCCTCGTCCAGCTTGCCCTCACGCAACGCGCCGGCAACTGCCGGAGCAAACAACCGGGACTGCTTGCGCGCCTGTGCATATGCGATCCAGCGGTCGATCATGATACCGATCGACCACGCAGACATCACAAACAGCGTGATGACGACGCCACGAGCGACCCAGCCCATCTGGGCCCACATCGACCGGAGGTCCCAGCCTACGGCTTCCTGGAGCATCATGATCGCTCCGAACGACGAAACCTGAAGTTGGAGTAGCATTTTCTTCCTTTTTCTCCTGCGAGTTGAACTCGGTTCTCTTGACGGCCGCCCAGCCTGTGCTGCCGAGATCTGAATCTCCGCACTACGGCCGGTGCGCCATCCGGCTTATCTGCACCTACTGACTCAGTTTGAAATCCACGTCAATCTGGGTGATAACCTCCACCGGCTCTCCATTGAGGAGCGTCGGCTGGTAGACCCATTGCGAGACAGCAGCCTGCGCCGCCGGTACGAGCAGCGGGTGCCCGCTGACGAGCTGCAGGTTGGAAATGGTCCCATCCCGGGCAATGATGGCCGTGAACCTGACCACGCCCTGGATGCGCGCCTGCTTGGCAAGAGGCGGGTAAGCCGGCTTGACCTGGCGGACAAGCTTGGCCTGCTGAACGTTTCCGCCGATGCGGATACGCTGGACAACTTTCGGCTTCTCAGCCACGACCGGCGGAGGAGGAGGTGGTGGCGGAGCGGCCGTCGGGACCGATCCGATGATGCCTCCGATGACGCCGCCGACTGTGCCGCCGGGCACTCCGCCCGGGACGCCGCCGACTACGCCAACACCGCCGCCGCCCGAAACGGGAGGCAGTTCAGCTTCCTTGATCTCTGCGATCGTTTTCGGAATTACCTTCGGCGCCATCAGACGGCCCGCGTCAAACTGGCGCGGGATCACCCGCACCGCCTTCACCGGTGCTACTGCCGCCGGGGGAGGAGGAGGGGGAGGAGGTGGAGGGGGCGCCGTGAGGAAACTCGTTAGCTGCGTTCTCGGCAGCGCGTCGTAGTAGATCAGAGGGATCAGGATCGCGATGCCGATGAGCACTAGCTGAAGGAGAAACGAGACTAGAACGGTCCAGGGCCTCGTCGTCCTCCCTCTGCCTTCCACGAAGGTTTGCTCGAACATGTTCAAGTACCCTTTCGACTACGTCAATCGCGGAACGGCCGCGCTGCCGGCCGCCCGCGCCCTACTACACAAGCTTTATTGACCGACGCCATCATCGTGACGTCACCTTCCGGCTGCCTTCTTTCGCTTTAGACACCGGGGCACTATTGGAAGTTGCCGCACTCGGCCTCTTCCTTCGGTCGAAATAGGCCTGCCAGACTACTACCAGGGAGCTGGCCACGTAGATCGAGGAATAGGTCCCGATCAGGATGCCTATGATCAGCGTAAAGGCGAAGCTGTTCAACACTGGCCCGCCCAGGAAGTATATCGCGATAACAGCCAGCAGGGTTGGACCGGCCGTCAGCATCGTGCGGCTGAGCGTCTGGTTCACGCTCTTGTTTACCAGATCGTAGAACCGGTCGCGCGAACGGAGCTTCAGGTTCTCGCGAACGCGGTCGAACACCACGATCGTGTCGTTCATCGAGTAGCCGATCAGCGTCAGCAGCGCCGCGATCACAGTAAGCGTGATCTCCCTGCCGGTCCACGCCAATACGCCGATCGTGATCAGAGTATCGTGCGCGCAAGCTATCACCGCGGCCACGCCGGCTGCCCACTCGAACCGGAATGCGATGTACACCAGCATTCCGCCAAGCGCGTACAGCGTCGCCATCAGGGCCTGCGATCTCAGATCGGCGCTCGCCTTCGGCCCGACGATATCCACACTCCGGATCGAGAACGCTCCCGGAACGGCCTCCTGCCTCAAAACCGAGAGCACCTGCTGGTTGACACCCGGAACGGCCGACAACTCGTCGAAATCGGAGATCAGTCCGGATCGCTGCTGGTCGCGGAACCGGGTCATACCGGAGGCGAGCGACTGGAGGTCCGCCTCTGACATCGGCACGCCGGCGCGCTGCAGCGGATCGCGCAGCCGGTCCACTAATTGCTGCGTCGAAGCCACGTTGAAGACCAGCTTCCCGGTGCTGTCTCCAAACCGGTCCAGAAGAACCCGGGTGATGGTGACGCGCGACTGCTCCAGAGCCTCTTCGCTCTGGAGTTCGGTGCCGATCATCACCTCGTTGCCGGCCAATTGCTGCACCGTCACCTCGCCTTCGATGCTGTCGTCGAGAACGGAACGGAGTTGCTGAATGGGCGGCTCGCTATTGAACTTGACCGTTATCACCGCGCCGCCCCGGAAATCGAGGCCCCACTTGGGCCCGCCCTGGACAATCAGGGTGACGATGGTGGCGACCGTCAGTCCCAGGGAGATGACGAACGCCAGCTTCATCTTGCCGACGAAATCGATGTTTGTTTGGCGAAACAGTTCCATTTCCAGCCTAGGCCGGCGGTCATGTTTTTGACACCGGCATGGTTTCAGATGTTCCCGAGCTGATCCAAAAAAAGACCTAGGCGCCGTCTCGCGGCACCGGCCGGCCCTAGATGGACAGCTTCAGGGGTTGACGCTGCCGCGACAGCGTCCAGTCAAAGATCGTCCGTGATACGAACACCGCGGTGAACAAATTCGCGATCAGGCCGACAACCAGGGTCACGGCGAATCCCTTCACCGGACCGGTGCCGAACATAAACAGGAACGCGCTCGACACAACCGTCACAACGTGCGTGTCGAGGATCGTGATGAAAGCCCGGTCGAAACCTGCTTCCACCGCCGCAACGACGCCTTTGCCGGCCCTCAACTCTTCACGTATCCTCTCGAAAATAAGCACGTTGGAGTCTACCGACATACCGATCGAAAGGATCAGGCCGGCGATGCCGGGCAGCGTCCACACCGCGCCGAAATACGCCAGCACGGCCACCGTCAGCACCGCGTTGAGCATCAGCGCGATAACGGCGTTGATCCCCGCCTTGTTGTAGTAGATCACCATCGCGATCACGATCAGAGCCAGGCCAACCAGGCCGGCAGTGATCCCCTGACGGATCGAATCCGCTCCGAGCGACGGGCCGACCGTGCTTTCAGTGCTGTAGGTGACGCCGGCTGGCAGAGCGCCCGATTCGAGCACCAGAGCCAGGTCGGAGGCATCCTGCTGGTCGCGTGCGCCGGTAATCCTGCCCGAGTCCGAAATCCGGCTCTCCACCACAGGAGCGCTGCGGACCTGATTATCCAAAATGATGGCCAGGCGCTTGCCGACGTTCGCTCCCGTGAACCGCTCGAACCGGCGGGCGCCGTCCGGGCTCAGGCGGAAGTCGGTCTCCCACCGGCCAGTCTCGCTGTCGCGTCCCGGACGCGCGCTGCGCAGGTCGGTTCCGGTGATCACCGGCGTGCGGCTCACCAGCCACCAGGTCTGGCCTTCCTGGCCTGGGCGCAGGGCCTCCCTGACGAGCTTGGTGTTCAGCGGAAGCACGCCGCCGTTCTGGGCGCGCGCGTCCTCGGGGCTGGTATACGGGCCACCCCGAACCTCGCTGATCTCCAGCATCGCCGCTGCCTGCATAATCTGCTTCACGCGCGCGGGGTCGTCCACGCCGGGCAGTTGCACGAGGATCTCGTGATCCTCCTCCGCGTTGCCGACCTGTTGGACAACCGGCTCAACCAGGCCGAGGCTGTCAATGCGGGTGGCGATCGTCTTGCGCGTCCGCTCAACCGTATCGCGCTTGAGCGTGATAAGCGCGGACGGCTTCATCGTCATTCTGTAGTCGGTGGAGTTGACCGCCGTAAGATTCCAGTCGCTCAGGCCGGACACAATGGTCCGCACGTCGCCGGACCGCGCCGAATCGACGCCTCTGATGTCGATCTGAATTGAGTCCGCCGCCTCTACAGTCTGCGGATCGTTCCGGCTGATGTCGGTGTACACGATGCCGGCCTTCCGCAGCTCTTCCTTGAGCTGTTCGATGGTGCGGTCGGCTTCGGTCCTGATCGCGTCCTGAACCTGCACCTGAAGGATGAAGTAGCTGCCGCCCTTCAGGTCCAGGCCGAGCCGGATGTTTTCGGCCAGGTTTTTCTGGATGGCTTCGCCGGACTTCGGCAGGCCGATGATGCCGTACACCGCTACCAGCAATACCGCCACTATGATCAGCGTTCTGGATTGAAGTCTCGTCATTTCATCTCATCCGGGCTACTTCTTCTCTGTCCCGAGCACGCTGGCCACTGCGTTGCGAGCTACCTGCAGCTTCACGCCATCAGGGCGCACCCGCAACACAAGCATGTCGTCCTGGATCGTGATGATCTGCCCGACGATGCCGCCCGTGGTCAGAACCTCGTTTCCCACCTCGAGGCTGGCGAGCATTTTCTGCTGGCGCTTCCGCTGGCGCTGCATTGGCAGGAACAGCAGGAAGTAGAACACCGCGAAAATCAACAGGATAGGGAGAAATCCCAAAACCGGATTGGCGTTCGGGGTGGCGGGGGTTTGAATGAAACTCAAGAGAAGCATAGTTGATCTCTGGGGCGGAGCATCAAGCCGCCGCGCGCTGTCCGCAAAGCTTTGTTTTCTGTGGAGTACATCCGAGAGAAGTTAACAGGATACACCAGAATCGTTTCGCGCGCGCACTGCTGTCGCGTCAGGACGAACAAGGAAGGCGGGCTCGCTCCTATACCTTCAGATTGCCGCATAGTACCAAAGAAGTCAAGGTACCATGAGCCGTCCGGGTCTCGCCACCGCCATACCGGCGCTAGCATTCGCCTGAAATGATCGCCGCGCGCAGCTCCCGCATGATATCCATGTAGCGCTGGATGTTGTGGATTGTGCCGAGAGTCGCGAACAGTATCTCGCCCGCCATGAAAAGATGCCGCAGGTACGCGCGCGAGAACGTGCGGCAGGTGTAGCAGCCGCAGGTCTCGTCTATGGGGCGGGGGTCGTCCCGGTATTGAGCTTGTTTAATAATGATCCGCCCCCGGGAAGTGAACAGGCAGCCGTTCCGGGCATTTCGAGATGGCAGCACACAGTCCATCATGTCGACGCCGCGGGCAACGTACTCGGGAAGCTCCTCCGGGAGGCCGACGCCCATGACGTACCGCGGCCGGTCGGCCGGCAGCAGGGGAGCCGTGACCTCGGCCATCTCCAGGCTGAGCTCGCGCGGCTCGCCGACCGACAGCCCGCCGATGGCGTATCCGTCCGCGTCGAGCGCCAGCAGGTGTTCCGCGCACTCCCGGCGCAGCGCTGCGTCCATCCCGCCCTGGACGATCGGGAACAGCGCTCCCGATGCTTCCTCCCGGCGCGCGCGGTAGTGCTCCATTGCCCGGCGCGCCCAGGCCACCGTGCGGCACATAGCCTCGCGCGTCTGGCGCGGTTCGGCGGGGTAGCCGATGCACTCGTCGAGAGTCATCATGATGTCCGAGCCGAGCGCCATCTGGACATCAACAGTCGATTCAGGCGTGAACATATGCGCGTCGCCGTTGATATGCGAGCGGAACAGCACGCCGTCATCGTTGACCTTTCGCAGGCTGCTGAGGCTGAACACCTGGAATCCGCCGGAATCGGTCAGGATCGCGCCTGGCCACGCCATGAACCGGTGCAAACCACCGAATTTACGTACCAAAGCGTCGCCGGGGCGCAGGTAAAGGTGGTATGTATTGGCAAGCAGGATCCGGACGCCGAGTTCGTCCCAGAGCTGGCGTTGTGTGACGCCCTTGACGGTGGCCTGCGTGCCCACGGGCATGAACACCGGGGTCTCGATAGTTCCGTGAGGCGTATGGAGTAATCCGGCGCGCGCGCCGGTGCGGGACGAGCGGGCTACGACCTCGAAGGTGACTGCGCGGTGCAATCTTCATTTTAGGCAGAGGAGAGGATGAGACTCAGCTACGTTCGAGTGCTGGTGGACAAGTTCCCAGAGTGCTTCAGGTTCTACAAGGATAAGCTCGGGCTGGAGCTCGTGTGGGGAGACGAGAACAACGTCTATGCGGAGTTCAAAGCCGAGGGCGACGCGAGAATCGCGATCTTCAGGCGCGAAGCGGCCGAATCGGCTCTGGGGCTCAAGCACGAACCCGGCGCGGCGCGCCGCTTCATGGTAGTGCTCGAGTGCAAGGACGTTGATGCCGCCGTGCAGGAGATCGAGGGCCGGGGCGAGGTGGCCATTGGCGCGCCCGTAGACCGCCCGGACTGGGGCGTTCGGACGGCGCATTTCCTGGACCCCGACGGAAATCTGGTTGAGATCAACAGCCGCCTGAAGTAGGAAACGCAGCGGCCGCGGGCGCCGCAAGCCGATCAGAGGCTCCTGGCGGCGCAGGACGCCGTGCCGTGATACGGCCCGGCAGGAAGAGAGTCTGAAATCAGGGCCTTATTTCAGTCGGCCGAATAGGCCGCCAGAATTGCGGGCTTCAGCCCCTGGATGAAAGCCGGGCACAGGGGCTGAAGCCCCCTTCCCTATATGAGCTCTCTCCGGCACGGCTGAAGCCGTGCCCTGATACGAACCACAATGTGCCGGCCGAGGCTGAAGCTGCGCCCTGATGCGAACCGACAGGAAAGGAGCCTCGTCCGGGGCTGATTCTAGTCGGACCGAGCATACTCGCGAGGCTCTTAATTGCGGCTATCAACAACCTCGAGGCAGGGGCTTGGCCTCAGCTTAGGTTGCGCTGTCAGCGCGGCCGAATCCGGTTCTTACGCCCCTTTCAGGGGCTGTCTTGATGTCGTCGGAGCCCCCATGGCTTGCGCCATGGGCTATTCTCTGTCGCCCTGCCGGGCTTCACTCCGGGCGTTCCGGCCCCGGAACGTGGGCTGAGAAGGATCCTGACTTGGGGGACGGACTTCAGTCCGCGACCGGAGCTTCAGCTCCGCACGGAGCGGCTCTTGAGATCACATGCAGGGCTAAAGCCCTGCGCGGGCTCGAAGCCCGCCCCCCATGCGCAATGCGAGCAGGCTCTTCCAGAAAGGCGAACCGGTTAAACCCTGCGCGGGTGGGCGATCGCTACCGGCTCCGGTCCGCGATCGCTAGCCTAAGGACGCGATTGCCAGCCTAAGGAAATGCTGAATCTTACGCCCGCACCGATTCGCGCCCGCGAGCGAGGGCCTTGCGGTCCAGTTCGAGCCAGCGCGGGTTCGCGATCAGCCGCTGCAGCGCGCCGTCGATTCTGGCCTCGGGCAGCAGGTTCGTAGCCTCAAGGAGCGCGCCCAACATGACCACGTTCGCCGCGCGCGCTTCGCCCAGCTCATCCGCAATCGCCGCAAACGGACGCGCGATCGCTTTCACGTCCGTGCGGCTGCAATCCGCGGGAATCTCCGGCCCGTTGTAGAGCACCCATCCGCCGGGCTCCACATTGCCGATGAACTTCCTGAGCGACGGCTCGTTCAACGCCATGAGCACGTTCGGACGCGAAACCAGCGGCGAAGCCACTGGTTGCCTTGACAGCATGACGTGGCAGTTCGACGTGCCCGATCGCATCTCCGGACCGTACGACGGCAGCCAGGACACCTCCAGCCCAGCGTCCAGCCCCGCTTCGGCCAGGATTTCGCCCAGTAGCAGCACGCCCTGGCCACCGAATCCGGCAACGCGGATGCGCGCGTCGAAAGCCAGCGCTGCGCCATCGTCTCCGGCGGCGCAGTGTTCGCCGTCCTCGATCCCGAGAATGCGCGGCAGTTCAGAGAGCGGCGGCGCGGGCGGGGCGGCGGGGCGCGGTTGCGCTTCCTTCAGACGGTCGCGAAAGACGCCCAGCGGGAACTCCTTCATCATCTGTTCGCGCACATGCCGCTGCGCTTCGAGCGGTTTCTTCTTCCAGATGGTCGGGCAGGGCGACAGGATCTCGACGAGCGAGAACCCCAGGCCTTTCACCTGCGCCTCGATCGCGCGCTTGATCGCGCGGCCGGCGGCGATGATCTGCTTGATGTTGCCCAGCGCGACGCGCTCGATGTAGACGGGCGCTTCGAGAGACGCGAGCAGCTCGCAGACGTGCAGCGGATAGCCCTCGCGGAAGGGCTCGCGCCCGAACGGCGTGGTGGTGGTCTTCTGCCCCAGCAGCGTCGTGGGCGCCATCTGCCCGCCGGTCATACCGTAGATGGCGTTGTTGATGAAGATGATCGTGATGGGCTCGCCACGGTTGGCGGTGTGCAGCATCTCGGCGCAGCCGATAGCCGCGAGGTCGCCGTCGCCCTGGTAGCTGATCACGATGCTATCGGGCCGGCTGCGCTTGAGGCCCATGCCCACGGCGGGCGCGCGCCCGTGCGCGGCCTGCACGTTCCCCGCATCGAAGTAGTAGTACACGAAGACGCCGCAGCCGACCGGGCTCACCATGATGGTGCGGTCCTGCACGCCAAGATCGTCGATAGCGGCGGCCACCAGCTTGTGCGCGATGCCGTGCCCGCAGCCGGGGCAGTAGTGCGTCTGATGCTTGTCGGTGGCCTTGCGCTCGTAGCGCTCGTAGAACGCG
>JBLNBX010000238.1:0-6839 GCA_050260275.1 bacterium
TGGTGTTGATGCGCACCCCCATGCCCGTCTCCTTCGCCACCGCGTAGGCGTCGATGACGAACAGCTTGATCTTCTTCTCGACGATCTCCTGCTGGACCTCGCGCGGGAGGTTGTCCCACACCTCGTCCGGCCCGAACGGCGAGTTGAGCAGGAACGTCGCGCCCTCCACCGCCGTCTCGAGCACGTCGTACTTCTCGAGGAAGTTGAACTGGTGGCAGGCGACGAAGTTGGACCGCGTCACCAGGTAGGCGGACCGGATCGGGCGCGGGCCGAAGCGGAGGTGCGAGATCGTCACCGACCCGGACTTCTTGGAGTCGTAGACGAAGTAGCCCTGCGCGAAGAGCGGCGTCTGCTCGCCGATGATCTTGATGGAGTTCTTGTTGGCGCCCACCGTGCCGTCGGAGCCCAGGCCATAGAACAGCGCCCGGACCGTCTGCGGGTCCTCGGTGGAGAACGTCGGATCCACCGGCAGCGACGTGTGAGTAACGTCGTCTGTGATGCCCACCGTGAAATGGTTCTTCGGAGCCGGCTTCGCCAGTTCGTCGAACACCGCTTTCACCTGCGCCGGCGTGAAGTCCTTGGACGAGAGGCCGTAGCGTCCGCCGATGATCTTGGGCGCTGTGGTGAACGGCGCCGTGCCGGAGTTCATCGCTTCCTGAACCGCGGTGACGACGTCGAGATAGAGCGGCTCGCCGATTGCGCCCGGCTCCTTCGTGCGGTCGAGAACTGCGATCGCCTTCACCGTCTTCGGCAGCGCCTTCACGAAGTGCTCGACGGAGAACGGCCGGTACAGGTGCACCTTAACGATGCCGAGCTTCTCGCCGCGCGCGTTCAGGTACTCGACAGCCTCCTGCGCCACCTCTGCGCTCGAGCCCATGAGCACGATGACGCGCTCGGCGTCCGGCGCGCCCAGGTAATCGAACAGGTGATAGCTCCGGCCGACAATCGATGCGAACCGGTCCATCACCTGCTGAACGATGGCCGGAGTGGCCAGGTAGTAGGGGTTGGCGGCTTCGCGCGCCTGGAAGAAGACGTCGGGGTTCTGGGCGGTTCCGCGCAGCACGGGGCGATCCGGCGACATAGAGCGGGCGCGGTGCTTGCGCACCATCTCGTCTGTCACCATGGCTTTCAGGTCGTCCTTCGTAAGTTGCTCGATCTTCGCCACCTCGTGAGAGGTCCGGAAACCGTCGAAGAAGTGCAGGAAGGGAACGCGGCTCTCGAGCGTGGCCGCGTGTGCGATGAGCGCCAGGTCCATCGCCTCCTGAACGCTGTTGGATGACAGCATGGCCCAGCCTGTTTGCCGGCAGGCCATCACGTCACTGTGGTCGCCGAAGATCGAGAGCGCATGCGTCGCCACGGCTCGCGCGGAGACGTGAATCACGGTGCTCGTAAGCTCGCCCGCGATCTTATACATGTTGGGAATCATCAGCAGGAGGCCCTGCGATGCGGTGAAGGTTGCGCCGAGCGCACCGGCCTGCAACGCGCCATGCAGCGCGCCGGCGGCTCCGCCTTCGCTCTGCATCTCGACTACGGTTGGCACCTGGCCCCAAATATTGGGCTTGCCCTTTGCCGACCATTCATCTGCCCACTCGCCCATGTTGGACGAAGGCGTAATTGGGTAGATCGCGCATACTTCACTGACGTGGTACGCCGAGTATGCCGTCGCTTCGTTACCGTCGATCGTTACTATCGGTCTTTTCATGCGTTCAGTCTTCTCTCGGATAAATCCTACGGCCAAGGGATTACGGGCGCCTGCGGAAGTGGCGCCTGCCCCATCTGCGCGTTGGTTGAAATCTGTTCGGGCGCACGCTCGCACTACGTGGCGCGCTGAGAGATTAAGTACCATTATAGGACGTTTCTATCCGATTCGCGCCTTTCGGCCCAGCTTAGTTGCGAACGCTTCCCGGACCGTGTCGCGTGCTGCACATCAGCCGCCATCCCCAAACTGAGACAAACAAACGGCTAGTCTATCCCGCACGCTCGCGCTATGCGTGAAAGCACTCAATGCTGGGGTGTGCGATGCTACAATGAACGAAATTTCACATGAAGAACCCTATCGAAACCCGCACTCTCGGCCGCGAAGGCCTCTCGGTTCCCGCCATAGGGCTCGGCTGCATGGGCATGTCCGAGTTCTACGGACCAGGCGATGACGCCGAATCGATAGCCACGATTCATCGCGCGCTGGAGCTTGGCATCTGTTTTCTCGACACTGCGGACATCTACGGACCCTACAAGAACGAGGAACTAGTCGGCCGGGCTATTCGAGGCAAGCGCGACCAGTTCATCATCGCGACCAAGTTCGGCATTGTCCGTACAGCGGACCCCAACTACCGCGGTGTGAGCGGCAGGCCAGAATACGTTCGCTCGTCTTGCGAGGGCAGTCTGAAGAGGCTGGGTATCGATACGATCGACCTCTACTATCAGCATCGCGTAGATCCCGACACGCCCATTGAGGAAACCGTGGGCGCGATGGCAGACCTGGTCCGCGAGGGCAAGGTGCGCTACCTGGGTTTGTCCGAGGCCGGTCCGGAAACTATCCGGCGGGCCCATGCGGTTCACCCCATCACGGCGCTTCAGACGGAGTACTCGCTGTGGTGGCGCGACCCCGAAGGCGAGATCCTCAACATTACACGTGAACTCGGCATAGGGTTTGTCGCCTACAGTCCGCTCGGGCGAGGCTTTCTCACCGGCACGATCAAGAGCCCGGAGGATCTTTCGCCTGGCGATTTCCGGCGCACTACCTCGCGGTTTCAGGGCGAGAATTTCAAGAAGAACCTGGAGCTGGTCGAACGCGTGCGGGCCATCGCCGCAGAGAAGAACTGCACGCCCGCGCAGCTTGCGCTCGCATGGGTTCTGGCGCAGGGCAAAGACATTGTCGCGATCCCCGGCACCAAGCGGCGGAAGTACCTGGAGGAGAACGCACGCGCCGTGGACATCCAACTCACCGCCGGCGATCTCAAACGCCTGGACGAAGCCGCGCCGAAGGGCGCGGCGGCCGGCGCTCGTTACGGCGAGCAGATGATGCGCTACCTGGGACGGTAGCTTCCCAGACCTGCGCACCGGCGGCCTCCTGCGCGATCAGCGGGAGTACGGTTTTTTCAGGTACCTGCGGGATTCTTTCGCCGCCTCGGATTCTGGCGCGAGCGCGATTGCGCGGCGGTAGGCCGCTCGCGCCTGTTCGCGTTCGCCGCGGAGGTCTCGTATCTGCCCCAGCCGCATGCACGCCAGCACGCCGGTATTCAGATCGAGCTGCTCCGCAGCGGCCGCCGCGCGTTCCATGTTCGCGAGAGCTGCAGACAGGTCGCCGTACCAAAACTGGATGTTGCCCCGGGCGTAGCTGATCTTCTCGGGCGGGAGTGCTGGTTTCATCTTCTCCAGGGCGTCCAGCGCGGCCAGCGCGGATGCCTTGTCGCCCGCGTCGCTGAACATCTGGGCCAGCTCCATCCTGAGAAGATAGTTGCGCGGGAAACGGCCGATCAGATCCTTGAGGAGTGGAACAGCGCGGCGCGGCTGGCGTTCGCGGCGGTAGATGATGCACAACATAATTTCGGCATCCACGCGGTTATCGCGCCCATTGCGCGCCACGTCCTCGATCGTCCGGATGCCGCCCTGCTTGTCGCCCCGGTAGCCCGCCATGAAGGCGAGCGCCTTCCAGTGCCATGGCAGGCTGCCTACCATGTATTCGTGCAGCCCCTGGACAAGCCTCGCGTCTCTGAATGAGGGATCGATGTCCGTAACGCGGTTGTGATACCTGCGCGCGGTGTTCGCGTCTTTCAGGCCCGCAGTCCAGGCGCGCTTGATGAGCAGCTCGTAAGTTGCCCGCATGCCGTAAGACACGCCCAGCGCATAAAGCGCTCCGGTGTCGCGCGGGTTGCGGGCAAGCTGCTGTTCGGCCAGTGAGATCGCCTGCTCGATCTCCGCCTCAAACATCTGACGCTCCGCTGCTGTGGGTTCCATCTTCGGGCGCCGCAGGAAAGCGTTATTGCCTGTGACCATCTCGCTCTCGAGCGCGCCGGCGCGCAGCATGGCGCGATACAGCACGGTCATCGCGAGATGGTTGTGCGGCGTGGGCAACAGCGGGTTCTGCTTGATGGCCGCAGAGAACGCAGCGGCAGCCTGGTCGTACTCGAGATTGTAGAAATGGTCCAGCCCTCGCTCGTTGAGCGCGTCCGCGGCGGGGGCGCCCGCGCAGGCGCCGGCGAGCAGCAGGAACAACAGGCTGCGCATCAATTCTCCTTCCGGCTCGGGGCAGTCTGGTCACGCAGCCGCCCCAGCGCCCAATTCGCGTGCTCCCGCACGAGCGGATCATCGTGCGCTGCAAGACGCTCCAGCGGCGCGCGGAATCGCGGCAGCCCCGCGTTACCCATGGCGACCGCCACGTTCCTGAGGAAGCCTGAATACCGCGCGCGCAGCATCGGGGTCCCGCGGTACAGCCGCCGGAACTCCTCCTCACTCAGGCTGGCGAGACGCTCGAGAGGCGGCGCGATCTCGCGTGGCGCAAACGCAGGATCGACCTCTGAAACTACCCGTGCGTTCCATGGGCAGACATCCTGGCAGATGTCGCATCCGAATACGTGACGGCCCACCGCGGGGCGAACCGGCTCGGGCGTTACGCCGCGCGACTCGATCGTCAGGTACGACACGCACAGGCGCGAATCGACCGTCCACGCGGGCTTCGAGCGTCCGGTAGTTACGATCGCCCCGCTCGGGCAGGCCTCGATGCAACGCGTGCATGTGCCGCACCGGTCCGGCGGAGGAGTATCGAATTCCAGCGTAAGCGACGTGATCAACTCGCCCAAAAAGAACCAGGAGCCGGATTGTTGATTTATCACGCACGAGTTCTTTCCAATCCAGCCGAGGCCGGCGCGCCGCGCCAGTGCGCGCTCGAGCAGCGGCGCCGTATCGATGCAAATCTTCCACTCGCACGGAGGCAGTTGCGCCGCGATGCGCTCCAGACCGGCGCGCATCACCTCGTGATAGTCGTCGCCCCACGCGTAGCGCGAGATCCAGGCGCGCCCGGCGTCGCCGAACTCGTTCGTGTGCGGGTGAGGCCCGCCGTACAGCTTCCCGACGCACAGAACGGAGCGCGCGGACGGCAGCAGGCTGCGCGCTCCGCTCCGCATGGCGGCGCGGTGATCCGTGAGGTACGACATGCCGGCCGCGTACCCGCGCCGCACCCACTCCGTATACCAGTCGTGTTCGGGGATAGGATCTGCCGGCGCGATGCCGGCCAGGTCGAATCCGGATTCCAGCGCGAGCCGCTTCAAATCGTCAGCGCGCATACTTACACCGCGCTGCTGCAGAATTCTTATAAATTCGCAGGTTACATCTCCTCTTTTTCCACAAATCGTGTATGATTCTGAGGATGCCCAGGGTATGGAACGGACTGTGGGGCGACCTGCGCCTGGCGGTCCGAAGCCTCCGCAAAGCCCCTCTCTTTACCGCTATTTCCATTTCGATTCTCACTGCCGGACTGGGCGCAAACATCGCTATTTTCAATATTGTAAATACGCTTCTGCTGCGGCCCCTGCCCGTCGAAGACGCCGGCCGGCTAGTGTCCATACTACCCACAGACAGGAGCGGCCGGACGCAGGGGTTCACCTGGGCAGCTTTCGAGGAACTGCGGCGCAACCAGAGGCATTTCAGCGCAATGTCCGCCCGCGCCAGTGCGGGTATCCGCGCCGTCGAGGCCAGCGGGATGCTTTCGCCTCGCGCCGTCGTTGTCGCGAGCGCGGATTACTTCATCGCTCTGGGCGTGAAGCCCTTTCTGGGCGCAACATTTCAACCAGGCGCAGGGGACCGCGAGCGCCTGGCCGTCATCGGCCACAGGTTCTGGAAGACGCAGATGGGCGCGCGGCATGACGCCATCGGCGCGTTCATCCGCATTGACGGCCATCCGTACACCGTCGCGGCCGTGTTGCCAGAAAACTATCACGGTTTTGCTGCCGGAGATCCGGACGACATCACTATACCGGTTTCGTCGTTCTACGACCCCGGCTGGCTGCTACCGCGGCCGGACTTCGAAATCCTGGCCCGCCTGGAGCCGGGAGTATCGATAGACCAGGCCCGTGAGCAACTGCGCTCCGTCTGGCCCGCCGTTAAGCAAGCGTCCGTTTCGCCCGCCTTGAGCGCGCGCGAGCGCGAAGAGTTCCTGGCGCAGCGGCTGTATGTCAGCTCGGCATCACGGGGCAGCCCAAGTGACGACATCCGGGAGCACTTTGCCCGCCGCGTGCTGGTGCTGCTGGGCGCGGTTGGCCTGACGCTCCTGATTGCGTGCGTGAATATCGCCGGGCTCATGCTGTCCCGCGCCGCCGCCCACGCGCACGACGCCAGCGTCCGGGCCGCCCTGGGAGCGGGGCGCTTCAGAATCATGCGGCAGGCTGCCGCAGAGGCCATGCTGCTGGTGGCCCCGGCCGCTGCCGCCGGATCGCTTCTGGGGACGTGGCTGAGCCGGAAGTTGGCGGATTTCATGTGGATCAGAGTGATCCCGCACGATATTGCGCTCAACCCTGACGCGCGTGTGTTCGGTTTTGTGGTGGCATCCGCATTGCTGACGTGCCTGCTGGCCTCCGCGCTGCCTGCATGGCAACTGACGCGCATAGCGCCTGCTGCCGCTCTGTATGGCGCCGGACGCGGCGGAGCGGCTTCGCGCCGGCAATGGGCAGGGCGGGCGCTGGTCGTGGCGCAGTCGGCGCTGGCTGTCGTGCTGCTGACCGCCGCGGGTCTGTTCGCAGCGAGCCTCATGAACATCAAGTCGCTCGAGCTCAAGTTCAAGGCGAAGGAGGTGCTCGCTGTTCAACTCGCCGGACGCCCGGGCGCCTACGACGACCCCTCGTTCG
>JBLNBX010000239.1:0-8763 GCA_050260275.1 bacterium
GGCCATTCCGCATCCCACGAAGGCGAGGTTCATCTTCTCGCTCGGCGGCAGCGCGCCTCCGCGGCCCAGAACCCTGGCGGGCAGAAATGTGAACCCTCCGGCCGCGCCAAGAGCCAGCGCCTTGCGCCGTGTAATTTTCGTTTCGATCATAGGGGTTCCTTTTTCGTCGATAGCTATTTTGTCAGCTCCCAGCCACGACGATACGTTCTTGTCACGGCCATTTTGTTGGCCTCTTCGCTGTTCTTGAACCGGCCCGCTTTCCCGTCGTACTCGAGGACTTTTCCCGGCTCGGCGTTAGCGGCGTTGCCGATTATGGCGAGCTCCGACATAAGGCCGCCATACTCGAGACTGGAACTTGCCGGTCTGCCGGCCTTTGCCGAGTCCACCCAGTCCGCCCAGTGGCTCTGTACGCGTGGCAGTGTAGGCGCTGGCCGCTTGTAATCCCTGTTCAGTTCAGGCGGCCAGAGCCGGACTATCTCCGGCGTGCCCCAGCTCACGGCTTGCGACAGATCGGTGGACGCGATGAGCGGCTTGCTGGCATACAGCGCGCCCCACGAGATAGCTCCCTTGCTGCCGAACATAAACCCACCGCCCTGGGCGAGGATCTTGTCAGAGCCTTCCTTCCAGCCGGGTGGCTTCGGAACCTCCAGCTCCTTGTTCGGGCCGTAGTGGAAATACACGTCCACCGGGGGCATCTTGCCGCGAGCCGGGAACGACCATTTGATAACGCCGGACCAGGGGTACACTTCCTTGTTGGTTTTCCAGTCGTAGCCCTCCTCGGGCTGGGCCTCGACGCGATCGGGGTAACCCAGTTCCAGCGCCCACGCAACGGGGTCGACCAGATGGGTCCACATAGTCGCCCGGATTGCCGGTTCCGAAATCCACCCACGCTCGCCACCGGTTCGGGTGATAGATGGGGCTGTAGGGACGCGTTTTCGCCGGCCCCAGGAACAGATCCCAGTCCAATCCTTCGGGCACGGGGTGCCGCTGCGCAAGGAGCTTCGGAATGTTCTCGTAAGTAACATCCAGCTTCGTCTGCGGCAGCGCTCTGGGTGAACTGGCAGTGTCTTTGTGGAAGATGTGGACCGTTCTGACTTCTCCGATCGCCCCATCGCGGAACCACTCGACAATGAGCCGGATGTCTTCAGAAGAATGGCCCTGATTACCGACCTGGCCGGTAACCTTGTACTTCTTCTCGAACGCGATCATGCGCCGTGCCTCCTCGACCGTGCGGCACATGTTCTTCTCGACGTAAACGTGCTTGCGCATCTTCATCGCTTGGAGCGCGATGCATGCGTGGGTGTGGTCAGGGGTCGAGATGACCACGCCATCGATATTCTTCTCCTGCTCCTCGAGCATCTTCCGGTAATCGGTATACCGCTTCGCCTGCGGATAGCCCGCGGCTGTTGCGACCGTCCCGCGCCGGGCCGCTCCCGGACGCCCGCCCGAGGGCGTGCTCCAATCTACATCACATATGGCCACCACGTTCTGGCCCAGGCTGGCCAGTTCGCTCAGGTTCAGTGCGCCTCGCATCCCGATACCGACGAAGGCGAGGTTCATCTTTTCGCTTGGAGGAGTAGCGCCTCCGCGGCCGAGAACCCGTGAGGGAAGAAAAGTGAATCCTCCGGCCACCGCGCCGAGAGCCAACGTGCGGCGCCGGGTGATGCCCTTACTGTTCATGTTTCGCTCCGCCTTTTCGCGCGCGACTCCTTAGGTTGGCAGCTCCCAGCCCGGGCGATAGGTTCTCTTGAGAACCATCTTGTTCGCCTCTTCGCTGTTCTTGAACCGTCCCGCTTTCGGGTCGTACTCAAGGATCTTACCCGGCTCCGCGTTGGCGCCGTTTCCGATCAGGGCTATCTCCGACATCACGCCGCCGTAGGACACACCAGAACTGGCCGGCTTCCCGGCTTTCGCCGCTTCCACCCAATCCGCCCAGTGGTTGGCTGGCCGAGGCAGCGTCGGGTCCGGACGCTTGAACTCCGCGTCCAGCTCCGGCGGCCAGAGCCGGATCTTCTCCTTTACGCCCCACGTGGCGTTCGCTTGATATCCGCCCGTGGATGCCACCAAAGGATCGCTGGCGAAGAGGGCCCCGAACGTGATCGCCCCCTGGCTGCCGAACATGATCCCGCCAATGTTGTTGAAGTTGTGCTCGCCTTCTTTCCAACCCGGCGGCCGCGGAATCGTGTCTTTGTTGAACAATCCGTAGTGGTAGTAAACCTCCACCGGCGGCATCTTTCCGCGGGCTGGAAACACCCACCGGATCACGCCGGTCCAAGGGTAGATTTCCTTGTTGGTCTTCCAGTCGTATCCCTCTTCCGGGTGGGACTCAACCTGCGTCGGATAGCCGAGGTTCAGTGCCCAGAACGGGGCATCAAGCATGTGGTTCAGCAGGTCGCCGGGATTGCCGGTGCCGAAATCCAGCCAGGCGCGCCAGCGGTTCGGGTGATAGGCAGGGTTGTAGGGACGAACTGGCGCTGGCCCAAGGAACAGGTCCCATAGCAACTGGTCGGGAACGGGGTGCTTCTCGGCAAGGATCTTCGGGACATTTTCATAGGTGACCGCAAGCCCGTCTGGCGTCGCAGGCCTCGGTGAACTCGCAGTTTCGCGGCGGAAGAGATGGACCGTCCTGACATCGCCGATAGCCCCGGCCCGGAACCATTCAACGACCAGCCGCGTGTCCTCAGTGGAGTGTCCCTGATTGCCCGTCTGCACGGTCACCTTATACTTCTTCTCGAAATCCAGCATGCGCCGCGCCTCTTCGATGGTGCGGCACATGTTCTTCTCGACGAAGACGTGCTTGCGCCTTTTCATTGCCGCGAGCGCGATGGGAGCGTGAAGGTGGTCGGGAGTGGAGATCACCACCCCGTCGATGTTCTTATCCTCCTCATCGAGCAGCCGGCGGTAATCGTCATACCGCTTGGCCTTAGGATAGGTCTCGGTCGCCAGCAGAATGGGCGAAAGCCGCGCAGCCGCGCCCAAGCGATTCGGGTCCGGCCCACCCGGCCTCCTGGATTCCCGGTGGCGCCAGTCCACGTCGCACAACGCCACGATGTTCTGCTGCAGGCTGTTCAGCTCACTGAGGTTCAACGACCCGCGAGCCCCAATTCCGACAAACGCGAGGTTGAGCTTCTCACTCGGAGGGACGGCGCCCCCGCGGCCGAGCACTCGGGCGGGCAGAAATGTAAAACCCGCAACACCGGCCCCAGCGGAGATCAGTTCCCGGCGCGATATCTGTTTCATGTCAACGTTCCTTCCTGGACAGCGGCGGCGATGCAGTGCTCGGATGCGGCCACGGTATCTCTGCGACACCGCATCGCGAGCTGTGAACCTGCGCCAAGTAGGGCGGCTAACAAGCTGTGAGCCGCCCTCCCTACATCAAAACACAACCCGAAGCGATAGCTGCATCACCCGCGGGTTGGCTGCACTCGTGAACTGCCCGAATGTCGAATCTATCTGGTTCCCTGCGAGATCGAATTTCGCGGTGGAATTCAACCCCGTGAACTGCGTGTGGTTGAAAGTGTTGAACGTTTCCCAACGGAACTGCAGGTAGCGCGCTTCGCTGAACAGAGGCACGCGCTTGGTGAGCGACATATCCCAATTGTTCAGCCCCGGACCGCGCAGAATTCCGTTCCCGGCATTTCCGAAGCTTCCTTTCGGCGTGCGCGCAAACGCATCAGTATTGAAGTTCCGGTAGAACGTCTTTTCCGACTTAGGCAGCTTCGGGTCGCCAACAACGGTTATGCGAGCTCCCAATGCCGAGCCGGTCGTATCCTCGCCATCGACCGTAGTGAAGGTGGGCGTGAACGGAGCGCCGGACATGAAGGTAACCATGCCGCTCAGACTCCAATTATCCACCACCCAACCGAGTGGCCTCGATCCCAGCCGCCTCCCGAGGTTCGGGATGTAGTAAATGTAATTCGCCTTGAATACCTTCGACCTGTCGTTAATCGGCCCGTAGTTCCACTCCCGCGCCGTGAAGTAGGGATTCGAGCCATTGTAGCCGAGGGATTTCGAGAAGGTGAAGGCCATTCCGAACTGCAGCCCGTTGCTCAGCCGGCGGTTTGCCGACACCTGGAGCGAGTTGTAGTTCGAAGAGTTCGCGTAGAGTCCGGTATTCAGGCGGTCGTAGCCGTAGTACGGCTTTAGGAAGATGTCCGGAAGGGGTTTCCCTGGCCGGGTGGGATCCTGGTTAGCCGGATCAAATCGAGCGTACATCGGGATCGAATTTGCATCCACGTTCCCGCCGGTCAGGTGACGCGATAGGGAACCCACATAGGAAGCATCAATGACAGCACCGAAGACCTGCTGCTGAATGCCAAAGCTGTACTTCATGACCGAGGTTTGCTTATAGCGCCCGGCCTGCGCATCTGGGCTGGTTGGGCCTATGGTACCGCCGGTCTGCATGAAAGTGTCGAGGTTGCCGTAATATGCGCGGACCGTGTAGAAGTTCGGCGGATTGCGGAACCCGGACATGAACTGATTGATCGCCGACCGGTCTTTGAATACTCCGAAACCTCCGCGGATCGCCGTCTTCCCGTTCCCGAAGACGTCGTATGCGAATCCGAAGCGCGGCGCCCAACCGGGGTTGCGAAGGTCTTTTATGCTCTTGCTAAGTCCCTGCGTGCCCCCCTCTGCGATGCCGTAGAACGGGTCTCCTGAGTTGGGGACGAACAGACCGATCAACGGCGCCGGGGCGTACGCACCCGTACGCGGATCCTGGGCGACTCGCCTCCCGCTGGGATCTATGGCAGGCACGTACATCGCCGGCATCTTGCTCTGGTCGTAGTTCGCAAGCACCATCGAGTATTGCTTGCCCGCCGACTCCGTCCCGGGAGTCCACCATGACATACGCAGTCCGATATCGAGGGTGAGGCGCGAAGTCACTCTCCAATTGTCCTGCAGGTACCACTCATAGCTCCACGCCTGCGTGTCGCCGCGATCCCGGTGGTTATCTTCGGAGTAGCTCTGAAAGACGCCGACGAGCGCGTTTGCATAACTGTGTCCGGTGTCGAAAGGATTGTTGATATCCCGGCTGAAATTGAACGTCCCGTAAATGTTCGTCGGATTCGAGTTGGGGTCGCCTTTCCATATCTTTTCGGCCATCACGCCGAACTTGAACATGTGCTTGCCCCACACCTTGCTCAGGTTATCGACGATAGACAAATTGCGGTTGATGTTCCGGTAAGGTATCCCGTTCTTTTGTATGTTGGCGGGGGCCGCCGGAACACTCCCGAACAGAACGTCCGGCATCGTGTCCGGCTCTATCTGGGAATTCCTCTCATGCGTGAACCATTGTGGAATGTTCCCCATACGCGAACGTGAGACCTCGGACTGGTCCGCCGCCCACGCGAGCACGTTGCCGCGGTTCACGCCCACTGTAAGGTCATTGATCAGGGTGGGCGTAAACGTCTGGGTCAGTGACCAGACATGCCCACGGCCGGGTATCGAAGCGACTCCGTTGTAAAGCGGGAAGTTCTGGTTTCCGACCATCCAGTTGCCCAACGGCAGCGTCTTCTCGTCTGTGTAGTTGATGAGACGGTAGTAGAACCGGAGCGTGGGGGAAATATTGTAATCGGCCCTCAACACTTCCTGACGCCTGGGATAGCCCGTACTCAGGGAGGTCCGGTAATTGTACCGGTACTGGTTCCCGGGGTTCGGATCCGTGTAATTCGGAGCCGGAAGGATTGACATGATCGCCTGGCCATACTTGTTCAACCGTGTAGACGGAATCATGTTATCCGCGAACTGCTGGCCGGTGGTGGGATCCTTGATCGGAATTATCTGTCCGTTTACGTCGCGTGAGTTGGAGAAATCTCCTTTCCTCTCGAGCTCAGTCGGCATCCATGACAGGAAAGTGCCCCAGTTCGTCTTCGTGCCGGTTAGCTCTTGAGAGAAGAAGAAAAACAGCTTGTCGCGGTTGCTGTTGAACTTGCCGGGGATGTAGATCGGCCCTCCGATCGTGTACCCCGTGATCCGGTACCTGTAAACCGGCCTCTGTACGCCGCTGCGATTGTTGAAGAAATTGTTGGCGTTGAGGCTTTCGTGCCGGTAATAGGTATATGCGCCGCCGTGGAAGTCCTGCGTGCCGGTCTTCGTGATTACGTTGATATTCGCGGCATTGCGTCCATATTCGGCCTGAAAATTGCTCGTCAGGACTTTTACCTCGGCAATCGAATCCATGTTCGACTGGAAGATTTGACCTGTGTTGTTTCCGACGTCCATGGTCATCATCCCGTCAAGCGTCATATTCTTCATGCCGCCGCTATTGCCCATGACGGTGACTGAACCGGAGCCTTGCAGGGGATCGACGACCTCTCGGCCGCCGCTCGATGTGTCAATGACTCCGGGGACCATACCGACCAGCGCCAGAAAATCCCTGCCGCGAATCGCAATATCGTTAATCTGCTCACCGCTAACCAACCCCGCGCGTTCGGAACTGCTCGTTTGCACCGGCGTGGCTTCGGCCGTGACGCTGATGGTTTCCGTGACCACGCCTACCTCCATCGTGATCCTGCCGAGGCTGCGAACCTCCTGGGCCGAGACGGCGATATCGCTCATCGATATGCCCTTCATGCCCTCGAGCCGGATATTCAGCGTGTAGGTACCTGGCGGCACGATGGGAAAATTGAAGCGGCCGTCGAGCGCCGTGGTCGCTACCAGATTGACGTTCGTCGCTCTGTTGACGAGTGTGCACATGGCGTCCGGCACTGCCGCGCCGGATTGGTCAACAACGGTTCCGACAAGGGAACCGGTGACGTTTTGTGCGCTGGCCGTACTCACGAAAACCAGTGCGGCCGCAAGTGCAATAAGCCCTAACCCTTTCATTGTTTACGTTACCCCCCCCGCCTCTTCGGCGGCGCATCGGTGTCGGCGAACGCCGATTTGCGTTCACGGCGGACCCACGGCGGGGCCCATATCAGGTCTGGCGTGGCACAGGCGGACGTAATTCCGGGTGCGAATGGCCGACTATCGCACGACCGGTTGCTTCACGCGCAGTAACCGAGTGCCACACTTTGCTCATTCAGTTCAACGAAATGCCCGCTGGCCCGAACCAATTGCGGCCGCTGCTAACCTTCAGGACCGGCCAGCCGGCATGCGATTTGCGGGGTATTCTGAGTATTCCCGCCATCTGGATCAAGCTCGCGACGGTCCGGGACTGTCGGGGTCTGGCTCTAACGTCGGCCAACTGCCGTTAAATCGACTGAAACTAGGTGATTTATTTTTCCGAATGCGGCGCCTGCACCGGGCTCGCTGCGCCGGAAACTGCAAGAGGGAACCCAACAGTGGTTAACGTCCTGGCGGGGTAGGTACCGTTCCCCCGGGGCCCAAAAAGCCGCCTAAATTTGTTACACTTTCCAAACCGGCGGTCAAGCGGGGGTCCAATGGGTACTCGAACGCCTCTGAGACCGTTCTCCGAGGGAGAGGCTCTCTCTCTTCAAACGGAGTGGGATCGCGAGGCGATCCGGGAACAACTCGGGCGGCTGCTAGCCAGTCCTGTTTTCGCACGAAGCAAAGGGTGCTCGAGCCTTCTGGCGTACGTAGTGGGCAAGACGCTGGACGGGAGCGTGCAGGATCTCAAAGAACGCACCCTCGGCTCGGAAGTGTTCGGACGCCCGCCGGACTACGACACGGCAACCGACCACGTCGTCCGCAGCACCGCTGCTGACGTTCGCAAACGGCTCGCCCAGTACTACATGGAGCCCAGCCATTCCGGTGAAATCCGGATCGAGATTCCTCTTGGCTCTTACGTCCCCCGGTTTCTTCGGCCCGCCGCTGCTACTGCCGTAGCGCAGGACGAGTCCCCTGCGCCCGTTCCGGTTTGGGAGCGAAAACCGTCCGTACAATCGGGAGCCCGGTTGCGGCGCCGCCTGTGGGTTTCTATCCCGATCGCCCTGGTGGCGGTGCTGTTTTCGGTTGTGGCTGTTAGCAGCACGCGTTGGCGATCGCCCCGGCGTGTGATTGATGGATTCTGGCGGCCGATTCTCAACAGCCAAAGCCCGATTCTCATCTGCATCAGCCCGTTGCGCCAGGCGCAACCAGGGAGTCCGGGACGAGGTGACAGCCCAACCCCGGACTCTCTGTCCGGGGCTATCCACGGGAGCGAACGGCTGTTCCTGAACGACGCGATAGCCCTCTCGAAACTCGTAGGATGGCTTCAGCAAAACGAGAAGCCGTACCGCCTTCTGCTTTCCTCCCGAGTCAGCTTTGCCGAGCTTCAAACCAGTCCGGCAGTCCTGATCGGCTTCAACAACTACTGGACGACAAGCCTCGCCGACAAACTCCGCTTCAGCATGGAAAGAACGCCCGGCTCCGACGTCGCCGTTCTTCGCGATAGGGACAACCCTGCACGGGACGACTGGTCCGTCGATTTTAGGACGCCTTACGACCACCCCCTGAAGGATTACGCGCTGGTTGTACGGGCGCTTGAGCCAAAAACCGGTCAGGTTGCTGTCACGGCTGCAGGGTTGACGCATTACGGCACGCTTGCGGCGGCCGACTTCCTGACGGATTCCGCGCAGATCGAGCAGTTGGGCGCATTCGCGCCAAAAGACTGGGAACACCAGAACGTTGCTATCGTCCTTTCGGTGGACGTGATCAAGGGTAGTACGGGCGCGGCGAAGATCGTAGCTGCCGATTTCTGGAACCAATAAGGGCCCGCTCCTCGCGCGCCGGCTTTACATCGATGCGCCTCGCCCGAGCCGTCGGCCGGCAGGTCGAATCCATAAGCAAACCCGTCTGCAAGCGATTACAATGGTTCAACTC
>JBLNBX010000240.1:0-48380 GCA_050260275.1 bacterium
CGCCGCGCCTACGAAGATCGCCTCGATCTGCGGTGCGTTCCAGAGGAGCAGAATGCCCCAGCCCATGAAGAACGGCACGATCACGCCGAGCACCGCCACTAGCGTCGCCCGGCCGCCAACCTGCGCCAGCTCGGACGCCTTCACCTCGAGGCCGACCCGGAATAGCAGGAACATAACGCCCAGTTCGGCGAGCGCGTTCAGGAATTCGCCCGGTGCGATCCACCCCAACACGCTCGGTCCGATCAGGATTCCCGCCAGGATCTCGCCCACGATGCCCGGCTGCTTCAGCCGTTCGAAAAGCTCGCCAAACAGCTTCGCCGCGCCGAAAACTATGAACATCTCGAGCGGAAGCCTCGCAGCCTCGCCCGTCGCGGCCAGCAGGCAGAAATCGGTCGTCACTGGTTCACCACGTCCGGTTTAACCACCAATTTCCATTTGTAGCAAACTTGCGCACGGAACTCGGATCAGCCGCTCTGGACGGCGCTGCTGCTGGAAGCAGCGCAGGCTCGGGAGGAATCGGGCGGACTCTCAATCTGCGGTTGCCAGCCACAGGGACGCAGCACGCCCGATCCGCTGCTCGTGCGTAGAACCGGCCTCTGGCGGAGCGGCCGGGCGGTCTATTGGGAGGTTGCGCGCGAAAACGCCGCGGACTCGTTTTGTGGAATCTCCGGGCTTGCGTAATAACCGGTGCGCGTGCGCACCGTTGGGCGGTTCTTTCCGTCCACAGTCACCTTGATGCGCCGGTAGGTTCCGTCCAGCTCCTGTCTGTGAGGCGAGTAGGCCAGCACGTACTGGTTGCGAATGTCCTTCGCGATGTCCAGCGCGTACTGGAAGATGTCGTCGACGTGCTGCGGGAAGAACGCCTGGCCGCCGGTGGCTTCGGCGATCGTGGTCAACGCGCGCTTGGCGCGCTTGGCCTCGCGCCCGCCCTCTTCGTCGAGCAAGCCGATGGTATACACGATCACCTCGCGGTTCTGCGCCTTCTGGACGAGCCGCTCGAGCGTGATCTCGCTGGTGTTGTCGTTGCCGTCGGTGACGACGATCAGGACCTTCTTATCCCTCTTCGCCTTGGCCTTGAGGTGGTCCATCGATGAATCGATCGCGTCGCGCATGGCCGTCCCGCCGCGCGAATCGATCTGTCTCAGGCCCTCCTCAAGGACCTTGAGGTCGTTCGTGAAGTCCACGTCCAGCCAGGCTTCGTCGTTGAAGTTGACGATGAAAACCTCGTCGTTGCGGTTGGACGCTTTCACCAGCCCGAGCGCGGCCCGCTCCACCTGCCGCCTCTTGTCGCGCATGGAGCCGCTATTGTCGATCACGATGCCCATCGAGACGGGCACGTCCTCGCGCCGGAAGATCCGCAGGCTCTGCTCCACGCCGTCTTCGTAGACCTTGAACGCACTCTGGGGCAGGTTTGTGAGGAACTCGCCCTTTCTGTCCACCACGGTGGCGTGCAGCACTACCAGCCTCGCGTCGCTGCGGTAGATAGGATTGCCTTCCTGAGCCAGCGCGGGCGCCGCGCAGGCCACAGCACATAACAGCAGGATGAAACTATTGAGTCGGTGCATAATAGCCGAGCCGCCAGAAGGCCCTGAGGGGCGGAAGCCCCTTGGGCTGTACGAGCTTTACCTGAACGTGGCGGTACTTGCCATCCCGTTCCCGGTTCGAGGGCGCGTACCCGAGCACGTACTGGTTGTGGAGCTCTATGCCGATTCTGGCCGCCACGTCGGGCAGCTCGTTCAGGTTTTCTACAGGGAAATGGTGCCCGCCGGTCTGTTCTGCGATCTCGCTCAACAGACTCGGCCCCGAGAGTTCCTCGGGGGTGCGGCCTCGCGAAGCCAACGGCTCGAAGATTCCGATGCCGTAGATCTGGACATCGGCCTCCCGCACCAGGTTTTTGATCTCGCTCTCCGTGTACCGGCTGGAGTTATCGCCGCCATCCGAGATGATCACCAGCGCCTTGCGCGGGTTATTGGCTTTCTTCATCTCGTGCAGGGCCAGGTACACGGCGTCGAGCAGCGCCGTGCGGCCCTTGGACTGGACGAACGTCAGGCGGTTCTGAATCTCCTCCGTATCCCGCGTCAACCCGTGGCTCAGCTCCGGCCGCTCGTTGAACTGCACCAGGAAGAACTCGTCCTCCGGGTTGGCCGTTTTCATAAGCTGCGCCACCGCCTGCCGGGACTTCTGGAGCTTGGTCCCCATGCTGCCGCTGGAATCGAATACCAGGCCCATGGTTATGGGGGCGTCCTCGCTCGAGAAGTGGGTGATGTTCTGCTCCACCTTGTCCTCGAACACCCGGAAGTGTTCCTTCTCGAGGCCGGTAACGAAGCGGTTGAGCGGGTCGGTTACGGTCACGGGGATCTGCACGATCGTCGTGTCGATCCTCAGCGTGCGTCCCGGCGGAGTATCGCTTTCAGATGGCGTGGGGCGCGCACGGGGTTCGATGTTAACTCGCGGCTGTTGCGGTGCGACCTTATCCTCGCCGGCACTAAGCGGTACTACCGCCGCCAGCGCGAGGCCCATGATGCTGCAAACTGTTGACTTCAAAGCCACTTTCGCAACCATTTCGGGAATCCCCTCGCACGCGGCTGCGACTGACCTCAGTATATCACCCGACGTCCCACGTCCAATCCTTGGGATCCGTTGCGCCGCGCGGCGTAACCCGCGTCTAGTCCTGTGGACGCGTAACGGCGCGCCTGCGGTACACGCGGGGCGCGAACGGCGGGCGGGCGCCCCTCCGCGGTGGGGACGGCTCGCCGGGCATGCTATCATCGTATGTGCCACGTCGGATATTGGGCATCATTCCGGCGCGCTTCGCATCCTCGCGTTTTCCGGGAAAAGTCCTCGCCACTCTTGCCGGCCGTCCCGTGCTTCAGCACGTGTACGAGCGTGCAGCGTGCGCGCGGTACCTTACGGAGGTAGTGATCGCGACCGACGACGAGCGCGTGCGCGACGCCGCACGGGCTTTCGGAGCCTCCGTGCGGATGACCCGGGCGGACCACGCCTCCGGCACCGACCGCGCCGCCGAGGTCGCGAGCGCCGATAGCGCTCCCCTCGTCGTTAACATCCAGGGCGACGAACCTCTGATCGACCCCGCAGCGATCGACGCCGCCGTCCTGGGCCTGCTTGAGGATCCGGATGCCCCTATGGGCACCCTCAAGAAGCGCATAGATGACCCCGCTGAGGTGGCCAATCCAAACGCGGTGAAGGTCGTTACGGACCGCTCCGGCAACGCGCTCTATTTCTCCCGCTCGCCAATTCCTCACATTCGCGCGGACGGCGAGCCGGCCGCCCACTACCGGCACATCGGGCTTTATGTCTACCGGCGCGAGTTCCTGCTCGACTATCCCCGGCTGCCCATAGGTCCTCTCGAGCGCGCCGAGCGGCTCGAGCAATTGCGGGCGCTCGAAAACGGCTTCAGGATACGGGTGGTCGAGACCGATTACGATTCGGTCGGCATCGACACCCCCGGAGACCTGGCGCGGGTTTCGCAAATGTTCAATCACGCGGGGGAGCTCCGGTCCCCCTATTCCGGCACCACAGGCGATATCGATGGCTAAGTACATCTTCGTCACCGGCGGCGTCGTTTCCTCCCTCGGGAAGGGCATTGCCGCTTCTTCTATCGGCTGCCTGCTCGAGAGCCGCGGCCTGACGGTCACGTTGCAGAAGTTCGATCCCTATCTGAACGTCGATCCGGGCACGATGAGCCCGTTCCAGCACGGCGAGGTCTTCGTCACCGACGACGGCGCCGAGACCGACCTCGATCTCGGCCACTACGAGCGGTTCACGCACGCTCGCCTCACCCAGGCCAACAACCTGACCTCCGGCCGCATTTACGAGCGCATCATCTCGAAGGAGCGCCGCGGTGACTACCTCGGCAAAACCGTGCAGGTGATCCCGCACGTCACCAACGAGATCAAGGCCGCCGTGCGCAAGGTCGAAGAGGGGGTGGACGTTGTGATCGTCGAGGTCGGCGGCACGGTCGGCGATATCGAGTCGCTCCCGTTCCTGGAGGCGCTGCGCCAGTTGCGCCATGAAGTGGGCCGCGAAAACGCGGTGTTCGTGCACGTCACGCTCGTGCCCTGGATCGCCGCGGCGCACGAGCTCAAGACCAAGCCTACTCAGCACAGCGTGAAGGAATTGCGCGAGATCGGCATCCAGCCGGACCTGCTGATCTGCCGCAGCGAGCACCCGCTCTCGCGAGAGATTAAAGAGAAGATCGCGCTATTCACGGACGTCGATGTCGAGAACGTCATCGGCGCCCGCGATGTCAACTCCGTCTACGAGGTGCCTATCACGTTTGCCGAGCAGGGCGTCGACGAAAGCGTGGTGCGGCTCCTCAAGCTCAATGCCGGCCCGTCCGACCTCAGCGCGTGGAAGGACATGCTCCACCGGCTGTATAACCCCGCCGGAGAGACCGCCATCGCGCTCGTCGGCAAGTACACCTCCTACGAGGATTCCTACAAGAGCCTCAAGGAAGCGCTTCTGCACGGCGGCCTTGCGCACAATGTCCGGCCCCGGCTCAAGTGGATCGACTCGGAGGGATTGGTCAACGACGCCGCTCTCGAGCAGCTTCGCGCTTACGACGGCATCCTGGTCCCGGGCGGTTTCGGCAAGCGCGGCACCGAGGGCATGATACAGGCCGTACGCTTCGCGCGCGAGAACCGCGTGCCGTACTTCGGAATCTGCCTCGGCATGCAGATGGCGGTCGTTGAGTTCGCCCGCTCGGCGTGCGGCCTGACTCAGGCCAACTCCACCGAGTTCGACCCCGCCACGCCCCACCGTGTCATCTACAAACTGCGCGAGTTGAAGGGCGTCGAGGACCTCGGCGGCACCATGCGGCTCGGCGCGTACCCCTGCCAACTGGCTCCCGGCAGCCTCGCGCGGCGTGCCTACGGCCGCGAGTTAATCAGCGAGCGCCACCGCCACCGCTACGAGTTCAACCGCGAGTACGAGCAGGCGCTCACCGCCGCGGGGATGCGCATTTCAGGACGCACGCCGGACGGCGTCTACGTCGAGATCTGCGAGTTGCCAGACCATCCCTGGTTTCTGGGCTGCCAGTTCCACCCCGAGTTCAAGTCGAAGCCCCTCGAGCCGCACCCGCTGTTTTCGGCATTCATCGGAGCGGCCTACGAGTACCGCTGCCGGCGCGAGCGCCGCGAGACGGCCGAAGAAGCCGTCGTCCACGAGTAACCGCGCCCGCCTCCGCGCCGGGCCAGGCTGATACGCACCGGGGAGGCTTCCACCCGGCGCCGCGATTTACCTTCCGGGGCGCTCGTAACGGCCACCGGGAACGCAGTTCTGGGAGGTTTCCGTGCAGCTTCGGGGGCTCTGGAGACACCCGGAAGCCTACCTACCCGTAGCCGCCTCGCGCCTCTTGAGTTCTTCCGCGGTTGCCCGCTTCGCTTCGTGATACTCGGCCTCGGTATTCACCGCCCAGATGTTCGCCTTGCTGGTGCGTCCCGCCACTATGTTGTCCACAGCGGTCATTGCGGTCAGCATCGAGTGATCCTGGTTATTGTACCTGTGCATGCCGTTGCGCCCGATCAGGAACAGGTTCTCGAAGCCGTCCAGATATTTCCTCAGCACGTCGAAGCGGGAGTAAGTTCCAAAGTATGCGGGATAAGTCTTCGGGACCCGGATTACCGTGGCGTCCAGGACGTCCTCCCGGTTAACAATGCCGATCCGGTCCATCTCCTCCGTGGCCAGTGCGATCATCTCCTCGTCGGACTTACGCCAGAGTTCGTCCGTCTCGTTGCAGAAATACTCCAGTCCGATCCACACCTTCTCCGGATCGGCCACCATGTAAGGACTCCAGTTGTTGAAGATCTGCATCCGGCCCACGAGGACGTCCGGCTCCTGTATGTAGATCCAATTGTCCTTTAGGAGACCGCCCGCCGCGCCATCTTCCTTGATCCGCAGACCTTTGAGCAGCATGCCGACGGTGATGAAGTCGCGGTACACCAGGCCATTGGCAATCTCGCGCGCCTCCGGCGGAACATCGGCATCCAGGCCCCGCACGAGGTCGCGCACCGGCATGGTGGAAAAGAAGTAATCGCCCTCGAACCGCCGCGTTCCGCCGTCCTCATTCGTTGCGGTAACGGCGGTGATCCGGTCGCCGGCAGTGTGGATCTCCGTAACCGTCCAGCCCGTCAGAATGCGCCCGCCGCGCTCCTCGATCTCCTCTGCCACATACTCCCAGAGCTGCCCGGGACCGAACTTCGGGTACATGAACTGTTCGATGAGCGATGTTTCCGTGTCCTTCTGCCGTATGTCTTTCGAATCCCGCCGCACGAGCGATTTCAGGAAGTGAGCGACGGCCGTCACGAGCGACAGCCCCTTTATCCTCTGCGCCCCCCACTCGGCGCTTATGCGGTCGCATGGCACGCCCCAGACCTTCTCCGTGTAACTCTTAAAGAACGTCAGGTAAAGCTGCCGCCCGAACCGGTTGATCAGGAACTGTTCCAGCGTCTCTTCGGGTTTGATCTGGTGGACTGCCGACAACAGGTAACTGGCACCGATCTTTATCGTTCTGGTGAGACCCAACTTACTCAGAGTGTCGGCGCTGAGCTTAATGGGATAGTCGAAGAACTTACGGAGGAAGTAAATCCGGGACTTGCGCTGTCGCACCAGCAAGACGCGGTCAGAGCTGTCCGGCCCGGATGCGCCCGCGCCCTCGAGCGGCATCACGCGCGTCCACCACTCCATCACGCGATCCGACTTCGAGAAGAACCGGTGCCCGCCTATGTCGATACGGTTGCCCTTGTACCGCGCCGTCCGGGAGATCCCACCCATGTACCCCGTGCTCTCTATCACAACGGGCCGGATGCTGGTCCGTTCCAGGAGTTCGCGGGCTGCGGTGAGCCCTGCCGGCCCGGCGCCGATGATGATTGCTGTCATGCCGCTTCCGCTCACGACGGTGTCCTCCGGGCATCGAAGGCCATTCGATTAAGCGCGCGGCAGCATTCGGCCGGGCGCAGTGTTCGCCGCCATATTACCGAAACGGGGACCGCGGTGTACGCTTTCTGGCTCCGCTGGCCGTGGGCGTTCACCTCCTGGTTTGGCGTAGACCAGCGGGACGTGGCGGGCGCGCGGGCCTGCTATCTATCTGCTGCGGATGCCCCGGCCGCCGCCACCACACGCGTGTACGGGTTGCCGTAGTGCTGGTAGGCGCCCCAGCTCGCGATGCCGTTCGCGAGGTTGAAGATGCGCGCGCGCGCTTCGCGCATGGCAGCGTGCGCCGGTTGGGGAGCGCGTCCATCCAGGCCCAGGAGGCACGTATAGAACGTCCTGGCGAACTCCAGCGCCGCATCGTCGTTGACGGGCCAGCCGGTGCAGATGAAGTCCCTCACGCCGCGCGCGAAGAACGACTCTGCGAAGCTTGGCGCCATCCCCGGCGAGCGGCTGCCCGCACGGTCAGGCGTCACGCCCGACTCGCACGCGTTCGCGAAAACGAACGCCGGGACCCGGTCCACCCTGCTCAGTTCGTTAGCGGTCAGCCGCGTGCTTCCTGAGAACACCCACCCCGATTCCGTGGGGTGCTCCGCGTCGTAGGCGCAGTGGCCGGCGTAGTGCAGGATGTCGTACTCGCGGAGCAGCAACTCCTGCATCACGCGGGTGCGGGTGGCCTGCTCCGGGCCGATCAGCGCGCAGATCTCGACCTCGGCGGCGCGCCGGGCCGGCGCCGGTTTCGCCAGTTCCTGCTCCCTGAAGCGGCTGAAGAGTTCGCGCACCAGTTCGCCTTCACGCGCCGCTCCGGGCAGCCGCGCGTCGCACGCTCCGTCTGCCACAATCAGAACGCGCAGAACGCGGCTGGCCGCCGGGAACGGTTCCGGCGGCGGAGCAAACGGCGTCCGCAACTGCCGCGTCAGCCCGCGATGTATTCCCAGGAACGCGCCCGCCGGGGTTCCCGCGCCAGGCTGCGCGATCATCTCCCAGGGGACGCGCGCGGCGCTCGAGTCGCAGGTCACGACGAGCGGGTGAGCGGTGGAAAGTTCGTTCCGGAGGTCTGCCGGGAACAGCAGCTTCAGCAGGTACTGCCCGAGGCGCCATTGCTCGGCGGCGTCGCAGGCGGCGGCGAGCGCGTTGTTGGCCTCCTGCACCAGGCCGGGGTCGAGCGCGATGCACCGCTCCGGGACAGAAGCCGTCCGCGTCACCGCGCCGTAGCGGTAGACGTGCCCTTCCATATCCACCGTTAGCCGCGTCGGGTAGGCGCTGTTGATCTGCTCCTCCCAGCCCTCCGACTTTGCGAGCACAGCGGCCCTCGCCCGCGCGGCGGCTTCGGCGGCGGCCGGCTCGATCAACTCCTCCTCCGGAGGTCCCGTCACCTCGAGAGTCACGCCAGCCACCGGTTCCGGCTCGATAGCGGCAAGCGCGCGGCGCATTTCCAGGAGCTTGCATGCGTCAGTCTCGACCAACGTGATCGTTGCCAACCGGCCGCTGCCCGCGCGCGGCTCCGCCAACGCGGCTCGGATGCCGTCGATCCACGCCGCAACCGCTTCTCGGGTGGACAGGTTGCCCTCTCCCGAACCGATCAGCACCGCCGCAAGATGCCGTTTTCCGAGCGCGCTGAGCGACCAGACCAACTCCCGGATGGCCATTGCCAGCTCCGGAGCCCCACAGCGGCCGGGATAGCCTAGGCCCGCAACTGCGATCAGGCGCCCCGTATCGCGCGGGTCCGCAAGAAAGAACGGCTGGCCGGCCTCACCGCGCAGAATGCCGCGTTCAGCAAAGGTGGTGAGCAGCTTTGCTCCGCCCAGGGGCGCAGAAATCGCCTCGTCGAGCGCCAGTTCCGCGCCGGCCGGACGCACGCCGATGTAATGTCCCACTGCGACCGCGTCAACCGGCGGTTCGCCCGGCTCCACGTCTGCGATGGACGAGCGCGACAGCCGCATGCGGAGCGTGTTCGAAACCGCGGCGGCGCTCGCCACGGCGCAGGCCGCCGGTGAACCCTCAGGCGCCGCCCACGATCGCGGCTCCGCTGCACACGCGAATCCGCGCATGAGCAGGTCCTCAGCGCGCCGCAGGGCGGCGGCCGCCTCCTCGCTGTCCTCACCTCCCGGACGTCGCGCCGACGCCTCGAGTTGCCGGGTGAGCTCGCGCACGGCGGCCTCTTCGGCCTCGCGCTGCAGCGCCAGCTCCTCTCGGACGGCCTCCTCATCATCGAGCCGCGTTTGTGGCGGGGCCGACGCGAGCCGGGTTGTTGAACCCGCCGCGAGGATCTCATCGAGAGCTGGCATTACGGCTTTGTCGCAGGGCAGAGCGCCGTGTTCCGCCTCGGCGTAGTAAGCCGGCACACCGTCGAGCAAGCCGAGCGAGTGAGGCACGGTCCCATCTCCGAGCCGGGTCGCTTCGTAGCCGTCGAATGAATCCAGCCGCTGCCAGTCGCGCACTCCGCTGTACGTGGGCTGGCGGCAGCCGGCGATGTAGACAAGGCGGGAAGGGTCGCTCGTCGAGGCATCGGAGGCAAGCTCTTCGTGGAACGCGCGGGCGGCATCGAGCTGCGCCTGGTCCACCGAAACAGGCGAAAACGTTGCGCTCGAATACAGCGGCTCGGCGCCCGGCATGCGCAGCGGCGACGGCAGCATCTGGTAAATGCCAGTGAACGTCTTCGCCACTTCGATCAGCTCGCGCAGGCTGTGGAACAGGTCCAGCAGCGCCAGCTTGCGCAGGTTGTCGTTCAAACCGAACAACATCTGAGGAACCGCAAATGAGCCGTGGTTCGGGGTACCCAGCATTACCAGCCGTCCTCCGCGAGCGCCGTTTCCCTTCGCGTCCCACATGGCGCGCCAGAGCTGTGGGTGGTGACGGATGAACATGCGCGCGACAAGGCCGCCCATCGAGTGCGCCACCAGATGCACGTGTTCGCCGGGCTTGAACCACTCGCGGATTCGCAGCGCGAGTGTGCGGGCGCTCTCGCGCACGTCGAGCCGCCAGTCGAACCAGTAGGCGTGCGTGTTCCAGCCCTGCGCCATCAGCGACAGGAGCAGCTCGCCGTAGTAGCGCTTCAGAATGCCCGTGGCGGCGATGCGCCTCACGCTCGCTCCACCGGCCAGCGGCAGCAGCGAGAACCCGCCGCACAGTATCCGGAGCAACTTCAGCCACACCGCGCGCGGCTGCGCGTCGGTTTCGTACTCGGTGAGCTCGCCGCCCATGATGCCGTGGAGCACAACCACGTTCCCCCGCGCACCGGACCGCATCCGAGCCTCGGCTGCGCGCTCGCGCATGCGCTCAAAGGCGTCCGGTCCCAGCCGGGCGCGAAGCGCGCGCGTCTCCTCCGGCCCCGCGCTCAAGAGCGCGTCGGCGAACTCCGCTGCGTCGAATCGTTCGATGCCCCGAATGAATACCTTCTCGTCCACTCGAATCTCCTGTCGTGTATCGCCGGGCGGTAACTGGGCCGCGCCGCGTGCGGTACAAACCTTCACGCCTCAATAGGGCATTGGGGCCCGCCCAACGCCGGCCCATTCCCATAAGCGCTTGTAAACAGGAGGGATATTTCCAGTTGCAGCGTGTCAATGCGCCCGTGCCGATTTGCGATCGGGGGAATGTGATCCGAAGCCCGCCTCGCGCGCTCGAGCCGCGGCAGATAGCAGTCGGCGGTCGTCTCAACCCGGTGAAGAGGCTCGGCGTTGCATCAAGCGCAGGGCCTCTATGCACACCCCGGCAGTGGGTGTCATACCCGGTCGGTTGGTACTATGGTCCTCAAGGGGTAGAGCCGCCGGTGGGCCGATATGCCTTACTGTATCGGCTTCCCAAAATTCGGAGTCCACCGTCCCGATCTGAGCGTAACTGGCGGTAAAATAGGCAAATCGACGATCTGGGCTGCCGCTAACGGAAGTGGAATCAAAGTTGCTCGGCACCGCAGTGGAGAAGTGCAGGGCTAAGTGTCCGCCCGGCGACAGGGGTAGTACGGAACGGCAGATCCGGATGAGAGACCTTCGCGTCCAATTCTCGAGCGCGCTGCTGATGACCTTGACGGCAGCCGCGGTGATCTGCGCGTACATTAACTTCCAGCAACAACCCTGGCTGCTGCCCGATGACGGCGTCGTATGGAGCGAGCGCGACGGGGCGGTGACGGCTCTGCATGTCATGAAGGGCGCCGCCGGCAGCCGCGCGGGCATCAAAGCCGGCGACGTGGTGCTCCGCATCAATAGCGTGCCCATCGACAAGGCCACCGATGTGAGCAGGGTCCTGGTGGCCATCAAGATCTGGGGCACGGCGCGCTACGAGCTGCGCCGGGGCGGCGTCGATTTCGGAACCACCCTCATCGTCCAGCCGGCTCCCAAGGATTTCGCGGCGCTGCACTACCAGTACATCATCGGCCTTGCCTATCTCCTGATAGGCCTCTACGTCCTGTTCCGCCGCGGCAGCGCGCCCATGGCGCGGCATTTTTACGTCCTCTGCCTCGCCTCGTTCGTTTACTCGACGTTCCATTTCACCGGGAAACTCAACAACTTCGACCGGGTGATGTATTGGGGCAACGTGGCCGGCGGGCTTTTGGCGCCGACCATTTTCCTGCACTTCTGCCTGGTGTTCCCAGGCGTCCGAAGCTGGTTCCGGCGCGGGCGCATCCGCCAGGCCGTGCTGTACCTGCCCGCAGTTCTGCTCATGGCCGTCTTCGTGGGCTTCGCCTCGGGCCGCGTGCTGATCGCTGTGCCGATGGTCGAGATGAACTGGATTCTCGACCGCGTCTGGCTGGGCTTCCTGAGCGTGACCTATCTGCTGGGCGGGGTGATTCTCGCCTGGGCCTACCGCCGCGCCGAAGACCCCATGGTGCGCCAGCAGATCAAGTGGCTGCGCAACGGGACGATCGCCGCGATCCTGCCGTTCATGGCCATATACGTCATCCCCTACCTGCTGGGCGCGATTCCCACAGCCTGGATGAATGCCGCCGTCCTCTCGCTGCTGCTCATCCCGCTTACCTGGGCCTGGGCGGTCATCCGCTACCGGCTCATGGACGTCGACATCATTTTCCAGCAGGGTTACGTGGACACGCTGGCAACCATCTGCGTGCTGGCGCTGTTCTACGGCCTCATCTTCTCGGTCGGCAAGTTCGAGGATCTGGGCGCGGCCGCCGGCGCGGCGCTGGTTCTGATCGCGGCGCTCATCTTCCAGCCCATCCGCAACTGGATACGGGAGGTGCTGGACCGGTACGTGTTCTACAAGGACCGCTATGATTACCGGCGCACGCTGATCGAGTTCGCGCGCGACCTCAGCTCGGAGGTCGATCTCGACGCCATGCTCGGCTCGGCAGCCGACCGCCTGGTGCGCACCCTCTCGATCCAGCGCGTGGGCTTCTTCCTGCAGGACGATGACGGCCAGTTCCGGCTGGTGAAGACATCCGGCGCGCCGATGGTGAACGAGGACACCTCCGGGCTCGACCTGTCGTTCCTCTCGTCCAGCCCGGATCGCGCGTACCTGTTCTTCGAGTCCACCAAACGCCCGCTGGACGTGATCTCGCGGCAGTGGCCGCAATCTGTGCGCCACGCCATCTCCGAGCTCGATTTCACGTACTACATACCGTGCTCCGTGCGCGGCCGTGCTATCGCGTGGCTTGGCGCAAGCCGCACCGACAAGGGCGATTTCCTCACCAGCGACGACCTCGAACTCCTCATCACTGTTTCCGGCAACATCGGCATAGCGGTGGAGAATGCGCAGCTCTACCGCTCGCTCGAGCGGAAGATGGAGGAGTACGAGCGGCTCATCGAGTCGATCCGCGTGGGCATCCTTGCGGTGGACCTCGAAAACCGCGTCGAGAGCTGGAACACGCAGATGGAGCGGCTCACCGGCATCCAGCGCGACCAGGCGCTCGGCCGGCACCTCTCCGAGCTGTTCCCCGAGGAACTGGTGCAGCAACTGGCGTCGGCCGGAGGCGTGCACCATATCTACAAGTACAAGTTTCCGCTGAGTCCAGCGCCGCCGAAGGTGGTGGAACTGCCCGTGCACAACGGCGGGGCGGCGCGCGGCAACGGAGGAAGCCAGCAGCTGGCCCAGCCGGAGGTGGTTGCGAACATCGCTGTCGCGCCGCTGCTGTCGAAGGAAGGCGAGCAGATCGGCCGCCTGATCATCGTGGACGACGTCACGGAGCGCGACGAGCTGGAGCGGCGCCTGATGCAGGCGGACAAGCTCAGCTCGATCGGCCTGCTCGCGGCCGGCGTCGCGCACGAGGTTAACACGCCGCTTGCTGTCATCTCGACCTACGCGCAGATGCTGCAGCGCCAGGTGTCGGGCGACGACCAGAAGGCGCGCCTGCTCGACAAGATCTCCAAGCAAACCTTCCGCGCCAGCGAGATCGTCAACTCGCTGCTCAATTTTTCCCGCACCTCGCCAACGGCTTTCGTCGAGGTGAACCTCAACCGGGTGATCCAGGAAAGCGCCCTGCTCATCGAGCATCAGCTTCAGAAGGCGGGCATTAGGTTAGAATTGGACCTGGAAGAGCAAATCCCTTCCATCAAAGGAAATCCGGGAAAGCTCCAGCAGGTGTTTTTGAATCTTTTCCTGAACGCCCGGGATGCCATGGAGAACGGCGGAACCCTCACGGTCCGCAGCCGCGCCCAGGGCGATGCCATAGCCGTAGATGTGCTCGACACCGGCCACGGCATCAGCCAGGAGCACATCTCCCGCATCTTCGACCCGTTCTTTACGACCAAGGCTGTCCGTAAAGGAACCGGGCTTGGCTTGTCGGTGACCTACGGCATTGTCCGCGAGCACCTCGGCGTCATTGACGTCTACAGCCAGCCCGGCGAGGGCACGAGGTTCCACCTGGAGTTCCCGCTCGCTAGGAAAGCCGTACATGCCTGATCACGATCTGGACGAGGTTCTTCCCAACTCGAAGGGCAGAATTCTCGTAATCGACGACGAACCCGACATCCGTGAGAGCCTCGAGGCGTTCCTTACGCTCGAGGGCTACTCGGTCGAGCTGGCTGAGAACGGCGCGGAGGGTCTGGAAAAGCTCGCGTCGGGCGACTACGACCTGGTCCTGCTCGACCTCATGATGCCGGACCGCTCCGGGATGGACGTGCTCGTCGAGTTTCGCGAGCGCGACCGCGAGACGCCTGTCTTCATGATCACGGCCTATGGCTCCGTCGATACGGCCGTGCAGACGCTCAAGGCCGGCGCGACGGACTTCTTCCAGAAGCCCTGGAATCCGGACAAGCTGCTGGTCGAGATCGAGCGCATGATCTCCACGCGCCGCCTGGAGCGCGAGAACAAGCTGCTCAAGCGCGCCCTCAAGCAGCGCTACAGCTTCCCGAACATCGTCGGGAAAAGCGAGCGGATGGTGAAAATTCTCGACCTCGTTGCGCAGGTCGCCACCAGCCGCACCAACATTCTGATCACGGGCGAGACGGGCACAGGCAAGGAGCTCATCGCAAAGGCCATTCACGCGAACTCCACGCGCGCCGATCAGGTGTTCTTCGCCGTCAACAGCGGGTCGCTGCCGCCGGAGCTGCTGGAATCCACGCTGTTCGGGCACAAGAAGGGCTCCTTCACCGGCGCGATCGCCTCCGAGAAGGGCTATTTCGAGATCGCCAACCGCGGCACCATCTTCTTCGACGAGATCGGCACGCTCAGCATGGACATGCAGGCCAAGCTGCTGCGCGTCATCCAGGAAAAGGAGTTCCGGCCCGTCGGCTCAACCGACGTGGTTCGCGTGGACGTGCGCATTCTGGCCGCCACCAACGCCGACCTGCGCAAGATGGTTCAGGAGGGGCGCTTCCGCGAGGACCTGTATTACCGCCTGAACGTCATCAACATTCAGTTGCCGCCCCTGCGAGATCGCAAAGAAGATATCCCACTGCTCATCGATCATTTCCTGAACATCTTCTGCGAGCAGGAAGGCAAGTTCCTCGACTCAAACGGCCGCTCGATGCTGAAGTTCGAGCCCGACGCCATGCAGATTCTGATGGACCACGCATGGCCGGGCAACGTGCGCGAGCTGGAGAACGTCGTGAACCGCGCCGTGGTGCTGGCGTCCTCCCCGACCGTGACAGTAGACGTCCTGCCCGATTACCTGCTGCAGGCGGGCGGCATGCGCATACGCCGCGACGAGAGCGGCAGCCTGCCTCCCGACGCGTCGTTGTTTGAGATCGTGGCGGATTTCGAGCGGCGCGTCATCATGGAGCGCCTTGAGCAGTTTAACTACAGCCAGACCGAGACCGCCGAGAACCTGCACATACCGCTCTCCACGTTGAACCAGAAGATCAAGCGCCTGAACATCGACACGAAGAAGAAGAGCGCGGGGGAGAAGGGGTAGAGGCTTCTCCTTAGAGAGGAGTCGGGCAGATCAGTCTCATGGGTTCGGGACGCGTGCTTTCCTGGCCGGTGACGGCAGGCTGGCGGTTACACTTTCTGGGCGGCTGCACGACACTCGTCCGTCCCCGTGTCCCTCCGGCTGGCATAAATGCGCCGGTCGAGAAGGTGGTTGAATCGATAGCTCAGGTTTGCAACCAGAACTAGACGAAACGTTCTGATGCTGCGTGTGTTCCTGGCGAGTCGCAGCATCCGCCGGAGAATGCGCGTATACGAGTAAAACACATCGTTGAACCGGTTTACCTCGTCTACCGCTTCGGCGAAGGTAAGATGCTTGTAGTTGGCCACCGGATAAGTTAGAGTGTAGTACTTCCAATCCCCGGGGTAGTTGTTCGACCGGATCCTGCCTTCGCGCTCCATTTGAGCGTATACCGCGGTCCCGGGGAGCGGAGTAAGGATCAGAACGTTGGCTGCGTCGATGCCATACTCGCTGGCCGCGCGGGTGATTGCCCCGCTAATCCCCCGCTGGTCCGTATCGATCCCTATGATGAACGAGCCCACAACGCACATGCCGTGCCGTTGAATCCGGCGGACGGACGCGCGGAAGTCTCTCCCCTTCTGGAGGTTGAACTTTTTGCCAACGGACATGAGCCCTTCCACTGTGGGGGATTCGAAACCGACGAACACGCCTTGGCATCCCGAACGCGATGCTAGATCAAGCAATTCGTCATCGTCGGCAAAGTTGATGGTCGCTTGGCAGATCCAAGGCCGGGTCAGCCCCTTGCGAATCATCGCTCGGAAGAGATCCTTGGAGTATGCAAGATGGTCAGGCCGCGTACCGATGAGGTTGTCATCAACGAAGAGGACGAGCTTTTCCCGGATCAGCCGCAGTTCTTGAATGACATCGCCGACGGGCCGACGGCGGAACGTCCCTCCGTTGAATGCGGTGACGCTGCAAAAGCTGCAATTCAGCGGACAGCCGCGTGAGGTTTGCACCGAGCCAAAATAGTAGCGTCCGTGGAGCAGGTCGTGGCGAGCGGGTGGAATTGCGTCCATCGCACTGATGCCGCCCTGATACACCCTGCGCAGGCAATGGGTACGCGCATCCGACAATACCTGCCCCCATACCGATTCCGCCTCCCCCGTGACGACCGCATCCGCGTGTTCCAGCGCCTCGGCGTGACAGAAAGTGGCATGAATGCCTCCCATCACGACCGGCACTCCCATCGAGCGATAGATTCCAGCGACTTCGTAGGCCCGCGGAGCCTGTGACGTGAATGCCGTGATGCCGACGAGATCAGGCTTCGGCAAGCGTCCGTAATCGGGGCGGGACAAGTTCTCGTCGATCAGTGTCACCTCCCACTCCGGCGGCGTCAGTCCCGCCACCACGAGAAGCCCGAGCGGCTTCCAGACTCGATATGTGTTCAGACGGTTCCAGTGGACCTTGTTCAGGCTTACGACTGGGTTGTCCGGATTTACCAGATAGAGCCGCATCCATTTTCCCCCTTCGATTCACCTCGTCTTCGTCTTGAAAACGATCGGCGGATCGCTCTGAAAATCGCGGCACCTGCTGTAGCTGATTTCCTGCTCGATGCGCAGGACCTTTAGCAGCCCCGGACGGCATGTGGCTGAGCGAGGACGTCGCCGGCGCCGAAGCAGGACCTGACAACAAATCGCGCTTGAGCTTGCTGTTCAAGGGTTTCGGGCCCAGCCACGCTGAAAACAGCGCATCCGCGAAGTCCTTGCCTTGAATTGTCATTTCCCGGCCCTGGCCGTGCACGATGGTGCCAACTCCCGGCAGGTACGTAAAGTCTATCTCATCGCCTTTCTTGAGCGCCGGGAGCGCCTGCTCCAGCTTGTCCAGCCGCTCGCGCAGGGCGGGCATCTCCGGGCCGGAGTTGCGCAGGATGCCCTCCTTCATGCTCTGCACAAACTGGGCGCGGCTGGCGTCGCGCAGCATCACGATAACCATGCGTTTGACCTCATCGGTTGTGATCGCTTTCTGCGCGTCTTGAGTCGGCTCTTCGAGGTAAAGGGCAATGACGTAAACCGAAAAGAAGATCTTCACCTTACGTAGCCCCATGCCGTTCAGCCGGAGCTCCTTCCCCGCAACTGTGATCACCTCCGGCAGGCTGACGCCCGACACTGTGCGCTCTCCTGCCGCCCCGACACCCAGCGCCGCGACGGAGCAAGAGGCCGCAGCCATCAACATACTAAATGGTTTCACGACAACATCCAAGAAGCTTCTGATGGAGACGGCAGGCTGTTCACGCAACATGGCTCAGTTCATTCGCAGAGACAGAGCCCACAGCATCCCCGGTCGCGACTGAAGCATGCAAACGGGCACCTGAACTCCCCGGCGTTGAATCTGCCTCTGGCTACGCCGGATTGATCGGCGATGTCCTTGTGCAGCCCTCGCCGCAGGGACGGCCCGCGCCCGGAGGTCCTGTTGGAGAACTGCTCGCTCACCCTCTTTTTACCATTATCATAGACTCGCTCCGGGCATCGCGGGCTGTGCATGCAAGTGTCTCATGCGCCGGTAATTCGACTATTCAGAGCCCGAGGATGGCGGTGGACAGGCGGGACGTTGTCAGCCCTTCACAGTCAACTACTTCTCCGAGAAGTCCAGGACTACGTTCATCAAGGCGCCCAACGGCACGATGATCGGGATCATCCGGTCCAACGGCAACGCCCGGACGGCGCAGGACTTCTGCGATCCGGCCTTCCGACGTATCGCTCTGACGGTCAGTGATTTCAAAACGGCCTGTGAGGCTCCAGGCGAAGGGCGTGTCACTCTTGACCGAATCAGAGTCAAGGGCGGCAGCAGCGTCGCCTTTCTTTGCGATCCCGACGGCAACACACTGCGCCTGCTTCATCGCTAGCAGCCGCTGGGCTAACACCGCCGTTTCGGCCGGCCGGTTCGCGCCGGGATCACTCCCGGCGGAGCTTTCGCGGGTGGGCTGCTCGACAGCTAAGTGCGCCGATGCGGGATCGTAGCCGTCGCGAGAGCGACGGGTGCAACCCGACCCGGCAAGCATTGACAAAGGGAGTACCGTAAGTCCTGTAACCGCCACTGAGGGCGAGAAACGCTGCTGGTATCTGTCCGTTCCAGTACGTACCGGTACGATTTGGGGTCGTTTTTTGCGTTAGAGACTCTGGATAATAGGTGCGGTGGTATTACCTATGCGAAGACTCCTGACGCTCACTGCTCTGCTGGCTCTGGGCTTCGGTTCGGCCAGCGCGGCAATTATCAACGAATACTCCAGCCAAGCCGACTTCCTGACGGGAATCTCGAGCGGTTCCTACGTGGAGACGTTCAGCAGCATCAGATGGGGATCATCCCTCTCCTATTCGGGGAACGGATACTCGTACACGGCAAGCGCCGCTACCGACCTGCAGTCGCTGTACGGCTGGCTGCAGAACACGTGGCTGGGTGAAATCACTATCACGTTTACGAGCGGCAACGTTACGGCAGTAGGGGCGGACTTCTTCGGGCTGAACCTTCTCGCCCAACGCGCCGGAACCACCATCACGCTCAACTTCTCAGACGGGTCGACCCGGACCATCGAGTACTCGCCATCTTCGGCCACCTTTACCGGGTTCACGTTCGATACGCCCCTGACCTACATGACCATGTCCGTCGAAAGCTACTTGCTCGCCAGCCGGTGGGCGGGGCTGGACAATCTGATAGTCGGGACGGCGGCAGCGGAAGAGCCCGTATCTACACCGGAGCCGGGCGCCTGGATACTCCTGAGCACCGGAATGGGGCTGCTCGCTCTCAGCCGGTTCACACGGCGGCGGAAAGGCGCGTAGCAAGCGGTAGGGCCCCGGCGCCGGGGCTCATGGCCGAGCCCTCGAGGGCAGGGGACTCATGGTCTGCAATGCCGCGGTCTCGTTCTCGAGTTCGAGGCTGTCGATAGTGAGAGCGCCGTGCCCGTCGCATGCGTTGGGCAGGCGCCCTCGCCCGCGCCGGACCGCCTGATCCGGCCTGGCTGCAGTGTCGTCGCGAGCTGGCCGCCTTAAGCGCCCGATGGGCGACCAGGGGGTCGCCCGCGGACCTGGGGGTCCGCCCCACAGAACCTGTCCGCCAGCGCTGAGCTCACGAATTCGCTGACCATGCGCCGCTTCTGCGCGTCGCCGGAATCTCCGCCCGAGCAGCCTCTCACCGTTGGCGAAGCCGCGCACGCGCCTGTTCTGCACCCATAGAGCCCAGCTTTACCGGCTCGTCCCAGTTCATAGGGAGCCGCGTGCGTCCAAGTTCCTGGTGCGGCGTTCTGAGGGAAGCGGTCAGGTCTACACAGCCTCACTCTTAGCGATGCTCCCTGCCGTTACGCCGTAGGCCGTTCTCCATGCACCGCGACCTCCGCCGGGTCCAAACCCTTGGGCGTCGGCTCGGGAAGGCGGCCCGTCCAGTTCAGGAAACCCCAGGCAAGGGCAGTGGTGGAGCTGAGCACGCCGGACCACGCTCCGATCGTTCGCGGATCGGCGGACGTAGACGCCAGTCCGGCGCCCAGCATCGAGAGCATCATGGTGGACCACGTGATTGTCTCCAGCGTTGCGAACACGCGGCCCCGGTACTCGTTGTCCACGTTCCTGAGCAGTTGCAGCATGTTCAGCACCGAGCTCACCCCAACCGCCGCTCGCGACAAGGCGATAAAGAACAGCGCCAGCGGGTAGCTGCGCATCTGGCTGAAGACGACGTACGCCCCGCCGTGAATTACGTAGGCGATCGAGATGGTGAGCTTATACCCGGCGAACGTGCTTCGCTTGCCGAGCCAGTGGCCGAAGGCCCCGCCGGCGAGAAGGCCAATGCCGGCGCAGCCCCAGATCTCGCCGATGCCGGCCGGGCCGCGGTCGAAGACAATCTCCCCGAAGAGGCTGAACAGAATCTGCGCCGCGCCGCCACCGGTAGCCCAGCCAACGTTGATGAGGGCTATACCCACTATCAGCGGCGCTCCTCGCATGTAGCGGAGGCCGTCGGCGTAGTCTCTCCAGGGGCGGGCGATGTCGGCCTCAGTCAGCGCGTCCCGCTGCGGCCGGAAGGATCCGCCGCGCGGCGCTTTCATACGGCTGATGCTCAGCGCGGAGAACAGAAACGAAACCGCGTCGATCACGAATGCCCACTGATAGCCGAACTTCATGGCGCTCGTGCCGCCGGCCATGGTGCCGATGACGAGTGTGGTCCACTGCGTGATCTGCGTCATGGAGTTGGCCGCGTGGAGCTCGTCGCGGGTCGCGATGGAGGGCAGCACAGAAGCACGCCCGGCGGTGAAGAACGGCGATGCCAGCATGAGCGTCCCGCTCAGGGTCACCAGGAGCCACGGCTTGGGCCAGTGGATGGTTGCGATGAAGCACGCAGCGACCACGGCGCGCATCAGGTCGCTCGCGATCATGATGCGCTTGCGGTCGAAGCGGTCCAGCATCACGCCCGCGAGCGGTCCGCCGATCAGGACCGCAACGCCGCGCGCGAGCATGACCGCCGTCACCCACATGCCGGATTTCGTCATGGCCAGCGCCAACGAGAACACAGCGATGGTGTTGAAGTGATCGCCGACCTCGCTCACTATCTGGCCCATCCAGATGGAGCGGTAGTTTCGGTTGTGCCTGAGCAGGCTGATGAATGGCCTCATCGCGCCTGCTCCGTCAGAAATACCCCGCCGATCGCGAGCGCGCCGCCCAGCGCCAGCCCGCCGGTGACTCCTTCACCGAGCAGCGGAACAGCTAGCAGCGTGGCTATCGGAGGCTGTAGGTACGCGGAGGACGAAACGCGCGAGGCGGAAACATAGGTCATGGCCCAGTGGAGAATCAGGTAGCAGATGACGGACGGAAATGCCGCCATGTATAGAAAGCTGGCCCACGCGGCAAGCGAAACGCGGGGATGATTCGCGCCGCAGAGAATCGCGGCGGATGGACTTTCGCCCGGCTCCTCGCTCATGCAGCGAGTTCCTCCCGGCGCTCGGTGACGAACTTCAAAACGCCGGCATCGATCTCGTATCCGAACCCGGGCTTGTCAGAGGCGACGATGGTGCCACGCGGTGTCACGTCGATAGGCGGGTAGATGATGTCACTCGTCCAGTAGCGCTTCGAAGCCGAAACATCGCCGGGGAGGACGAAGCCCGGCAGCGTGGAGAGCGCAACGTTGTGCGCGCGTCCCACGCCGGACTCGAGCATTCCGCCGCACCAGACGGGGACCCCAGCCTTGTACGCCACGGCGTGAACGCGCCGCGCCTCGGCAAATCCGCCGACGCGCCCCAGCTTGATGTTTATGATCTTGCAGGCTCGCATCCGGATAGCCTGGTCGGCGTGGTGCGCGGTGCGAATGGACTCGTCGAGGCACAAAGGGGTTTGCAGCATGGCTTGCAGCTCGGCATGGTCGATGATCTCGTCATGCCCGAGCGGCTGTTCCAACATCATGAGGTTGAACTCGTCGAGCCGCCGCAGGTGTTCCGCGTCCGCCAGCGTGTAGGCCGAGTTGGCATCGGCCATCAGCCGGATGCCGGGGAACCGCCGCCTGATCTCCGCGAGGACGTGAACGTCCCAGCCGGGCTTGATCTTGACCTTGATGCGCTGGTAACCGGCCGCAAGCTCGGTCTCGATCTTAGTCAGAAGGGCATCTATGGACGGCTGTATGCCTATCGAGACCCCGCAAGGAATCTCGCGTTTGACTCCGCCTATGTGGCGCCACAGCGGCCGCTTGAACAGGCGCGCTTCGAGATCCCAGACGGCGGCTTCGATGCCGCCGCGCGCCATGCGGTGCCTCCGGATCTGCTTGAGCAGAGGCGCGGCGTCGGCAGCGGACGAAAGCTCACGGCCCAGCAGGCGTGGAGCGGCGTAGCGGAGCAGGATCAGCCACGCCGATTCGGTCCATTCCTCGTTGTAGAACGGGTGCTCGGAGGCGGTGACCTCTCCCCAGCCTGAGATGCCGTCCGCAAGTACCTCGACCAGCAGGATACGGCGCTCCGTCGTCCGGCCGAAGCTGGTCTCAAACGGCTGAACCAGAGGAAGACGGATCTGGCGCAGGCGGACGCGTTCTATCCGGAAGCTCATAGGCCTATCTAGCCGGCGGCCGGAGGAGGCGCCTCAGCGCGCACCACAGGCGCACACCGGGCCCTCGAGTGTTCTCCGGGAGAGGGATTTCATATACGAGTGTAGCGCGCGCTGCGGCGCTGCGCGGACCCACCACTCGGACCAAACATCAGTCGAGTACGCGGGATCCCAACTGCTGGGGATGAAGAACCGGTGCCGGAGCCGTCGCGGCCGGAGCAATTCTGCGAGACGATCCAGCTTGCGCGCTAACTGTTTTTCACCAGGTCCAGAAACGCCCGTGCTGCGTGGCTGAGCGCGCGGCGGGCGGGATACACCAGGCGGATCTTCCGCTCGACGTGCAGTTCCTTGACCTCAACTTCACAAAGCATTTTCTGTTGGATCTCCTGTTCCACGCACATGCGCGGCAGGAATGCCACACCCTCGTTGCGCTGCACCAGGCGGCGAATGGTTTCCACCGTCGGCATCTCCACGTCCATATTGAGCGGCACCCTGTGGCGCTGGAACTCGCGGAGCACCACTTCGCGGTACGGGGAGAGCACGTTGTGGGCAACGAACGTCTCCATGCCCAACTCGGTGATGGAGACGGACTTGCGCCTGGCAAACCTGTGCTTCGGCGAGACGACGAAGGCCAGGTGATCGATGTAGATGACGCTGCCCGCGATGCGCTCGTCCCCCGGGTCGTAGCTTATCGCGCCCAGCTCCAGTTCGCCGTCGAGCAGTTGCGTGGGGATCTTGCTCGAGAGACAGCGCTGCACCTGCACCTTCACTTTCGGGTACAGGCGGCGGTAGCGCTCGATATGTTGAAGCAGATAAAGCGAGGTGGATTCGTTTGCGCCAATCTGCAGCCGCCCCGAGGTGTTGTCGCGAAGCTCGGCGAGCGAGTTTTCGAGGTCGTCTGCGAGCAACTGGAACCGCCGCGCATAGTCGGCCACGATGCGGCCGGCGTCCGTGAGCAGCAGTTCCTTGCCGGAACGGTCAATGAGCTTTTCGCCGAGTTCGGTTTCCAGGCGCTGTATCGCCAGCGAGACGGCGGGCTGAGTTCTCAGGAGCTTCTCGGCGGCGCGGGAGAAGCTGCGCTCGTTGGCGACTGTCAGAAAACACCGCAGGAGGTAGAGTTCCATGGCTTCGGTGCGCCGTTATGCGACCCGTGTCGCATATTTGGAATACTTATGTTATCACGGGAAGTTATAAATTGCAAGAAAAATATAAATTTGCGAAATCGAGAGCTGCTTTTGATAATTGAGTTGATGGTGGCCGGAGAAACAGGCCGTCCACCATCGCCCAGAACCAGGGCGCGGGCGGAAGGAAATGGCAGATCGCGTATACATATTCGACACCACGCTCCGGGATGGCGAGCAGTCTCCCGGTTGCAGCTTGACGACACCCGAAAAACTGAGGATGGCGCGCAAGCTTGTGGACCTTGGCGTGGATTACCTCGAGGCGGGGTTCCCGATCGCCTCGGAGGGCGACTTCGAGGCTGTCGACGCGATCAGCCGCGAGTTCCCATGGGTGAAGGTGGCGGCACTCGCCAGGGCCTGTACACTCGATGTGGAACGGGCCGCTCGCGCCCTGGAACACGCGCGGAGGCCGCGCATCCACACCTTCATCGCGACCAGCGATATCCATCTCAAGTACAAGCTCCGCAAGACCCGCGAGCAGGTACTCGAGCAGGCAGTGAAGGCGGTGGAGCTTTGCCGGCGCTACGCGGACGACGTGGAGTTCTCCGCCGAGGACGCCACGCGCACGGACATCAATTACCTGATCGAGGTCACGAAGGCTGTCATCGCGGCGGGCGCGCGCACCGTGAACCTGCCGGACACCGTCGGATACTCGATCCCCGAGGAGTTCGGCCGCTTCATCAAGCAGGTTGTCGACGCGGTGGGCGACTCGGCCATCATCAGCGTGCACTGCCACAACGACCTCGGCCTCGCGACGGCGAACTCCATCGCCGGCGTCCAGGCGGGTGCGAGGCAGGTCGAGTGCACCATCAACGGCATCGGCGAGCGGGCAGGCAACTGCGCGCTCGAGGAAGTCGTCATGGCGTTCGTGACGCGCCGCGACGTTCTGCCGTTCGAGACAGGAATAGTTACGCAGCAGCTTTACCCGGCCAGCCAGCTCCTCTCGGAGCTGATCAGCTTCGGCCCGCAGCCCAACAAGGCGATCGTCGGCCGCAACGCGTTCGCTCATGAGGCGGGCATCCACCAGGACGGCGTTCTGAAGGAGCGCACCACCTACGAGATCATGGATCCGAAGACGGTGGGCGTGCCCGAAAGCCGGCTCGTGCTGGGCAAGCACAGCGGGCGGCACGCCATCGCTGAGCGCTGCAAGGTGCTCGGGTACAATCACCTCACGCGCGAACAGCTCGACTACGTCTACTCCCGCTTCACAGCCATCGCGGACCGCAAGAAGGGCGTGCTCGACGAAGAGATTGTCGCCATCGTGGAAGAGTGCCGCGGGCTTGCGGCCACAGCCGATTAGGGGTGTGGAGCAGGCCTATGGCTTGCGGCGGCTTCCAGGGCCGCCGTTCCGCTGAGCGTAGCTCGAAACCCTTGTGTATTCCGGCCGGAGCGCGTCTCCAGTGCGCTTCCCGATATACTCGAATCTCATGCATCTGAATGTCTTGGTGTTGCCCGGCGACGGCATCGGGACCGAAGTCACCCGCGAAGCCGTCCGCGTGCTCGAGCACGTAGCGAAAAAGTACGGCCATACGGTGCAGCTTCGCGAGGGGCTGCTCGGCGGCATCGCAATTCGCGAGGCCGGAACGCCGTTTCCGGAGGAGACGCGCTGCCTGGCGCTGGATGCGGACGCCACGCTCATGGGCGCCGTCGGTCTTCCGGAGTACGATTCCCTCCCGCCTTCCGAACGCCCCGAGGCCGGTCTGCTCGGCATCCGGAAGGCTATGGGCGTGTACGCGAACCTTCGGCCGGTGCGGGCGTGGAAGGCGCTTATCGATTCCTCGCCGCTCAAGAACGACCGCGTCGAGGGCACCGACATGATCATCGTCCGCGAGCTTACCGGCGGTATCTACTACGGCGTGCCCCGGGGCATCTCGGGCGAGATCGGCAACGAGCGTGCCGTGAACACGATGACGTACTCGCGCGCGGAGATCATGCGCGTGGCGCGGATGGCCTTCAAGCTTGCGCGCAACCGGCGCAAGAAGGTGACCAGCGTGGACAAGTCGAACGTCCTCGAGAACTCGCAGCTCTGGCGCCGCATCGTCATCGAGGTTTCGGCCGAGTTCCCGGACGTGGAGCTGGATCATCTGCTGGTGGACAACTGCGCCATGCAGCTCGTTCTCAACCCGCGCCGCTTCGACGTGCTGCTCACCGAGAACATGTTCGGCGACATCCTGAGCGACGAGGGCGCGGTGCTGGCGGGCTCCATCGGCATGCTGTCCTCGGCATCCATAGGCGACGTCACTCCCTCCGGCGCATACCGTGGCCTGTATGAGCCCGTGCACGGCTCGGCCCCGGACATCGCGGGCCAGAACAAGGCCAACCCGCTGGGCGCGATCGGCTCGGTGGCGGCGATGTTCGAGTACACGTTCGGCCTGAAGAAAGAAGCGGACGCCATCAGCGCAGCCATTGAGCGCGTGCTCGAGAGCGGGCGCGTGACGGCGGATTTGCGGCCGTCTGGCACGCCGGCCACGACTTCCGAGGTGGGGGACGCGGTGATAGCGGCCCTGCAATAGCTACCGGGCGCCGTCAACGGGCGGCGCTCCGCCATCGGTGTGAGATCAATGTCCAAGCCACGCACAATCATCGAAAAGGTGTGGGACGCGCATGTCGTCAGCGAACGGCCCGGCGCGCCCACGCTCATCTACATCGACCTGCAGCTCGTGCACGAGGTCACCTCGCCACAGGCCTTCGCCGGCCTGCGCGAGCGCGGCCTCAAGGTGCGCCGGCCGGACCGCACGTTCGCGACGGCCGACCATAGCGTGCCTACGTACGACCGCGCGCTGCCCATCATCGACGAGATCGCGCGCAAGCAGGTGGAACAGCTCGAGAAGAACTGCCGCGAGTTCGGCATCGAGTGCCACTCCATTGGCAGCCAGTTCCAGGGCGTCGTGCACGTCATGGGACCCGAACTTGGCCTCACCCAGCCGGGCATGACCATAGTCTGCGGCGACAGCCACACGGCCACGCACGGAGCGTTTGGCGCGCTCGCCTTCGGCATCGGCACCAGCCAGGTGGAGCACGTGCTCGCCACGCAGTGCCTGCTGCAGACGCGGCCGAAGACGTTCGAGGTTCGCGTCGATGGCGCGCTTCGCCAGGGAGTTTCAGCGAAGGACATCATCCTGGCGCTGATTGCGAAGATCGGCGTCGGAGGCGGAACGGGCGCGGTTTTCGAGTACACCGGCGCGGCCATTCGCGCCCTCTCGATGGAGGAGCGCATGACCGTGTGCAACATGTCCATCGAGGGCGGCGCGCGCGCGGGGCTCATCGCGCCGGACCAGACTACGTTCGACTACCTCTGCGGCCGCCCGCACGCGCCGAAAGGCGAGGCATGGGAACGCGCTGTCGAGCGCTGGCGGGAGCTGCCCACCGATGAAGGCGCGGCGTACGACAAGTCCGTATCACTCGATGCCTCGGCGCTGGAGCCCATGATCACTTTCGGCACGAACCCGGGCATGGCAATACCCATCACCGCCCCGGTGCCGGAGCCTTCTTCTTACTCGGATCCGATCATGCGCGAGTCGGTGGCGAAGGCGCTGGCTTACATGGCGCTCGAACCGGGCAAGCCGCTCATCGGCCATCCCGTGAACACCGTTTTCATCGGCAGTTGCACGAACGGACGCATCAGCGACATGCGCGCCGCCGCTTCGATTCTCAAGGGCCGCAGAGTGAACCCGAACGTGCGCACGATGATCGTGCCAGGTTCCGTTGCGGTCAAGAAACAGGCCGAGGCGGAGGGGCTCGACGCCATTTTCCGCGCGGCGGGCGCGGACTGGCGCGAGCCGGGCTGCTCAATGTGCATCGCCATGAATGGCGACATGCTTTCGCCGGGCGAGTACAGCGTGTCTACGAGCAACCGCAACTTCGAAGGCCGCCAGGGGCCCGGAGGCCGCACGTTTCTGGCGAGTCCGCTAACCGCCGCCGCGGCCGCAGTAACCGGAACCATCACCGATGTGAGGACGCTGCTATGAAGCCGTTCACTGTTCTCGAAAGCCGGCTGGTGCCGCTCCCGATCGACAACATCGACACCGACCAGATCATCCCGGCGCGGTTCTTGAAGACGATCTCGAAAGAAGGCTTGGGCGACCAGCTCTTCTTCGACTGGCGTTACGACGCCTCTGGCGCGCCGAAGCCGGATTTCATCCTGAACCAGCCGCGTGCGAAGGGCTGCGAGATACTGCTGGTGGGAGATAACTTCGGCTGCGGCAGTTCGCGCGAGCACGCGCCGTGGGCGCTCACGCAGTTCGGCTTCCGCGCGGTGGTATCGACGTCGTTCGCGGACATCTTCCGCGGGAACGCCTTGAAGAACTCGCTGCTGCCGGTGATCGTTCCGCGCGACGTGCATGCGAAGCTGTTCTCGCTGCCCGAGGATGCGAAGGTGCGCATCGACCTCGCCGGGCAGACGCTGACGCTTCCGGACGGCACATCGGCGCAGTTTCCGATCGACGAGTTTTCCAAGCACTGTCTGCTGAACGGCGTGGACGAACTCGGCTACATCCTGGCGCAGTCGGACGCCATCGCAGCCTTCGAAGAGCGCACCGGCCGCGTGTAGCGAACGGCGGCGGAAGCAGCGTGTAGCGGGGCCGGCCGGCTCAACGCCGGGGCGCTGCGTGCAGCGCCGCACTGCCGGGGGGAGCGCAGCTTCCACGCGGCGCGCCGCCACACAAGACCTGTTCCTCTGGTGAGTGTTGGAGGTTCAGGAGATGGCACGCACCTCAGCGTGCCGCGGCTTCCTGAGGGGCAAGCTCGTGCCTGTACTTGCACTCAGGGTTCGGGCAGGCCGCGAAGTGGCCTGACTTGAGCCACTTCTCCACCAGGTACGGGCTGCCGCACTGCGGGCACTTCTCGGCAATCGGCTTCTGCCACGCCACGAAATCGCAGTCCGGGTACCGCGTGCAACCGTAAAAGGTCTTTCCGCGCCGGGAGCGCCGCTCCGCCAGGTCGGCTTCGCCGCACTTGGGGCACTTCACGCCGATGGTCTTCTGTTTCACGTACTTGCAGGCAGGGTAGTTGCTGCAAGCGGTGAACTCGCCGAAGCGCCCGCTCTTGATCACCATCTGGCTGCCGCACTGCGGGCAGGTTTCGTCGATAGGCTGATCCGGCTTCTTCTCTGCCTCGCCGATGCGCTTCGTAGTCTTGCAATCCGGGTACCCCGAGCAGGCGTAAAACGTGCCGAACCGCCCGCGCTTGAGCACCATGGGGCGGCCGCAGTTCTCGCAGTACTCCTCGGCGTTCTGATCGGCGAAATCCGCGGCTCCGACGTCAGGCAGGTCCACGGTCAGCTCACGCGTGTTGGTGCAATCGGGATATCCGCTGCACCCTATGAAGCTGCCGTGCCGGCCCCACTTTATCACCATCGGCTTGCCGCACTTCTCGCACACCAGCGAAGTGGGTTTCTCCATCCGCTTGATGTCTTCCATGTGCTCTTCGGCGTGCTCGAGATCGGCATGGAATTTCTGATAGAACTCGCCGATGGCGTCGCGCCAGTCGCGCTTGCGCTCCTCGATCTCGTCGAGTTCCTCTTCCAATCGCGCGGTGTAGCGGATATCGAAGATGTCGTCGAAGCTGGCCACGAGCAGGTCGTTGACCACCATGCCCAATTCGGTGGGCGTGAACCTGCCGCCCTCCTTGCGAACGTAGTTCCGCTCCTGGATGGTGGAGATGATCGACGCGTATGTTGAGGGCCGGCCCACGCCGTCCGCCTCCAGCTTTTTCACGAGCGTCGCCTCGTTGTAGCGCGGCGGCGGCTCGGTAAAATGCTGTTCCGGCTCGAAGGACTTGAAGCGCAGCCGCTCGCCCTCGGAGACGGCCGGGAGCTTGTGCTTCAGCTCCTCGTCTTCCTCGTCTCGCTGATCCTTGCCTTCTTCGTAAACCTTCAGGTAGCCGTCGAACTTAGCGACAGACCCGGTGGCGCGGAAAACATACTCGGCGCCGTCGGAACCGCGCGCCCCAACATCGATGGTGGTCTGGTCAAAAACCGCCGGCGTCATCTGCGAGGCGACGAAGCGCATCCAAATGAGCCGGTACAGCTTCAGCTCGTCTTCCTGGAGATACCTTGCGACGGATTCCGGCGTGCGTTCGACCGACGTGGGCCGGATGGCCTCGTGGGCGTCCTGCGCATCCTTCTTGCTGCGGTAGATGTTTGGGGATTCGGGCAAGTACGGCCGTCCGAACTTGTCTCTGATGAACGACCGCACCTCGTCGAGCGCCTCGTTGGCCACGCGCGTCGAGTCCGTGCGCATGTACGTGATGAGGCCGACGGGGCCCTGCCTGCCCATCTCGACGCCTTCATAGAGCCGCTGGGCGAGCATCATCGTGCGCTTGACGCTGAACCGCAGCTTGCGCGCGGCCTCCTGCTGCAGCGTGGAGGTGATGAACGGAGGAACCGGGTTGCGGCGCTTTTCGCGCGTCGTGACGCTTCTGACCAGCCATTCGGCGCCTTCGAGCGCCGATGTGATCGCCTGCGCGGCGGCGCCGTCGGGAACTTCGATGCTCTCCTCGCCGCGCTTGACCAGCCGGGCCTTGAGCACGGGCGGCTTCTTCGCGGCCAGATTGGCGTCTACTGTCCAGTACTCGCGCTTCTGGAAGGCGCGGATCTCCCGCTCGCGCTCGACGATCAGCCTCACTGCTACGGTCTGGACGCGTCCGGCGGAGAGCCCGCGGCGCACCTTGTCCCAGAGCAGCGGCGAGATCTTATATCCCACCAGCCTGTCGAGGACCCGCCTGGCCTGCTGCGCTTCGACCAGGCCCATATCCAACTCCACCGGACGCTCGAAGGCCCTGCGGATGGCGTTGGCCGTGATCTCGTTAAATCTTACGCGCAGTATGCGCGGCCTGCCGTCTTTACCTCTCAGTTCCTCCTGAAGGTGATAGCAGATCGCCTCGCCCTCCCGGTCCGGGTCGGCCGCCAGGTATACGGCTTCGGCCTTCTTCGCCGCCTGCTTGAGCTCGCCTATGAGTTTCTTCTTGCCCTCGATGACGACGTAGGTCGGCTCGAACCCATGCTCGACGTCCACGGCGAGGTCCTTCTTCGGAAGGTCCTTAATGTGGCCGAGCGAGGCTTTGACGACGTACTTCTTGCCGAGGTACTTGCCGATCGTCTTCGCCTTGGCTGGAGACTCGACGATTACGAGAGAGGTTGCCATACGTTAGAAAAACCGCTGTCAGTTTATCGGAACGCGAGGGGGCCGCGCTCACGCCTGAGAGGGATCTACCACACTTTAACAAAATTCTTACCGGGCAATTGCCGGATCGCGCCGGCCATCTCGAGCTCGAAGAGTGCGGCAATCACCTCCGAAGACGTCATATCATCAATTTTCTCAAGCAGATCGTCAATCGAAGTAGCGGTTTCGATCCGAAGCTGTTCCAGCACGCGGAGGGCCGCGGAGTTCGCGGTGTTCAGTTCGTTGGACGCCGGTGGCTCATCCGCCGTTTCAGCAGCCGGAGGCTCGAACAGCCCACGTTGCGTGAGCAGGGCCAGTTCACGCCTGACGTCGGCCGTCAGTTCGACCAGCACGTCGTTTGCGTCTTGCACCAGCTTCGCGCCCTGCTTGATGAGCAGGTTAGGGCCCCAGCTCATCTTCGACATGATGCTCCCCGGCACCGCAAATACCTCGCGCCCCTGATCGGCCGCCAGCCGGGCGGTGATAGCCGAGCCGCTGTACTGAGCGCCCTCGACGACTATGACTCCCACGCTCAGGCCGCTGATGACGCGATTGCGGATGGGAAAATTTTGCGGGTAGGCCGGCGCGCCCATCGGGAACTCGCTCAACAGGAGGCCTTTCTCGGCGATCTGCGCCGCCATGCGGCGGTTTTCGGCCGGGTAGACCACGTCCACGCCGCAGCCGAGCACGGCCACGGTGTTGCACTCGGCCCCGAGCGCTGCCCGGTGCGCAGCGCTGTCGATACCGCGCGCCATGCCGCTTACGACCGTCAGGCCGGCGCGTCCCAGGTCCGCTGAGAGCCGCTCTGCGGCGGCCACACCGTAAGGCGTGGGCCGGCGCGTGCCCACGATTCCGATCATGATGGTTCCGAGCAGGTCCAGCCGGCCACGCGCAAAAAGCACCGGCGGGGGATCGAAAATCTCCCGCAGCCGTGCCGGATAGCGCTGGTCGGTTATGGGAACGAGCGTCGCGCCGCCAGCCCTCAGCTTCTTGTGCTGCGCCGCGGCGTCATCGAAGGCGCACCCGCTCGCGATGCTCTGGGCGAGGCTGCCGGAGATGCCGCAACTCTCGAGTTCGCTGCGCGAAGCGCGAAAGATGGCCTGGGGCGTGCGGTAGTGGTCCAGGAGGCGGTTGGCTGTGCGCGCGCCAAGGCCCGGCACCATGGCGAGGGCCAGCCAGTGCAGTTCCTCTTCAGCGGAGACAGTAGGGGTCACAGAGTGTGGTGCGCGGCGGGCGTGCGGGTTCTCACTGAAAAGCCGCTGTTACAGGCCGTTAAATCATCCAGAGTGGCGGCAAGCAGGGACTCGCCGCGCGGAGTTGGGCTCCGGAACACACGCCGGCGCTGAGTTTATACTCGGGACGTTAGGCGGACGCAATCTCCCGCGCCGGTCTCCTGGGCCGGCTTCCGGGTAGCGGCCTACAGAACCGGGACCGCCCGCAGCTTGTACTCGGCCAGATCCAGCCAGCGGTTGTCGAGAGTATTCTGAACGAACGTGATGCTATCGACCTCGAAGTGGCGGGGTCCGTTGTACTCCGCCCACCGGCGCTTCGACAGCTCCACCAGCGGCTCAACCTGTTCGGGGCGAATGCCTTGCGCCAGCGTGACGTGCGGATGATACTGGTGCGGTTCGTTGAAGTTTAGTGAGCCGGCGTTCAGCGCGTCGTGCATGCGGATCAGCTCGCTTCGCCCGCAAGACAGGCCGATGTAAATCACCGAGGTGCTTTCAAATACCTCGACCTCGGAAGCGTGTACCTCGAACGAGTGCACGCCCTTCAGGTAGTTGTGGATCTGCTCTGCCGCGGCCAGGGCGGACCCCTGAACGGGCCGTGGCGGCAGGATGGTGACGTGGGCGCGCGGTACGCAGTCCGGAACCGTTTCCCTTCGAAGGTCGTCGAGAAAACGCCCAAGCGGCCCTTCGATGTAGGCCACCAACGCGAAGCTGTTTATCTTGCGCTCGCCATTCGTCGTACGGAGGCCTTGAAACTGTCCAGACTCGCGCTGGGACTTCTGGGAACTCTCCATATAGTGCGGTATTAAACAGGTTTGGGAAGCTCGGCCTCAGCCGGAGCCGGCCCGGAAACCGGTTTAGGTTCCGGCATGAGCCACGAAGCATCCTCAAAACCTACGTACTTGCAGACGTACAATCTCCCGTCATCGGATTCTAGCAAATCGCCCACCCTAAGAGAGCGGTCCGAAGTCCTTAGCACAGACCACGCGTCGTACACCGAGGTGGCCTCCACCTCACCCGCGGGCTCATAGTCCTTTGCCTTCACCTGGCACGCTCCCGACGTATGCGGCGCCCACCGGAACTGCTGGAACGCCGATTCCTTGAGGCGATGAATCCTGAAGCGGGGCATGAGACCATTCTAGGTCCGCCGGAACGCGTCCGCCTCCCCGTCTGCGAGCCGGCTCCGGACAGCCTCCTTCTTCCGGAACACGTCTCACGCGGTCCTAACTGAAGACAGGCCCGGCCGTGTAAAATCTTGATCCTCTCGGCCGGCGCTTCATTTGGGACAATAAAGGATTACCGTGTCGCGATCTCGAGTGGTTGTCATAGTGGGCAGCGTGGCGGTGGCGGCCCTGGCGCTGTGGCTGTGGCGGCGGAGCGCGCAGGCCCCGGAGGTGCGGTTCGCACGCGCCACGGTGGAACGCCTGGTCAGCGCGCTGATCACAAACGGGAAGGTGGAGCCCTACCAGTGGTGGCCGGTGCGGGCGGCGCGGCCCGGCGTCATCGACCGGGTAGCCGTCGCCAGCGGCGCACGCGTGGCGCCGGGCGCTACGATCGCGACGCTCGACTCAGCCGAGGCCAGGGCTGCCGTGGCGTCCGCCGAGGCGGCTCTGGCGGCCGCCCAGGCAGAGCTCGCCACGCTCGAGCAGGGAGGCGCGGCGTCCGTCCAGACTGAGATACGCAACGCGCTGTCACGCGCGCGGCTCGACCTTGCCAACGCCGAGCGCGAGCACGATTCTCTTGCGCGGCTCGAGAAGCGGCAGGCCGCCACACGCCAGCAGGTCATCGAGGCCGCGCAGCGCGTGGATCAGCTCAAGGAGGAGATAGCCGCACTGGAGCGCAAGCAGGCGGCGCTGGTCGACGGCCCGGACCTCAGGGCCGCGCAGGCCCGCGCCGGCCAGGCCAGGGCGGCTCTGGAGCAGGCGCGCATCGGCTTGGCGAACACGCGTATTACATCACCCGCCGCCGGGGTGGTTTTCGACCTGCCCGCTCGGCCTGGCGCTTACGTGAACGCGGGAGACCTGGTGGCTGCCGTGGGAATGCTCGACCGTCTTCGCGTCCGGGTGTACGTGGACGAGCCCGAACTGGGCCGCGTCCGTGAGGGTATGCCGGTGAAAATCACCTGGGACGCGCTGCCGCAGCGCGAGTGGCAGGGTTCGGTGGAGACCATGCCGACGCAGGTCGCGCCGCTCGGAACGCGGCAGGTGGGCGAGGTGGTCGTTGCGATCGAAAACGACGGCCTCGCGCTGCTTCCCGGCACCAACATAAACGCCGAGATACAGACGGAAGTCGTTGAAAACGCAATAACTGTGCCGAAGGAGGCGGTACGGACGGACACGGCCGGCCAGTCCGGCGTATTCCTGCTCCGGGGCGACCACGTCGAATGGAGGCCGGTGCGGCTGGGTGCCTCGAGCGTGACACGCGTAGCCGTGCTCGACGGGCTCGCGCCGGGCGACCTCGTGGCGCTGCTCACCGAACAGCCGCTCGAATCCGGCGCCCTCGTTCGGCCCGTGCTTCCGTAACCATTGCGCTCCTGGGGGCGACACTTCAATATCCACAGCGATGCGGGCGAAGTACACCATAGCGGCGGTTTCGGCGGTGCTTGTGGCGGCGATCGCGGGCGGGTTCCTGCTCCGGTCAAAGCGGCCCGCCGCTGAGGAGCCGCAGGCAGGCGCGAAGGCCCCGGTCCCTGCAAACGCGCTCGGGTTTCCGGCGACGATCCGGGCCCGGCACGTGACGCCGGTGCCCGCTCCGGTGGACGGCGTTCTCGAGGAAGTATTCGTCGCGCCCGGCGACGCGGTCTATGAAGGCCAGATCCTCGCGCGAATAAGGAACGAGATGCTCGAGTCCGAGCACGAATTGGCTGTGCGCGAGCTTGACGACGCCACCGAAAGGCTGCATCGACTCGAGGCGGAACTGGCCAACCGCAGGCTGGAGCACTCGCGCGCGGCGGCCGAGAGAGCGCGCGTGCAGACGGAGTTCGACGCGATTCAGAAGAACTACCTGCGCCAACAGAGGCTCTACAGCGAGGGTGCGACGCCTCGACTTGTGTTTGAGAAGGTCGAGAAAGAGTATCTGCGCGCCCGCGACGAGCGCGATACCGCCTATGAGCTCGAGCGGGGGGCCACCGCGCGTTTCGATGACGCGCAGAAGAGGTACGACGCGCTGAGAATCGAGCGCGACCTTCGGAGCAGAGAACTGGAAGAGGCAAACGCGAGGATCGCGGCGGCCGACGTGCGCTCGCCCGTTACCGGGGTGCTGGTGGCGATCACCAGGAATGTCGGCGAGCCTGTTCCGGCGGAACTCCCCGACCTGGCGCGCGTCGCCGTTAATTTGGCCGAACTGGAAGCAGTCGTGGACGCGCCTCCCGAGCAGCTTGCGGCCTTTCGTTCCGGGATGGAGGCGCTGCTGACGTTCGCCGAGTTCCCCGACGCCTTGCCGGGTGTCGTGCGCGAGATCGAGGGCAACCAGGCGATCATCGAGTTCACGACGCCAACGCCCGCGATTGCCCCGGGCGCGACCGCCCAGGTGCGGCTGCGGATTGAGTAGCGGCGCGAAGGCATCCCATAGCCGCGGGGCTGTGTCGATACAGGCGCGCCCGGTCCGCGCCGCGCCGCTCCAAACGGGCTTGGCATGCGGCCGGCTTCTTTAGTGGGGCGGACCCGCAGGTCCGCGGGCGCCCCCCGGTCGCCCATCAAGTGCTACGCGCGGCCGGCGTCGCGACAAGAGTTCAGCCAGGCCGGACCAGGGGGTCCGGCGCGGGCGAGGGCGCGCGCCCCACACCAAGATCAAGATGCCGCCAAGCCGGGCGAGTCGGGCGCCCGCCCCACGTCAAAACTGGGTATCTGTATACTGAACTCACCTGCTTTCATCTGCCCGGTAGAATAAGTTCCCATGCGATCACTCAGAGATTCCCTCCTCGAACTTGTTACCCAGACGTCAACGAACCTCCCGCCCGACGTGCGCGCGGCAATGTCACGGGCGATCGGCGCCGAGACGCCCGGCACGCAGGCCGCTCAAGCGCTCCGGATCATCGCGGGAAACATCGACGTGGCCGCCGAGTGCTCCGGCGCGATCTGCCAGGACACCGGCATGCCCACGTTCTTCATCCGCACGCCCGTCGGCGTAAACCAGACGGAGATACGGCGGGCCGCCAGCGCCGCCGTGGCCGAGGCGACGCGGCTTGGCAAGCTGCGGCCGAACTCGGTGGACTCTATCACGGGCCGCAACAGCGGCAACAACCTCGGCGAAGGCACGCCGGTATTCCACTTCGAGCAGTGGGACGAGCCGAATATCGAGGTGCGGCTGATCCTCAAGGGCGGGGGGTGCGAGAACGTGAATGCGCAATACGCCTTGCCCTGCGAGCTCGACGGTCTGGGCCGCGCGGACCGCACGTTGGAGGGCGTCCGAAAGTGCGTGCTGCATGCGGTGTGGAGGGCTCAGGGACAGGGCTGCGCGCCGGGCGCGATCGGCGTGTGCATCGGCAGCGATCGCGCGCACGGCTACGAGCTTGCAAAGGCGCAGTTGCTGCGTCCGCTCGACGACGTAAACCCGTCGCCCGAACTGGCCGCACTTGAGGCTCGGATCCTCGATGAGGCGAACAGCATCGGCGTCGGCCCAATGGGCTTCGGAGGCAGAACCACGCTCATCGGCTGCAAATTGACGGCTGCGAACCGGTTGCCGGCGTCCTTCTTCGTTTCGGTGGCGTACAACTGCTGGGCCTTTCGCAGGCTGGGGGTGCGCATCGACGCCGGGAGCGGCGCAATCACCCAATGGTTGTACCGCGACCCGAGCCGGCCGATGGAGCGCCTGGCCGCCTCCGAAGGATTCCCGCTGACCGGGCGCGAGGTGGTGCTGCGCACGCCGCTCAGCGAAGAGCAGGTGCGTGCGCTGAAGGTGGGCGACGTTGTGCTGATCAACGGCGAGATGTACACCGGACGCGACTCCGTTCACTCGTACCTGATGAAGCACGAGCCGCCTGTGGATCTGCGCGGCGCGGTGCTGTACCATTGCGGCCCGGTGATGCTCAAACAGGGCGACGGGTGGGTGGTAAGGGCCGCCGGCCCGACCACGAGCATCCGCGAGGAGCCGTACCAGGGCGAGGTGATCCGCCGCTACGGCCTCCGCGGCGTCATCGGCAAGGGCGGCATGGGCGCGAATACGCTGGCCGCGATGCGGGAGTGCGGCGCGGTGTACCTGCACGCCATCGGCGGAGCGGCGCAGTTCTACGCCAACGCCGTGGAGAAGGTGCTCGGCGTGGAACTGCTGGATTTCGGCATCCCCGAGGCCATGTGGCGGCTCGACGTGCGCAACTTCCTGACGATAGTGACGATGGACTCGCACGGCAACAGCCTGCACGCGGAGGTGCACAAGGAGTCACTGGAGCGGCTGGCTGCGCTGCGGGAAGCATAGCGCCACGGGCCGGCTTTGGCAGGGTAACGCCCGCAGAACGGCGAAGGCCGGCGCCGGAACCATTCCGGGGGGATCTTCGTCTTTGAAGATGGGTTCAGTGTTCTGAAGCCGCGGTGTGCGGGAGCACGCTACGGAGCGCCGGGCGGCTGCCTCGCGCGGCGCCCCGCCGGGACGTTCCGCTCGGCAAGGGGTCTGGGCCTGGCGGCGGCCCCGCGCACTTAGGTTTGTCAGGATACGTCCGGCGGAAAATGCACGAACGCTCATTGTTGTCCTCGGTTCTTAACTGGGTAAGAGACCTCGCCATTTCGGTTGTAATCGCCGGAATTGTGATTGTTTTCATCTACCAGCCGGTGAAAGTCGAGGGCACCAGCATGATGCCCGCCCTCTCGGACCAGGACCGCTTTTTCGTCAACAAATTCGTCTACAGATTCGGGCTGGCGGACATAGCGCGCGGCGACCTGATCGTGTTCTGGTTCCCGGGCGATCAGTCGAAATCGTACGTGAAACGGGTGATCGGCGTACCCGGAGACGTCGTTGAGATCGACCGCGGCGTTGTGGTGGTCAACGGCAGGCGTTTGCGGGAGTCCTACGTTCCGGAGCGGTACCGCGATACGCTCTCGATGGCCGCGCGCTCCGTTGATCCGGACCACTACTTCGTGCTCGGCGACCATCGCAATTCCTCGAACGACAGCCGCGCCTGGGGGCTGGTGCCGCGCGAGTGCATTTACGGCAAAGCGGTGTTTGTCTACTGGCCGCTTGACCGTATCGGCCCTGTCCACTAATAACTTGCGGCGCTTGACGTTTAGTTTGGCGGGTTATATCTTATCTTCGGAATGCGCCTGCGCCCGAATCCGGAAAGCCTTCTTCCGCTTTCTCCCGCTGTTTTCCAGATACTTATCGCGCTAGGAGACGGCGGGCGCCACGGCTACAGCATCATGCAGGATGATGAACTCCGCGCGGCGGGCCGCCTGCGGCTGAGCCCCGGCACGCTGTACAGCGCGGTAAAGAGGATGCTGGAAGGCGGGCTGATCGAGGAAGCGGCCGAAGCCGCGTCCGATCCGTTCGACACCAGGCGCTACTACCGCATCACGGCCTATGGACGGCGCGTGGCGCGGGCCGAAGCGGACCGCCTGATTGCCCTCATCGAGCTGGCGCGCGCGCGGCGCCTGATCGAGACGTAGCAGGCCCGCTCACGCCACCCTGCGTTTGCGCAGCTCATCGACGGTCACGGCAAGTATGATCACGCCGCCGATGATGGCCTGCTGGAGATACGGCGAGATGCCGAGCAGGTCGCTTCCGTTGGCGAGCAGCCCCATGATGAATGCGCCAACCAGCGTGCCCACCACGCTGCCCTCGCCCCCGCGCAGGCTGCCTCCGCCAATCACCACGGCGGCGATCACCTGGAGTTCGTAACCCTGCCCGGCGGTGGGCTGGCCGGTCATCAGGCGCGAGGCCTCTATCATGCCCGCAAGGCCGCAGAGCAGCCCGCTGATGGCGTAGACGGCCATTGTGTGGAACCCCACGGGAATGCCCGTGTAGAAGGCGGCATCGGTGTTGCTGCCTATCGCAAACGTGTAGCGGCCAAGGCGCGTGCGCTCCAGGAGAACGTGAGTGGCGGCTGCGCACGCGAGCAGAATCCACAGAACGAACGGCACGCCGAGCACGTTGCCCTCGCCCAGGAACGCGAATCCCGGCGGTATGCGGTGCACGGGCAGTCCGTTCGAAATTATGAGAGTCACTCCGCGCACGATGCCGAGGGTGCCGAGCGTGACGATGAACGGATTGATGCGCAAGCGCACGGTGAGCGCGCCGTTCACAAAGCCCCAAAACAGACCGCACGCGAGGCCTATGACGATGCCTTGCCAGATGGGCAGCCCCGCCTGCATGGCCATGGTGCCGAGCAGGCCGCTGAAAGCTAGTATCGAGCCCACGGAGAGATCTATGCCACCGGCGATGATAACGAGCGTCATGCCCAGGGCCATGGTGTTGATCACGGCTGTCTGGCGGACGACGCTGGCGAGATTGGTCGAGGTAAGAAAGTACGGTGAGGCGAACGTCAGCCCGGCGAACAGAAGAATCAGGGTAAGAAATGGAAGAAGGCGCTGAATCATCCGGCGTGCTCCTCGGCTGTGGCGGCGCGCTCGAGCGTGGCGAGGCGCAAGATCGCTTCCTGGGTGAACGGCCGCGCGAGTTCGCCCGCGATGCGGCCCTGGCGCATGACCAGTATGCGGTCGGCGACGGCGATCAGTTCGGGCATCTCGGAGCTGACCATCAGGATGGCCGCACCCCCGCGCGCAAGCTCGTCCATCACCTCGAACACCTCCGCCTTCGCTCCGACGTCGATGCCGCGCGTGGGTTCGTCAAACAGAAACACGCGCGCTTGCCTGAACAGCCACTTCGCGATGACCACTTTCTGCTGGTTGCCGCCGCTCAGTCGTCCCGCGAGCTGGTGCGGCCCCTCGGCGCGAATCCGCAGGCGGCCGATGTAGCGCGAAACAGCATCGTGCTCGGCGGCGCGGTTGACAAACCCGAAACGGCTGATGGAATCGAGGTTTGCGGCTGTCATGTTGTGGCTGAGAGGAAGAAGGGTCGCGAGCCCCGTGCGCTGGCGGTCCTCGGGGATGAGCGCGATTCCGGCGCGCACTGCATCGCGCGGTGAGCGGATGCGCGTCTCGCGGCCTGCGACGAGCACGCGGCCGGCGTCGATGCGATCGATTCCGAACAGTGCGCGGCAGAGCTCTGTGCGGCCCGAACCCACCAGACCGGCCAGACCGACTATCTCGCCCGCTCGGATGCTGAGGCTGATGCCCTCGAGCACGGGCTTGCGCGAGAGGTTCTCGACGCGCAGCAGCTCCTCGCCCGCCTCGAGCGGCTGGCGTTCGTATACCGCCGTAAGCTCGCGGCCCACCATCAAGTGAATGATGCGATCCGTGGGCAGGTCCGCCAGGGGGCCGGTGTGAACCGTCTCGCCATCGCGCAGGATGGTGACGCGGTGGCCTATGCTGCGCAGCTCCTCGAGGCGATGTGTGATGTAGATGACCGCCACGTTTCGCTCCGCCAGGCGGCGCACGATGCCGAACACCTCGCGCGTCTCGGAGTCCGACAGCGAAGAGGTGGGCTCGTCGAAGATGAGCAGGCTGGAGCCGTGCTGGATGGCGCGGCAGATCTCCACGAGCTGTTTGCCTGCGGGGCTGAGCTTTTCAACGCGCCAGCCGGCCTGAAGCGGGAAGCGGTGCTCTTCGATGAGGCGCGCGGCCGCATCGTGCATCTTGCGGCGGCTGATGAATCCGAAGGGAAGCCGCGGCTCGCGGCCGAGGAAGATGTTCTCGGCGACGGTGAGATGCGGCGCGAGCAGCGATTCCTGGTGCACCATCGCGATGCCGTTTGCCGCCGCGTCGGCCGGGCGGGTGAAGCGCACCTGACGGCCCTGCCAGACAATGCTGCCGGAATCAGGCGCGAGCATCCCGGCGACGATCTTCATGAGCGTAGACTTGCCCGCACCGTTTTCGCCGAGCAGCAGGTGGACCTCGCCCGAAGCGACGGACAGGTTCGCGCCGCTAAGCGCCGAGACTCCGCCGAAGCGCTTCCGGATATCTTTCAACTCGAGCAGCACAAAGAACGTTAGTGTAGCGCGGGAAAGCCGCGGCGCAACCTCGCGCAGGGCGGCGTTGCGAGCAGGCGGCCGCGGTTTCAGCCCAGCTCCGGTCGCTCTCCGAACCCCCTTTACAAGGGCTGAAACCGGAGCTTTCTGCTTTGCGCAGAACAAGAATTCTCTATTTTGCGTTGAGACCTACGAAGAGGGCGGCCGTGAACGCCATGCTATTCTGATAGATTGCCCCCGAAAGCATGCGCCAACTCCGCTACACTACACGAAGCGGGATAGCCGTAACCCGCACCGCCTCGCGAATCCCGTACAAGAGAGGCTTGGAAGGGCTGCTGCGCGAGCTCGATACCCACCGCGGCTTCTATCTCTCATCCGGATACGAGTATCCCGGGCGCTACTCGCGGTGGGATATCGCCTCGGCGCGTCCGCCGCTCGAGATCATTGCGGCCGGGCGCGAGATGCAGTTCCGCGCGCTCAACACGCGTGGCGAAATGCTCTGCCGGATGCTCATGCCCGTGCTCCGGGATCACCCGCACTGGGAGACGTTCGACTTTGGCGCGGGCGGCTTGATCGGGCGCCTCAAGCCTCTTCCGCCGCTGTTCCCCGAGGAGGAACGCAGCAAGCAGCCGTCGGCGTTCTCGATACTCCGGGCGCTGATTCAAGAGTTCGGCACGCCGAAAGACGGCCGCCTCGCGCTGGTGGGCGCGTTCGGCTACGACCTCCTGTTCCAGTTCGACCCCATCGAGCGCAAGCTGCCCCGCTCCGGCGAGAAGGACCTGCACCTGTTCCTCTGCGACGACATCTTCTACATGGACCGCAAGCGGGAGGTGATCGAGCGCTACGAGTACGATTTCGATTACGAGGGGCTCTCGACCCTGGCCCTGCCGCGCTCCGGCGAGACCATCCGTACGCCCGCTACGGCCCAGTGCCAGGCGGAACCTGTTTCGGACCACACTCCCGAAGAGTATATGTCCAAGGTGGAAACGGTCCGGGAAGGCATGCGGCGCGGCGATTACTACGAACTCGTTCTGCGCCGCACGTTTCGGGCTCCCTACTCCGGCCGGGCCTCGCGCCTCTTCGAGAGCATGCAGCTCCACAGCCCCAGCCCATACCAGTTCTTCCTTCAGTTCGGAACCGAGCAGCTAGTAGGGGCTTCGCCCGAGATGTTTGTGCGCATCGAGGGCAACCGCGTCGAAACCTGCCCCATCTCGGGCACGGCCCGGCGCACGGGCGATCCCCTGCGCGACGCCGAAAACATTCGCGACCTGCTCAACTCGCGGAAGGACGAATCCGAGCTGACCATGTGCACGGACGTGGACCGCAACGACAAGTCGCGCGTCGCCGTGCCCGGGTCCGTTAAGGTGCTCGGCCGCAGGCTCATCGAGTCCTACGCTGGCCTGTTCCACACGGTGGATCACGTCGAGTGCACGCTCAAGCCGGGCTTCGACGCCCTCGACGCCTTCCTCAGCCACATGTGGGCGGTGACGGTGATCGGAGCGCCCAAGAAAGCCGCGGCGCAGGCCATCGAGAACCTGGAGAAAGACGCACGCGGCTGGTACGGCGGCGCCGTCGGCATGATGTCTCTTAACGGCGACATCAACACCGGCATCCTCATCCGCACCATCCACCTGCGCGACGGCGTGGCCTCCTACGGCGTCGGCGCCACCATCCTCTACGACTCAATCCCCGAGATGGAGGAGCAGGAGACGCGCATCAAGGCCACCGCCTTCTTCCGCGCGTTGAACGGCCCGCCGAAGCCCGCGGCGCCCGCGCCCGCGACGGAGCAGCCGCAGGATGGCAAGGGCGTTCGCCTGCTGCTGGTCGATAACGCTGACTGCTTCATTCATACCCTGGCCGACTACGCCCGGCAGACCGGCGCTGAGGTGATCACCTATCGCGCGGGTTTCCCTCCCGAGGTGATCGAATCCGTCGCGCCTGATCTTATCCTGATCTCTCCCGGTCCCGGAAGGCCCGCCGATTTCGGCGTGCCGGACCTTGTGAGGCGCGCTGCGGCGCTCGGCATTCCCATCTTCGGAGTGTGTCTCGGCCTCCAGGGAATCGTCGAGGCTTTTGGCGGCGAACTCGGCGTTCTCGACTACCCGATGCACGGCAAGCCGTCCATCGTGATCCACCGCGGCGAAGGCGTGTTCTGCGGCCTGCCGGAGCGATTCAAGGTGGGGCGCTACCACTCGCTGTACGCGATCAGGGACAAGATGCCCGAGTGCCTCGAAATCACCGCCGAGTCCGATGACGGTGTCATCATGGGCGTGCGCCACCGCGAGCTGCCCATCGAGGCCGTTCAGTTTCACCCCGAATCGATGCTGACGCTCGATAGCGATTGCGGTCTGAAGCTGATGCGCAACGTCGTTCGTACGCTCGGGAAAGCGGCCAGCAAGGCCGCAGCCAACTAAGCAGCGATGCCCTCAGTCATCGTTGTCGGCGGAGGCCTTGCCGGGATTTCGGCGGCGGCCGCGCTGGGCGGCGCCGGTTTTTCAGTGCGGCTCTTCGAGGCGCGCCCGTACCTGGGAGGCCGGGCCACGTCGTACCGCCTCTCGCCAGATGCCGAGCCGATCGACAACTGCCAGCATGTGCTGCTGGCCTGCTTTACGAATCTGCTGAACCTCTATGATCGCCTGGGCGTCGCGGACCGCATCGCTTTTCATCGCGAGTTCAACTTCATCGAGCCCGGCGGCCGCAGGTCCGTGCTGCGAGCGGGGCCGCTGCCCGCGCCCGCGCACCTGATGGGTTCGCTGTTTCGCGTCGCGTTCCTGGACACCGCGGATAAGCTGGCGATCTCGCGCGCTGTCGCGTCCATCAACTCTGACTGGCGCCGCGGCGACCTCGACTCCATCACTATGCTCGACTGGCTCAATGAGAAGCGGCAGCCGCCGCGCGCCGTCGAGCGCTTCTGGAAACAGGTGCTGGTGAGCGCCATCAACGAGGACCTCGAACACATGGCCGCGCGCCACGGGCTCCAGGTGATACGGACGGGTTTCCTCTCGAGCCGTAAGGCATACCGCATGGGCTTGGCAACGGTCCCGCTGGCCGAGCTGTACGGCAACATCAGCCTGCACGGCGTCAACGTTCGCTGCGGGCTGCGCGCCGATCGCGTCACGGAGGCGGGCATTGTAACCAGTGAGGGCGAACACCGGGCGGACTACTACGTCCTCGCCGTTCCGTTCGAGCGTGCGCAGGCGCTCGCGCCCGATCTGCAATTGCGCACGGATGCTTTCGTGCACTCTCCGATAACTGGCATTCACCTGTGGTTCGCGGAGCCTGTCATGGATCTGCCGCACGCGACGCTGCTCGACCGCACCATCCACTGGGCGTTCAACAAGCGCGGCGGCCGCTATGTTCAGTTAGTCGTGAGCGCCTCGCGCGCGCTTATCGGGATGCCGCGAAGCGAGGTGATCGCGCTCGCTGTGCGCGAGCTGGCGGAGTTCTTTCCCAAAGCCGGGCGCGTCGCGCTCGAACGCGCGCATGTAGTAAAGGAACTTCACGCAACGTTCTCCGCGCGGCCTGGCCTGGAGGCGCTGCGCCCGCCGGCTAAGTCTGAGTTACCCAATGTGTTCCTTGCTGGCGACTGGACCCGCACCGGCTGGCCGGCGACGATGGAAGGCGCGGTCCGAAGTGGCTATCTTGCAGCAGAGGCAGTAACCGCAGCCGCCGGGACGCCGCGGCGGTTTGTGGTTTAGCGCCGCGGGAACGTGATCTCATAGCCCCACACTGATTCCACCAACGGCAACCAGCCCGTCCCCACTACGGCGTAACGGTCACGATGATCCGCTTGTATCGTGACAACGGCGGAGTGCCCTTATCGGTGACTCTGAGAATAAAGTGCAAAGTTTCGGGCTTATCGACCTTCGGCGCGGTCACCGAGGCGGTAACTGCGTTCTCAGGGGCGTTGATCCTCACCGTGCCTTTGTACGATCCGGCCTCGGGATAGGGGAACCAGAAGAAGCTCACGCTGTCGCCGTCGGGGTCTGTCGTGGGGTGTGCGTCGAGTACGAAGGTTTCTCCGGACCGCACCGTGATCGCATCGGGATGACTCAGGCCAGGAACCGGGGGATGGTTTGCTTCACCGTAGGGTTTGACAGTCCAATCCATGCGTGCGGCGAAGTCGTTCTGAATATCATCTCTCCAGCGCCAGAGGGTGACCTTGAAATCACGGAACGGCTCTTTGCCCGGCCGGGTGGCTCGCCCGTATTCGGCAGTTACCGGAGGCGTGTACTCGTCAACCGCATTGGTCCAGATGGGGCGCGTTTCGGGTTCGATGGGCACGCCGCCGACGAACGTGCGCCGGTCCGTGACGGGCACCTCCGGCTGGTACAGTTCGTACCGGCCGCCCCAGCCGCCCCACTCAGGATGCTCGGGATCGCTCAGGCCATTCGGAATGAGCGCCAGCCATGACGGCGTGTCACCCTCCATGCCCCAGGCGACGTCCGGATACGCTGCGCCAAGGGGGCCATGCCCCTGTTGGATGTTCTCCGCAAGCCACTTATTGCTGATGGTTGTGTTGTCGATGCCGGGGATGACGGTGTGGATTGCGCTCCAGGTGGCGGCGCCGTAGTTGCCGCCGGGAGTGACTATGTAGAACAGTTTGGGGAAGTTCTTCCGGATCCACGGGCCGGCATCGTCCTGGTCGGAAATCGTGTATACCCTGAGCTTGGCTATCAGGCGGTCGAGTTCGGCCGGCGACTTTTCGGCCCTCAGACGATAGAGCGCCTGCGCGAGCGTGTTGACGCCGCCCCATACCGAGATCCAGAGAGGCCGATCATCGTTCTTCTCGAGCGTACGGATTATCCAGTCGGACCCTTCCGAGTCCTTGCCGTCACCCACGCCGCTCATGCCGTACTCGGCCCGGCCCCGCTTCACCAGCGCCTGGAGAACTTCGGCAGGAGGGTAGTTCGGGTCGTGCCTCAAGAGGTTGGCGTGTACCTTGGAGTACGCGCTTATCACCGCCTGAATCGACTCCGGTGCTACGGAGGTCCGCTTGTGCGTAGAGGTGGTCGCGATGAGGCCCTGTATGTCGATCTCGTTGGCATACAGCAGCAGGCGGACCATGCTCTGGGTGTCGTCCGGCTCATTCTCGATGTCGGTGAGCACGATCAGCCGGTGCGGCTTGTTCGCCTTCGCGGACTGAAAGGCTTCGGCTTCCGGGGCAGGGAAGCTGGCAACGGCGAGCCCGGCAATCGCGGCGACACGGCAGAGGACCGAAAGCACTTGCATAGCGCGATTATCACGCCTCGCGGCCAAGCCGGCAATAGAGCACGGGCGTCGAAATCTCAAGCCCGGCGCAGATGCGGCGCGCCGTTGCGAGCTGCGCAGAACTGGTTTATTCGATGCGAAGGGCCGGCTGCAGTGGATTCAGGTGGGCTATGGCGGCGAGGCCGAGTGGCAGAGCGAGATGCTCGCGAAGCTGGAGGAGGTCGCGAAGGGCCAAGTCGTGGCCAGGTGAGGTGCACGGCAGCGGAACCGCCGGGCCGCCGCTGTGGCGCGGCTTACCTTAACTGAGCGTCCTGTGCATCGCCGGAATAACAGAACCCCACCAATCCGCGCAGTAGCGGAAGAGGTGGCCTCGGTTCATCCAGCAGCCCCGGAACAGAGCTTCCAGGGACTCTAAGGGCGAGTGCACGGCCGGCTCGAAGAACTGGTCGCGGCCATCGCGCAGGAAACAGGTCAGGGCGTAGACGGCCTCAAAAGGCACATACCCATAGTGGCGTTTCAAAACGGAGATCGTCTCCCTTAACGCGTTCTCCCGCGAGCCGATGGTCTTGTTGTTGCGATGCATCCGCGATCGCGCGAACGGGCGCTCAACGAATGCGAACCCGCCGTGACGAGCCATCCGGATCCACAGGTCGTAGTCGAACGCGTAGTGGAGAGTGATGTCCAGGCCCCCGGCGGCCTCGAGCGCTTCCCGGCGGAAGAAACAGGCCGGCTGGCAGATGAAACACTCGCGCGAAAGCCGGTTCGCGTCGAATTCCCCCGTGGGATAGGATGCGATGACCGCGCCCGTTTCATCGATCCAGTTCGCCCGGCCGTAAACGGCAGCGAGCGAGGAATCGCCCGAAAGGCGGTCTACGGCGGCGCGAATCGCGCCGGGCTCGTAGACGTCGTCGGCGCTGAGCCATCCCAGGATGGAACCGCGCGCCATGCTGAAGCCCTGTTGGATGGCATCGGACGCGCCTCCATCGGGCCGGGATACCCACCGTAGCCTGCTTCCAAACTTCGCGAGAATCCCCTGAGTGCCGTCGGTCGAGGCGCCATCCATGACGATGTACTCAACGGGCGCATAGTCCTGTGCGAGCACGCTCTGAATAGTTTCCCCGATGAAGCGCGCCATGTTGTACGAAGGCGTGACCATGCTGACCAACGGTGTCACGGCAAAGGAATAGGGTACCACCGCGCCGTCAGCTCTCCTGCGTCCGAGCAGCGGGCCGCCTTCGAGCCCGGCGGCGCGTCTGCGCAGGCTCAACACTGGAGCTGCGTCACAGGACGCAACCTGCCTCGGGCCGCCATGCCGGGCTCCGCGGATTTGTGCCTGCCGGCGGCTTCGTTTGGGCGCATAATGGGGTTCACACAGGGCGGGCCGATGCCCCTGAGGACGGCCGGACCCTTGCCACGGTTGATTGAGGAGCGTGCATATGCGTCGGCTTGTCTGGGTCATCGGCATTCTGGTTGCCATCCTGCTCGTTGTTGCGCTGAGCCTTCCCTTTCTCGTCAGTGCTAACCGGTTCAGGCCGGCGCTCGAATCCAGGCTCTCGGAAGCGCTCGGCAGGCGGGTGGCGATAGGCGACTTGCAGTTGTCGATCCTGTCGGGAGCGGTCGCAGCGGACCACCTCGAGATCGCCGAAGATGCGGATTTCGGGAGCGCGCCTTTCGTTCAGGCGAAATCGCTCAAGATCGGCGTGGAGTTGTGGCCCCTGATCTTCTCGCGGAAGCTCAATGTGACAGGGCTCACTATCGACCAGCCACAGGTGACGCTGCTGCAATCGGCCTCCGGCAAGTGGAACTACTCGAGCCTGGGGGCCAAGACCGCGGAGGCGGCGCCTGCGCCGGAGAGTGGCTCCGAGGAAAAGGATCTCGATCTGAGCGTGAAGCTGATCAGGGTAACAGACGGCCGGTTTTCGATCGGCAAGCTGGGACCGCGCCAGAAGCCGATGGTTCTGGAGAACGTCAACCTGACCGTCCGCGACTTCGCGCCCTCGGCCGAGTTCCCGTTTGCGCTAGATGCCGCGCTGGCCGGTGGAGGCAATATCAAGCTGACGGGCAAAGCCGGGCCGATCGACGCTGCGGACGTGCAGTTCACTCCGCTATCCATCGACCTCGATATCGCGCGGCTGAACCTGGCGGCGGCGTTGGCCGGAACCGCGCCCGATATCGCCGGGACGGCCTCGTTGAAGGCGAACGGTAAGGCTGGCGGCGGGAAGCTGGAGTTGACCGGAGACCTGAGCGCCGAGAACCTCAAGCTCGCAAAGAACGCGACACCCGCGCGCCGCCCCGT
>JBLNBX010000241.1:0-3611 GCA_050260275.1 bacterium
GGCCTTGCGGATCCACGTAATACAGCACTCTGCCGCCCACGAGCGCCCGAAGGTCGATCTTCTGCGGAACCGGGACGAGCGCGCCGTCTACGGAACGGTAGTTGAGGAAATGGTGATAGGCGGGCGCGGTGATGGAGGCAACGAAGAATGCCAGGGCGAGGAAGGCGGCGCGTTTCATCGCGTTGCGCCCTCCACGGCGCGGCCGACGCGCCGGCGGAAATCCGAAAGTTTCAGGGTGACCGCCGACTGCCGGACCGGCTGTCCTCTGCTATTGAGGATGGTATCGGTATTAACGCCCCGGTAAGCGGTGGCTTCGCCGCTATCCCCGCGCTTAACCGTGAAAATTCCCTGCGAGAGGCCCAGAACGTGGGTGAGCCCGCCGGTGGGCGATTGCCAAAGGAACAGCAGGTATTCCTGTCCGTCTATGAGCCTGGGCACACCCGGGAAGGTCTGGCGGAGCCCGTTGGCGGAGCCGCCGGGAAGGACGATGTCCATCTCGGACGCGTCCGGGCCCTTCCAGCGGTCCAGCACCTCGATTCTGTAATGGGTGTAAATGATGGTCCGGCCGGGTTCGGCGTAGGAACCCGTGACGCGCGCCCGAACGATCGCGGTGGCCTTCACTGCCAGGTCGTCAAGGCTGAGGTACTCCAGAGTAGCAGCCGGGAGTACGGCTGCGAGTAGAAAGGCCGAAACTGCGATCTTGACGACGTACTTCACGAGAGTAGTCCCGAACGGCCTAAGCAATCGCGATTCCACACCGAAGTTGTTGACGGTTCAATATATTAGCGCCTCTCGCGCCGCCCCCGCTGTGGCGGGTGGACACGCAGGTGGGACAAGAGGCACCGGAAACGTTCGGACTAATCCGCGGCCGAACCCGACGGCGGAGGCGTCTGGACAATCAGCACGGGGACGCTGAGTTCATGGCGGACGCGGTCGATGGTCTGGCCGTAGGCGAGATCGCGGACGCCCTTGTGTCCGTGCGCGCCCATGACAACAAGGTCCGGGTGTATGCGCCGCGCGTACCGGACGATTTCCTGCTTGGGATCGCGCGAGTGGACGATAGCGCTCTCGACGGCGATTCCCTGCGCGGCGAGGCTCGCGCTGAGTTCTTCCAGATATCCGATGCCGGCGTGGACCTCGGCGGTTGAGGCCTCCGCACCGTAGACGGTGCTGGTAACGTCCTCCTCAACATGCAGGAGGTAGATCCGCGAGTCGTGCCACTTGGCGATTGCGGCCGCATGGGAAAGCGCGGGGACGTCGCGGTCCGTGTGATCGACCGGGACCAGGATGCGGCCGTACCGCGGGTGCTCGATGACAATCTCGGCCGGGGGCATGGCCACGGCCGGCGGCACGCGGCGGAAGCGCTCCGGCAGCAGCGGGTGGAAGGTGACCCAAACGAGCATCACGCCCAGGGGCACGAACAGAGCGAGAACGATGGCGTAGATGATTGGACTCCAGGCGCCGGCCCCATCGAGCCAGCCGCCCACCGTATTGACGAGCAGCCAGATGTTCAGCCCCACGATCACCGTGGCGATCACCCAGGCGAGCATCTTCAGCCAGAACGGGTTGGCGAAAACGCCCATCCGCTTGCGGTCATTCGTGAAGTGAATGAGCGGAATCACCGCGAAAGGCAACTGCATGCTGAGAAGCACCTGGCTGAGTATCAGGAGCTGGTAGGTGCCGCTCTCGCCGGCGATCCAGATGGTTATGACAGCCGGAACGACGGCGATCATGCGCGTGATGAGCCGGCGCAGCCAGGGGCGCATGCGGACGTTGAGGAAGCCCTCCATGACGATCTGGCCGGCCATGGTGCCCGTCATCGTGGAAGATTGGCCCGCGCACAGCAGCGCGATGCCGAAGAGGATCGGTGCGATGGTGCTTCCGAGGAGCGGCTCGAGCAGTTCCTGGGCCTGCTGGATCTCGGTGACGACGATGTTGTTCTTGAAGAAGACGGCGGCAGCCAGCACCAGCAGCGCGGCGTTGACGATGAGCGCGCCGTTGAGGGCGATAACGGAGTCGATCAGATTGTAGCGGCACGCAACGCGCTTCTCCTCGGTGGTGCCGCCGATGCGGCGCGTCTGGACGAGAGCCGAGTGGAGATAGAGGTTGTGCGGCATGACCGTGGCGCCGAGCATGCCGATGGCGACATAGAGGCTCGCGCCGTCAAGGCGAGGCACCAGGCCGGCAGCCAGCGGCCCGAATTCCGGGCGGGCGAGTATCACCTCTATGATCAACGAGATACCCAGGATTGTGACCAGGCTCAGGATGAAAGCTTCTATGACGCGAATGCCGTAGCGCGTGAACCAGAGCAGGAGCAGGGTGTCGGCTGCCGTGAGCAGCACGCCGATGAGAACCGGGATGCCGAACAGAAGGTTCAGACCAATCGCCGCGCCGAGGACCTCGGCCAGGTCGCAAGCGGCGATAGCAATCTCGCAAAGCACCCAGAGCGCCAAGTTGACGCGGCGGGGATAGCTCTCGCGGCAGGCCTGCGCAAGGTCGCGGCGGGACACGATGCCGAGCCGGGCGGACAGCGATTGCAGCAGAATCGCCATCAGGTTCGACATCACAAGCACCCAGAGGAGCTTGTAGCCGAAGCGCGCGCCGCCTTCGAGGTCGGTGGCCCAGTTGCCCGGGTCCATATAGCCGACGCTGACCAGATAGGCGGGGCCGGCGAAGGCGAACATGCGCCGCCAGATGGAAGGCGCTTTGGTCTGAACGGAGGCGTGGACTTCCGCCAAAGATGGCCGGGGGTTCGAACCTGGCTGGGCGGGAGTCATGATTAGACGTTCATTCTAGCAATGGAACAGACATGGAGACCGTAGGGCGGGGCATCCCCTCAGCGGAACGGAACGGCCTCAATCAGAGCCGGGCCGTGCGCGGCGGGGCTGCCCCAGCCGTTCTATGGTCTCGACGGGAATACCGATGTCGCGGAATCGCCGGCCCGCTGCGTCGCCGGTGAGGACGAACGGCGGCGGTAGACGACGACTCCGAACGTCCGTCCTGCGACTTCATAGTCTGCCAGCCAATCGCGGAATTCCTCGTACCTATCGATGGACAGGTCCGGATTGTACGGACTTAGTCCGTCCGCCAGTAGCGCAGGCCGTGAGGCTGCGAGTTCCTTACGGCTCTGGCGCGCCCACTCTACGTCGGAAGGCTCGGAGTGAGTAAGATGACGGTCGGCGAACACGCCTGTGAGCGGCTGGGATTCGAGGAATCGTGAACCGGAGGGCAGGCGCGTGTAGGCGAACAGCTCGGGGCGAAATCCCCAGACGAAGAGTGTGTCGCCATCGCGACTTATTCTCTTGATGAGCGCCGCGGCATCCTGGCTATCGCGATCAATGGAGAGGTCGCGCCATTCGTGCGGGCGGCCTGCGAAGAGGTCGCAAGCGAGCAGGGCATAGCGCGGTCCGAAACGTGTGGCGGGCACCAACAGAAGGAAGATGGCGACAGCGCGAGCCGGTCCGAGCATCCAGAAACCACGTGCCGCTACGAGAACCATGACAGGGAGCAACTGGAAGTAGTAGCGCGGGAAGAAGCGGGCGCCTGTTGCCACTGCGGCTAGTGAAAGCACAGCCCACAGCGCGAATCGCCGGCTCTCCGGCGAACGGTCC
>JBLNBX010000242.1:0-14950 GCA_050260275.1 bacterium
TGCTGCTCGCGGCGCGAGCCATGAAGGCGGCGCTGGAGTTGATCCGCCCGCTGCTGGCCGAGCGAGGCGCTGAACCGGCCGGACGCGTGGTCATCGGCACCGTGAAGGGCGACCTGCATGACATAGGGAAGAACCTGGTTGCCTCCATGCTCGAGGGCGGCGGCTTCGAGGTGATCGACCTCGGCGTGGACGTCGCGCCTGACAAGTTCGTTGAGGTGGTAAAGGAGCGCAACCCGGACCTCGTCTGCCTCTCCGCGCTGCTGACCGTGACTATGCCCGCGATGAAGACCACGATCGAGGCGCTGAAGACGGCCGGAGTTCGCGACCGCGTGAAGGTGTTGGTGGGCGGCGCTCCCGTGACGGAGCAGTGGGCGCAGGAGATCGGGGCCGACGGCTACGGCGCGAACGCCGCCGCCGCCGTTCCGCTCGCACGGCGCGTGATGGGGATGGTGGCTTAAGCGGACGGATCGTTCGCCGCGCCATCGCACGCAGCCGTGTGCGCGCCGCGCGCCGGCTGTTACGATCGTCAAGGAGGTTGGATATGCTTGCTGAGTTGCTGTCGCGAGCGCCGCTGCTCACCGATGGCGCGCTCGGCACGGAGTTCCAGGCGCGAGGCCTCGCTTCGGGCGACCTTCCGGATGAGTGGAATCTGTCCCGGCCGCAAGTAGTGGAGGAAGTGATCCGGTCCTATGTCGAGGCCGGCAGCGACATCGTACTCACCGCCACGTTCCGCGCCAACCGCATCGTCCTCGCCGCGTCGGGCCTTGCGGATAAGCTCGAAGCGATCAACCGCGCCGGAGTGGCGGCCGCAAAACGGGCGGCCGGCGATCGCGCGCGCGTTTTCGCCTCCGTTGGCCCTTCCGGCAAACTGCTGATGACCGGCGATGTTACGGACGACGAGCTTCGCGCCGCCTTCACCGAGCAGTCCCGGATCCTCGCCTCTGCAGGAGCGGACGGAATCATATTCGAGACGATGACGGATCTCGACGAGGCAGCCATCGCGGTTGAATCCGCGCGCGGGCTGGGCGTGCCCGTGGGCTGCTCCATGGTGTTCGACTCCGGACGCAACAAGGACCGCACCATGATGGGCGCGACGCCGGAACAGGTTGCGGAGCGGCTTGAGGCGGCCGGCGCGGACATCATAGGCGCCAACTGCGGCACGGGGATCGAGCCTTACATCAACGTCTGCCGCCGGATGCGCGCCGCGACGTCGCGCCCGTTGTGGATCAAGCCCAACGCCGGCCTCCCGCAAATGGAAGACGGGAAAGCCGTCTACAAGACCACGCCCGAGGAGTTCGCCGGGCGCGTTCCCGCCCTCGTAGAGGCGGGCGCGAGCTTCATCGGCGGCTGCTGCGGCACTAACCCGGCGTTCATCCGCGCGGCGCGAGCCGGACTCAGTGATGCAAACCGAACTTGTCGAAGCTATCCGCAATAAACGCGCCATCCTGTTCGCCGGCGCCGGCGTGTCCAAGAACCTGGGCGTACCCACAACCCAGGAGATGGTGGCTGAAATTGCCAACCAGCTCGGGTACGAACCAGGCGAGTTTCGCACTCTCGCGGACGCGCGCACACTGGCCGAGTTCTACATACTCACTAAGGGAAATGTAGGGCCGCTCAGGAGCTGGATGGATGTTTCGTGGCACAGGCCCGAGCTGGACGTCCGCGCGTCCGAGGTCCACAGGCTGATAGTCGAGCTGGATTTTCCCATCATTTACACCACTAACTACGACCGCTGGCTCGAGCGCGCCTACGCGGCCTATGGAAAGCCCTACATAAAGATTGCCGGAGTGGCGGACCTGCTGCAGGCGAGAGAGGGCGTCACGCAGATCGTCAAGTTCCACGGCGATTTCGACAATGACGAGACGCTCGTACTTACCGAGTCGAGCTTCTTCGAGAGGCTCAGTTTCGAAAACCCCCTCGACCTGAAACTCCAGGCCGACGTGCTCGGCCGGCCCGTGCTATTCATTGGCTACAGCCTGACCGACATCAACATACGCTACCTTCTCTACAAGCTTCAGCGGCTTTGGGAACGTTCGGCACTGAAACACATACGCCCGAAATCGTTCGTTTTCCTGAGCAGCTCGAACCCGGTGCACGAGCGCGTGCTGCGGCAGCGCGACATCGAACCGATAGTCTCCGAAGTTGAGGAGCCGGGCGAAGGGCTGAGGCAGTTCCTTGCGAGGCTGCTCGAAGCCGTGCGAGCGTAACCCTGGGCGGCGTAGAGCAGCGGCCGCCCTTCTGCGAGTAACCGCCGCGAGCTACGGCGTCAGGTCTTCCGCGCCCGTCAGCGCCACAGCGAAAGCGGCGAGCAGATCCGCCGCGCGGTCGAGGTCGTCGAGCGACACCATCTCCACCGGCGAGTGCATGTACCTGTTGGGTATGCTGATGAGCCCCGCCGCAACTCCGGCACGCGTGATCTGAATCGCGTTCGCGTCCGTTCCGGTTGCGCCGCCGGCCGCCGCGAGCTGATACGGAATGCTCCTGCTTTCAGCGGCTCTGATCAGCATCTCCACGACGCGCGGATTCATATTCGGACCGCGGTAGATCACAGGCCCGCCGCCCAGCTTTATGTCGGCTTCCCACTTCTTGTCCACTGTCGGCATGTCGGTGGCGTGGCAGACGTCGATGGCCACGCCAATATGCGGATCAATGCCGAACGCGCTGGTTCGCGAGCCGCGCAGCCCGATCTCCTCCTGAACGGTGGAGACGGCGAACAGGGCGCACTGAAGCGGTTGCGGCTGAGTGCGCCGCAGCGCCTCCATGGCCACCCACAGGCCGGTTTTGTCGTCCATTGCGGGCGCGGCCGCGCGGTTGTTGAGCATCTCGCGGTAGCTCAACTCCAGCGTGACGGGGTCGCCGATGCGCACGCGCGATGCGGCATCGGCCTGGTCCTTCGCGCCGATGTCCACCCAAATGTCCTTTAGCTTGACCACCTGCTTGCGCTCTTCCTCGGTTAGCATGTGGATGGCCTTGCGCGCGATGACGCCGGGTACTGCGCCGTCTTTGGTCCACACCACTACCTTCTGGCCGACGACAATCTGCGGGTCCCAGCCGCCGATCGGCTGCACCCAGATGAAACCATCCGAGTCGATGTACTGCACGACAAAGCCGATCTGATCGCAGTGCCCGGCGAGCATGACGCGCAGCGGCGCACCGGGGTTGCGGACGGCAATCACGTTGCCGTGGACGTCGGTTGTGACCGAATCGGCGAAGGACGAGGCGTACGTCCGTACGATCTCCTGCACGGGCCTCTCGTATCCGGACGGGCTGGGGGCCTCAAGAACAGAGCGGAGGAAGTCGAGCGCTTGCGGTTCCATGAATACTATTTAAGCAGGGCTGGAAGGCGCGCACCGAGTGTCAGGCGGAAAGAGGTGCGGCAAAACGGGGCCATGCCTGCGGGAGTGTTGGTTGCATGCGGGCGAGCCCGGAGCAACTGTGTTGCTTCAGCTCGCCTGCGCTTCGGCGCGCCGGACGGGCCGGTAAAGCGTGTCGCGTTCCACCGGCTCGCGGCCGGCCTCGCGGATCAGGCGCAGCAGCTCGCCGCGCGTGAGTGCCTTCGCGGTCGTAGCTCCGGCGTCGTGATAGATGCGCTCTTCGACTACCGTACCGTCGAGATCGTCCGCACCGAAGCGCAGCGCGATCTGCGCCAGGCGCGGCGTCAGCATCACCCAGTACGCCTTGATGTGCGGAATGTTGTCGAGCAGCAGGCGCGCCACGGCGATGTTGCGGAGGTCGTCGAACGCCGTCGGCGCCGGGATGTCGGCCATCTGCGTGTTGGCGGGATGGAAAGCGAGCGGGATGAAAGCGGCGAAGCCGCCGGTCTCGTCCTGAAGCGCGCGGAGGCGCAGCAGGTGGTCCACGCGGTCTTCTTCGTTCTCTACGTGGCCGTAGAGCATGGTGCAGTTCGATTTCAGGCCCATGCGGTGCGCCGTGCGCGCCACTTCCAGCCACTCGTCGCCGTCGATCTTGTGATCGCAGATCTGGCGCCGCACGCGCTCGGCGAAAATCTCCGCGCCGCCGCCGGGCAGCGACTCGACACCGGCGTCGATCAACGCCTGAATGACTTCCGCATACGTCTTCTTGGCCCGCCGCGCCAAGAACGCAATCTCGACCATCGTGAGCGCCTTCAGGTGTACCTGCGGAAAGCGCTGCTTGAGGCCGCGGAACAGCTCGCAGTACCAGTCGAGCGTCAGCTCGGGATCGAGCCCGCCGACAATGTGGAACTCGGTGACAGCGTCGGTCCAGCCGCGCCCGGCGCTCTCCCAGGCTTCCTCAAGCGACATCCGGTGAGCGCGCGGATCGCGCGCTTTCCGGCCGAACGCGCACAGCCGGCAGCTTGCAACGCAAACGTTGGTCGCGTTGATGTGCCGGTTCACGTTGAAGTAGGCGACGTTGCCGTGCAGGCGCTCGCGCACAAGGTTCGCCATCCAGCCCAGCGCGAGGATGTCCGTGGTGCGGTACAGCGCCAGACCGTCGGCGGCATCCAGCCGTTCCCCGGCCCTGACCTTCTCCAGAATCGGCCGCAAAGCGCGGTCTTCGATGATCGGTTCACGCATCAGCGCACGCCCCTGAATATGAGTATGTCCAGCCCCCAGCTCACAAAGAATAGGATGCTCACGTAGCCGTTAACGTTGAAGAACGCGGCGTTCACGCGCGAAAGGTCGTGCGGTCTCACCAGGCTGTGTTCCCAGATTAGCAGCGCGGCAACAATCACTATGCCCGCCCACGCGGCCGGCCCGAGCCCGAACGCGAGCGCGACTAACGCCAGCGAAGCAAGCATCCCGCCGTGAAACAGCTTCGATATGATCAGCGCGCCGCGGATGCCAAACCGCCGCGGAATGCTGAACAGGCCGGCGGAAACGTCGAACTCGTAGTCCTGGCAGGAATAGATCACATCGAAGCCGGCCGTCCAGAGCGTCACGGCAACGGTCAGCCACACGATTCGCGGGTCGAGCGAATCGCGCAGCGCGATCCATGCCGCGGCCGGCGCGATGCCGAGCGACAGTCCCAGCATGATGTGAGACCACGTCGTGAACCGCTTCGTAAAAGAGTAGAAGAAGACGACACCCAGAGCTACGGGCGCCAGCATGAAGCAGGTGCGATTCAGCATCCGCGCTGCAAAGATGAACACGAACGCGGCTATGCCGGTGAACACCCACGTGAACTGCTTCGAGAGTAGGCCGGTTGGGATGTGGCGCATCTTCGTGCGCGGGTTGCGCGCGTCGATATCCGCGTCGAGCAGGCGGTTGAAGGCCATAGCGGCTGAGCGCGCCGCTACCATCGCAACCACGATCCAGGCAAGCTTATACGTCAGCCCGGCCACGTTATAGCCCGCGTCCCGCACGGCCAGCAGCGCGCCCGCCCCGGCGAACGGAAGCGCGAAGACCGAGTGCTCGAACTTGATCATCTCCAGCGTGAGCCTGATGCGCCGGAGCAGTCTCGCCATGAGCTACCATTTTAGCTGCATGAGGCTTGTCTTCCCTCTGTTTGCCGCACTTCTGCTCGCGTCCTGCGGGCCGCGGACCGTGAGCTGGGACGAATACCACACCCGGTCTGTCTGGTTGCCGGACGGAACTGAGATTAAGGCCGAGGTGATGGACTCGCCATCCGAGATGATGCGTGGAATGATGTTCCGCGACAGCATCGCTCCCAACCGCGGCATGCTGTTCGTCCACTCGCAGCCGGGCCGGTATCCGTACTGGATGTTTCAGGTGCGCATACCGCTCGACATAATCTGGATGGACGCGAACGGCCGTATCGTGGAGATGCACCTTGACGTCCCTCCGTGTAAGGGCACGAGGTATGAGTGCCCGTCATACGGCGGCAGCGTTGACGCGGTCTACGTCCTCGAACTCGGCGGCGGCATCGCGGCAAAGCATGGTCTCAAGCAAGGCGACGTGCTGCGGTTCTGAAGGCGCGGGACGCGCGGCCCGGCTATATATGATGTGGCTATGCACTTCACGCGCGCTTTGCTCCTCGCGACCCTGGCGCTCACCTCAGCTCAGGGTGGTTCGCTGGTCTACTTCGGCACATACACCGGAGACCGGAGCAAGGGCATATACGTCAGCCGTTTCGAAGGGGGCAAGCTCTCCGAACCGGTGCTGGCGGCCGAGCTTCCGAATACCACGTTCCTTGCGTTGCATCCCAACCGCCGCTTCCTGTACGCCGTGAGCGAACGGTCGAAAGGAACGCTGACAGCGTTCGCGATCGACCACGAATCCGGACGCCTGACCAAGCTCGGAGAGCGCAGTTCCCACGGCGGCGGGCCGTGCTACGTCAGCGTGGACCGCACCGGGCGCACGGTGCTAGTCGCGCACTACGGGTCGGGAACCGTCGCTGCGTTTTCTGTCAGGCCGGACGGTTCCTTCGACAACGCCGCCTCGTCGGTGGCGCACTCCGGCAGCAGCGTCAACCCGCAGCGGCAGGAAGCGCCGCACGCGCACTCGGCGGACGTCTCCCCGGACAACCGCTTCGTCATCGCCGCCGACCTGGGCATCGACAAGGTCGTCGTGCACCGGCTCAACGCCGCGAAGGCGGAACTTAGCGGCCCAGCCTCGTTCTTCACCGTCAAGCCGGGCTCCGGGCCGCGCCACCTCGCGTTTCACCCCGGCGGGCGATTCGCGTACCTGATCAATGAGCTCGCCTCGACAATCACGGTGCTGGCGTGGAACGGAGCGAGCGCAACCCTGACCGAATTGCAGACCATGTCCACTCTGCCCGCCGGCTTCGCAGGCGAGAGCACTACAGCCGAGATCGCAGTGCATCCTTCGGGCAGGTTCGTTTACGGCTCGAATCGCGGGCACGACAGCATAGCCGTGTTCGCCATAGAGGCGTCGAACGGCACGCTTACGCCTGTCGAGCACGTGCCCTCCGGAGGCAGCTCGCCGCGCAGTTTCGCAATCGACCCCTCGGGAGAATGGCTCATCGCGGCGAACCGCACGTCGGACAACGCCGTTCTGTTCCGCATCGACAGGAACACGGGGCGCCTCACTCCGGCGGGAGATACGGTCCAGGTAGGCTCGCCCGTGTGCGTTCTTTTCGTGCCGGCGGGCAACTGACCGCCCGCGGGCGCACGCGGCCCGAACAGAGCGCCCGTTCACCGTTAAGCTGAAGGCATGGAAACCGCAACGTTGGGCGGGGGATGCTTCTGGTGCCTCGAGGCCGTGTACAGCGAGCTGCGCGGCGTCGAATCCGTTGTGCCGGGCTACATGGGAGGGCACGTCCCTAACCCAACCTACGAACAGGTGTGCGCGGGCGGAACGGGCCACATCGAGGTGGCGCGCCTGGAGTTCGATCCCGCCATCGTCAGCTACCGCGAGATCCTGGAGGTGTTTTTCGCCATCCACGACCCCACCTCGCGCGACCGCCAGGGCAACGATATCGGCGTGCAGTACCGCTCGGCGATCTTCACGCACTCGGACGAGCAGCGGCGCGTGGCCGAGGACATCATTCGCGAGCTTCAGCCGGAGTTCGCCTCGCCCATCGTGACGGAGATCCGTCCTGCAGCTGAGTTCTACCCCGCCGAAGACTATCACCGGCAGTATTTCGCGCGAAATCCAGCGCAGCCCTACTGCGCGTTCGTGGTTGCTCCGAAGGTGGCGAAGTTCCGCCAGAAATTCGCCAGTCTCAGGAAGGCCTGACCCGCGCGGCCGTATGCGCGGGCCGAGCCGTCGTGGTCCGGCGACTGAACAGCGCTCCCCCTAGGAGGCCTTTCTGCGAACCGGAATATAGATAGAAAACGGGCCGTCGTCCTTGTAACCCGGAGGATAGAACTCGAAGCAGGGGTGCGTGGCGCACTCGCATCCCGCGGGCCCGCAGTACGCCTCCCACTCCGGCGCCGCGGCCACGGCCGCAGCCGCGCTCTGCCATCCCTGCATGATCTCGGAGAGATTCGGGACGGAGATTACGGCGTAGTCGCCGCGCGGTATCTCAACCTCCATCATGCCTTCGGGGACCGGCGAGTTCGCGTCCGCTTCGACGGCCGCTATGTACTCGAAAGTCCCGTCCTTGGCGCCCGGAACGCAGCGGCACACGCCGAAGCCGGCGTAGGCGGCGGGCTTCTGTATCTCCCCCAGACGCGGTAAGAACTTGCGGTCCCACAGCTCCTGCATCTCACTGCTCTCAGCCTTGCCGGTGTAACTGATGCCGATGATGCGGAACGGCCCGGCCCCGACGATCTCGAATGAACTTGTTTCCTGGCTGCCCATGTCTGCTCCTCCGCAGAATTCTATAGCGAAGAAACAGCGAATATCAAGAACATTCTTTTCCGTTAATTTTCGGCGCCTCGTGACAAATCAAAGCAGGGCTGATGCCCGGACGCGAGTTCGCGTCCGGGAAGGCGGAGATGCGACGTGTCCGGCGCGGGGCGCTCGGGCTTACCTGGCAGTCGCAGTGACCGTCGCAGTAGTGCGTGACACGCCTATGCTACGGTTCGCATCCACAGGATCGTCGAGTTCCCACGGCACCGGGTAGGTTCGCATGCATTTCGGGCACCTATACTGGCCATTTACGGGCCACATAGGCGACGGATGCATCAGCCGGCACCACAGGCTTCCTGCGCGAGACCACGTGTCTTTCATCTTGCCCCCTCTTGGGAGGAGACATCTCCCACTTTGTTGGATTCATTAGGAGGGGCGAGGTTTCATTTAAAAACTCATCACCCAGGTGCGCGCGCGGTGCTGCCCGGCGCGGGTGGCTATAATCTTTAGTCAATGAAGAGTGTCGGCCTGGAAATAGCGCACAGCGAACTCGCGCCGGGCGTCGACCTGGTAACCCTATCCGGCCGCATCATGCTCGGCACGGACAATGCGGCCGTCGAGGAGACGATCACCGAGTTGCTGCGCCGGGGCCGCAGCAAAATCATAGTGGACCTTTCGGCAGTTACGCACATCGACAGCACGGGTATCGGAAGGTTTATCGCCGCGCTCGGACGCGTTTTAGAGGCGGGTGGTACGCTGCTGATGGCGGGAGCTACCGGGGCTGTTCGCGAGAGCTTCCGCGTGACGCGCCTCGACAGCATCTTCCGGTTCTACGATGACGTCGAGTCTGCTCGCGCGGCGCTGAAGTAAGCCGGGCAGCACGTCTGCACCAAACCGCACCGCCCGGCATTCCACTCTTAAGACCGCCGGCGCGCGCCGTGCGCCCGGACGGCCCGGGTATCCGCTACCAGGTGCGTTCCTTCAGAAGCTCCTGTATCTCCTCCCTCGGCACCGGCAGCCTATCGATGTTGGTGTTCAGCCACTCTGAGAAGTCGCGCTCGATTTCGGCGGACCATCGCGTGTCGATCTGGCCTGCCGTGTACTTGCCCTCGCGAATGCGCTGCTGCCCGAACATGTCGCGCAGCCGCACCACCTCCGACGTTTTCACCACGCGCTCGGCAAGCTGCGGCGGAATGAACAGCACGCCCCCATCGCGCGCCAGCACCACATCTCCTGGCATGACCGTGGCTTTGCCGATGCGGATCGGAATATTGATGCCGATAAGCGTCGAGTTCAAGCTCGGGCCGCCGCCGCTATTGTGATGCGACGGGTGGTAGAACCTCACGAAGGCGTTGAAGTTCTCCATCTTGCGCAGCCCGTTGATGTCGCGCACGGCGCCCTCATAGACAATACCGTTGCCGCTCTTGGCGTAGATCGCGTTGCCTACGTTGTCGCCGACGGATGGGCCGTCCTCCTTCAGGCCGAAGTGGTCGCACACGTATACATCGCCTTGCTGGAGCATCTCCACAGGCCAGGTGTTCTGCCCGCCGGAGCGCCCGTCCTGCTTGCCCTGCGCGGTGATCACCTTGTGGATGTCCGGGCGTCCGGGCAGCCACTGGGCGGTTAGCGCGCGCCCCACCATCACCTTTCCCGGGTGGATCTCCATCCACCCGTCCTCGTACTGGTGTGTGAAACCGGCGTTACGCAGCACCGCCCACGCTTCCTCGAGGGTGACCTCGCGCATGCGCTTGAGTATCCCGTCCGGCACCTTTGGCCGTCCGTCCGGGTAGCGCTCACCCTTCCACTCGGGCGTGTACTTGATAAGCTCCTGGGGCGTCAGCACGCCCGGCTGGGCCAGCGCGGCAGGGACCGCCAGCGCGGCCACTGTAGCTGTGAGAAGAAGCGATCTCAGCATGGCCTCACGCTCCTGGGAATGGCTCGAACCACGGCGTGTTCCGGATCTGCGCCTTGCGCGCGTGTTCCTCGTTCATCTCGACGCCGATGCCGGGCCGCTCCGGAAGCCGGATAAAGCCCTTCTCGATGATCTCTCCCTCCTTCACCCAGTTCTTCCAGAGGTCGTAGGATTCGAGCCAGTGCCATTCGTAGACCATGAAGTTCGGAACCGCCGCGCAGACGTGCGCTGTGGCCATGGTGCCGATCGGAGACGCCACGTTGTGAGGCGCGAACGGGACGAAGTAAGTGTGGGCCAGGTCGGCGATCTTGCGGCCCTCGAGGAGTCCGCCGGCCTTCTGCAGGTCGGGCATTACGATGTCCACGGCCCGCTTCTCGAGTAACTCGCGGAAGGGGTACCGCAGGAACAGGTTCTCGCCGCAGCAGATCGGCGTGATGGTGGCCTCGCGCACCTGGCGCAGCGCATCGATATTGTCCGGAGGCACGGGCTCTTCGAGCCACATGAGCCTGAAAGGCTCCAAAGCGCGCGCCACGCGCCTGCCGGTCGTCATATCGTAGCGTCCGTGCATATCGGCGGCTATATCGACTTCCTTCGGGAACAACTCCCGCACGGTCGCGATCTTCTTCACCATGTTGTCGATCTCGCCATTCGAGGCCGTCCAGTTGACGCGGTCGAAGCGGGCGGGATCCGCGCCGTTGTCGATATCGATCTTTATCGCGGTGAAACCCATATTGCGGATTTGTTCCACCTTTGCCGCGCTGCGCTCGCTGGCGGTGCTGATGTCGTTGCGCAGGCCCGAATCGCAGTAGAGCCGCACGCGGTCGCGCACCTGGCCGCCGAGGAGCTGATACACCGGAAGGCCGAGCGCCTTGCCCGCAAGATCCCACAACGCGATCTCGACAGCTGTCAGGGCAGAGATGTACTGGCCGGCCTGCGCCCCCGCGAAGAGGCCCTGGGTGCGAATTCGCTCGAACAGCGCCTCGACATTCAGCGGATCGCGCCCTACGAGCATCCTCCGGAAACTTCTGATTAGGGGCACGCCGCCCTGCACCGAATCGACAGCTTCGCCATGCCCAATGAGGCCCTGGTCGGTGTAGATGCGCACGTGCAACTGGTATCCGTGAACGGAGACTTCAGCCGTTCGCACGTCGGTAATCTTCAGCTTCGGCCGCCTGTACGGAGACGAAGCCGTTTGCACCGCCAACGACAGGGACGGCAGTGCGAGAGCCCCAAAAAGGCCCTGTGACAGAAACGTTCTTCGGGTATTCGACGCCATGGAAACGCCCTCCTGTTAGCGGCGGTAACGGCGCGCGCCGCGCCTGACTATTTTAAGCGAGTTTTGCCCTCCGCGTGCCCCGGATTCGATGCGGCCGCGAAAGTTCGGGCGGAGGCCCCATTCAGGCCTGGAAACGGCGCAGCGCCTCGCCGGCGCAGGCTGAAGTCTGAGCTGAACCGGCCGGCGGCGCTGTGAATGGGGGCCGGTTTTGGTGGCGCGGGAGCGCCAGACCGCGCAGCGCGGCTACAGCGCGTCCGAGAGGTCCTCAGCAGGAAGGCTAACCGTGATCAAACGTCCCGCGCGGTCCGTAACCGCCGCATTGCGCCGCATTCGAGGGTGCCACGCCCCGGCTAGAGGCCCGTACGCATATCCTCGGCCGGCAAGCTTACTGTGATCGGCTGGGCCGCGTACGTACCGGCAAAAAACGGCGTGAAGTGGAACCATTGGTAGTTGCTGACGGTGATGGTGATCCTCTGATTCACCGGATCACCAGCGTCCGGGTTCGAGACTTCGACGTTCACGTTGCCGGACAGGTCCCACCAGGGTCTGTCTGTCTTCGTCGAGTTCGGATCGCCGTACAGAACCGCCGCGCGAATCTTCGCAGGATCGTAGTCGTTGACCACGGCCCAGCGCACGGCCTGGTTCGTATTGAACACCACTGTCTCGTGGACCCAGAAGGCGATTCCCCAGTCGATGATTCCGAACCAGATGACCAGGAAAAGTGGCAGCAGCACGGTCATCTCCAGCATGGCTGCTCCACGGCGCCGGCATCTACGAGACTGCTGCTCCCGCTGTAATCTCATGGCCATCACCCTCATTCAGAAGCGAGTGTGTAGTTCCCGAACCACGGGAACACCGCTGCGGGTTTGTTCTCAAGGTAGATGGAGCCCGTCGGCGTGAGCAACCGGAACCCGTTCACTGCCACCCAGATGTTCTTTGGCCGGTTATTTAGAACTTCCACGGAGACTACAATATTGGCCGTGGTCAGCCCCGGAACCAGCGGGGTTTCATCACCGCTAGGGTTGGGCGTGCCGAATACGGCAAAGTTAGCCGTTCTCCTCGCAAGAAGCGAGGTTTCGCTATCGAGTTGCACCATGCAGGTGGTTGCGGCGCCGCAGCTCAGGTCCGGATCGAGGCCTGCATAAGCGTCGTACTTCTGGTTGGCACTGGTAGCGTAGCGCGCCGCGCCACGGACCGCATCCTCTAGCCGGGCGTAGATGTAGAAATCGTAGCCGTAGGCCATCACTCCCAGCAACAGCCCCACCATCACTGGCATGACGAGCGCGAACTCGACCATCGCTGAGCCGGCCCGCGAACGCGCGCGGTTTCGTCTCTGGAGCATCGGGTTACTCCACCAGAAGCAGCTTGGAACCACCAGGCATGAGAGACGCGCCGGCCGCGTTCGGCACCCACGGCCCTATGTACTCCGCGCATACCGGCTCTTGAGGGTTACCGTACTCCGATGGTGGTAACAAGAAGAAGCCGGCAAACCCCAGCACGCTGTTCGGCAATGCCTTCGTTCCAGCGAGGGCCGGCGGAGCATAGGGCTCAGGCGGATACTGCGGGCAGGTAGGTGCGCCCTCATAGCTTTCGCATGGGCCGGACACGATCGGAGCCACAACCACACGATCGCCATTGCCCCTGTTCTCGGCAACATAGGTCGCGTAATTGGGGCTTGTCGAATCCGTGTCACCTGAGACCTTATGGTTTTTGCTCTCCCCTGCCCTGGCCTTGATGGCGTCGACCTCGGTTTGCTTCACCCCCGGGTTGAGGCAAGGACGCAGGCCGCAATCCGCTCCGGGCTGACCCTTAAGGACGACGTCTCCTATTGCGACCGTGTGGCCGTCCGGCACCTCGCTCCCAAGAATCTGTTGCCGGATGTCGTTCGCTGAGTTCGTGTCCCAAAGATAGCCCCTCGCAGAGTTGTCTTCTTTGTCGTCAATGTAGTCGTCTCCGATGTGCGCCTTGCCCAGATTCCGCCGGAACGTCAATGCCAACTCCGTTCGATCATTAGCGCACATCTTCGACAGTTCGCCCTCTTTGAGGTTCGATGGACCCCTAAGAGTGTACACGCCTCCCTGCTGATAGCCTCCATCCGGAAGCTTCGCCGGTATCATGCCGAACGGGTCGGGAGGACTGGGCATGGACGAACCTTCTGGAATCGTCGTCCCGCCCGGCGGAACCCACAGTGGCCCGAACGGGAACACTCTCGTCATGGCGTTGTTGACCGCTACCTGCTTGGCCGTGGCGCGCGCGGCGATATCGGTGCTCATGGCTCCCGTCACAACCGGCATCAGCATCATGTTGAGCGGAACGCGCGTCGCCACCCTGGCGTAGATATAGCCTGAGGCATTAGCCGGAGACGCGCTCCAGCTTGCGCCATCCTGAGAGAACGTGACCGCGATCTGGTCCGGCGCGAAGGGCACTGTGCCGAACTGGTATCGCTTCGGGATGGCCTGAGCCGCGCTGATGGCGTTGGTGATTCCCGAGGAGGTGCCGTCGAGCTTCGAAGCTGCCGCTAGCGCGGCCGCATCGCAGAAGGTCTGAGACTCGCTGCGTGTGATGTACATGCGGCCGATGTCAAATGTGAGGCCGGCGCAGCCAAGGATCAACAGCAGCGCCAGCGTGAACGCAATTAGCACGAACCCGCCGCGGTGTCGCGCCTTCCTCGTGAGCCCAGTGACCATGTCAGAACCTCGTCTTCGCAGCTACCAGACTGTTGCCATGGACGGTCGCTCGATACGCGTCACGGCAGACAATACCCCTTCTCGCGATCCGTCGACGCCTTAACCCTATTGGACAGGGTATACACCCTAGGTTCAATACTGACATTAGTTAATGGGGTAACCCCATTTGTGAACTCTTCCTGTCTCGCTGTCGGTTTCATTTTCTTAGTACCTCCTGACACTTGTGAAATCGAAAAATAAGCCCCCATCCGATTCTGCAATTTCGGCCACAAATGTCCGAAAATCCCGCTCAAAACACCAAGAGGCAAACACGTTCTTGCACCCAGGCGAGGGCAGTACGAGCAAGGGACGTACTAGTACGTTTATTCTGCATTTACGTGTTGCCGTTCTAGATCGCACGCATCTAAAATTTGGGGGGAGTGAGTACTTCCGGCCCATGCGCATCGTGGGGCATACCATAGCAATGGGTGAGGGTATCCACACCGCCCGCATGCGCGGTGGTCTGGGGTCCGGAACAATGCCGGGCTGCGGAGCGGCAATCGGACGCGCTGCCCGCGGCCGCCAACCCCGGGGGATAGCCGGGGCAGGTCGTGGGTTCTCCGGCTTGGTTTTCGGGTTCCCGGCCCAGGCGGCATCAGCTATGGCGAGGGGCGACTCTTCGAAACTGAACGGCGGTTCTGGCGGCGGGTTCAGCCGCGGCGGCCGCGTCAACTCTTGTAGCCGGACCGGCGGTTCCGGCTTGGTCCTGCACATTCCAGCCACGGACGTTTTCTGATGCGCATACTTCAGCTTGTTGCGAATCTCGATTACGGCGGCCTGGAGCGGTTGGCGATCGGTCTGGCGCGGCAGCAGCGCGCGGCCGGCCACGAGGCCGCAA
>JBLNBX010000243.1:0-16569 GCA_050260275.1 bacterium
CGTTGAACGCCTGCAGCACGTTCGCCGCTATGAGGTTCTGGGTGAGCTTTGCGTGCAGGCCCAGTCCCGGCCCTCCGCAGTAGAAGAGCTGCTTCCCCATCGGTTCGAAGTACGGCCGAACGCGTTCGAAGATGTTCCGGTCGCCGCCTACCATGAACGTCAGGGTCCCGCCTTCTGCTCCCGCCTTCGATCCCGTGCAGGGAGCATCCAGGAAGTGGATGCCCCGCGCGGCGAGTTTCCGGCTGATCTCGCGGCTCGCGGAGGGCGAGACGGTACTGCAATCGACGATCACCGTATCCGGCCTGGCGCCCTCGGCGAGGCCGCCGGTACCGAGGATGACGTTCTCCGACATGCTCGTGTCGCCGACGCAGAGAAACGAGCACTCTGCGAACTCGGCGACCGCCCGGGGCGCTCCGCAAAAAACGCCGCCATCTTCGGCGGCGAGGCGCCTGGCCTTCTCGGCCGAATGCGACCAGAGCGCCACTTCGTGCCCTGCCCTCAACAGGTTACGCGCCATGGGGTATCCCATGATGCCCAAACCAAGGAATCCAAGCTTCGCCACTGGGGGCCTCCCGGTGCAGAAAGATGTGTGAGTGAGTCTAAGTATAGTGAGCGCGCTGGGGGAGATGCGCACTCCAGGTTGCGGGTGGCGGAAACGGACCATTTCCGGCCGTGCAGTGTCACGCAGGGCTCCCCCGCAGAAGCCCTGCCAGGACTGACCGCAACCTGGAGTTGCGGCGACTACAGCAAGGTTAGTTTATCCGATACCGGCCAATATGTTGCGTTACGCGCAACAAGACGAATAAAAATTAACGTGAATACCCCCAAGAACCTTATCGCGCGGCGACAATGCCATCGTGATGTTCGGCGAGCGCCCTCGCCGCGCCGGCCCCCTGCTCCGGCTTGGCAGCATCTTGATGTGGGGCGGGCGCCCTCGCCCGCGCCGGACCCCCTGGTCCGGCTTGGCTGGATTCGTGAAGAGCTGTTCACGGCGGCCAGCGCCCCATGGGCGACCAGGGGGTCGCCCGCGGACCTGGGGGGTCCGCCCCACAAAGCTGTGGTTTCCAAGTGCGCGGGGGCGAGAGTGCGGCCATTGCAGGCCGCCGCGGCATCAAGTTCAGATGACGTTCCCTCCCGGCAACAGGTGCGGCGACGCTCTCCTCAGCCCGGGAGGGGAGGGCTCCTAGTTGAGCCGCATCACGCGGAGAACAGGATATGCGTCTTTCCGGGCGTCCCAATATGGCGACCGTTCATAGAAAAACTGCCGCCGGGCGGCAGGACTATTGGCGAACTCAGGGTCTTTCATCCGCGCCGCGAATTCGTCGCGCAGCCGGGCATCTGACGCGAGCATGCGCTGCGCCAGCGGCTCGAGCAGGTATGGCTCCGCGTACTCTTTCTGCTCGAAAATCGTGTTCATCAGGCCCCAGGAAACGGCGGAATCCGGAGCCTGCGGCTCCAGTATGCTCAGCGCCACCCGCGCCGCGCGCTGATTCATGGGCACAAGCACCGTGCCGGCGGGCAGCGTAGCGGATCCGCTCTTCACCTGCGTTTCGAACGACACGCGGAGCCGTCCCTCGAACGGCCGTTGCGCCCATCTCACGTTCGAGAACGTGTATGTCTCGACATCCGCCGCGCGTTCGCTCTCCAGCGTTTCCACGGGCACGCCGTGCGCTGCGAGGAGCTCGATGATACTTGTCCATTCCCGCGGCACCGCGTAGGCCACTGGAACCACCGGCTCGAACGTGGCCCTCGCGCGATCGTATATCGTGACGGTTTCATTCACAGGCTCGGCTCCGTACACGGGGTACATGCCGCCAATGGCTTCGGCCTTCTCCATACGTCGTGCGAGGCCGCGATAGACCATCTTGTCCGGCCCATCGGCCGCCTCGCCGGCAACGAACAACCGCCGACCGGTCTGTCCGGCTATCTCGCGGTCAGCCTGCGCAACGGCATCCTTGAGCGCTTTCGGGTTCGCGGCTACGTACTCGATGGCGTGCCGCATGAGGTCATAGTGAGCCCAGACGCGCGTGCGGTAGCGCTTGAGGCTGTGCGTTTCAACAAGCACGCCGACGCGGTTCTGTACGGCGGCGTAGCCATCGGAGAAGCGCGGCGTCGTGCCCCAGGCGACCAGACCCTTCGACAGGTCCGACGGGTCGCGCGGGTCGGCGTAGCGCCCGCAGACGTGCCCGTCACTATCGAGTGCGGCTATCACGGCTTTGAGAAATCCCGCGTTCCAGCGGCCTACGGTAGGCCAGACTTCCTCTTGAGTGGGAGCGCTGATGGTCAGGTCGTACTGGTAGTCCGCGCCATCGGTAACGTGATTGTCGATGAGCATCTCGGGGAGCCACGCCGTGTACATCTTCAGGAATGCGCGCATCTCGGGCGCGTCGGCCTTGATGTAGTCGCGATTGAGGTTCAGTCCCTGCGCGGTGGTGCGCCAGCCCATCTCCTCGGGGCCGTTCTGGTTCATGCGGTTGTAGGGCGACATGCGCTCATGGCCGTCGATGTTGAAGACGGGAACAACGAGAAGGATGACGTGGTCGAGCCAGCCGGCGAAGCGCTTCGTGATAACGATGTCGCGAAGCAGCATGAAGGTGGCGTCCTTGCCCGCGATCTCGCCGGAGTGGATGCCGTTCTGTATATAGATGACCGGCTTGCCGGTGCGCGCGGCCGCCTGCGGCGTGAAGGCGCGATCCTTCGAGACCACCAGCATGATCATGTCGCGGCCCTGAGGCGTGGTCCCGAACTTCTCGACGCGCACCCACGGCGAAAGCTTTTCCAGCTTGCGCGCATACTCCACGGCTTCGGCATATCTGCCGGTGCGGGTGTAATTGCTGGTCTCGGCGGGAGTCAGCAGATCGCGCGGCGATGCGGCCGTGCTGGCCGCAAGCGAGGCGGTCTTCTCCGCGCCGGGGGGCTCGTAGTTCGACTGCGGCGGGGTGAACTGCACCGCAGACAACACTGCTGCCAGAAGCGGGACGATCATAGGAACTTTCACTTTACCGCGCCGCCTCACGACGCTCTGACGCCACGAAACACGCCGGACAAGGTCCTATCTTCTGAGGCAGGCTCGCTCCGCAGCAATCCTTTTGGGTAAGTTGGAACCGTGAGGTTTCCCCGCTCGAGTGGCATTCTGCTCCATCCCACTTCTCTTCCAGGCGGATACGGCATCGGCTGCCTCGGTGCGGAAGCCCGCGCATTCGCCGATTGGCTTGCGGCGGGCGGACAGAAGCTCTGGCAGGTGCTTCCACTTGGCCCGACGGGCTACCGCGATTCGCCCTATCAGCTCTTCTCAGCTTTCGCCGGCAACCCGCTGCTGATCGATCTCGAAGCGCTGGTCCAAGACGGGCTCCTCGATGAAACCGACCTCGCCAGAGCGCCGGTTTTCCCGCAGGACGAGGTAAAGTACGGCACGCTGATGCGCTGGAAGCTGCCGCTGCTGGCGCAAGCCGCCGCGCGGTTCCTGGATCAACCGCCCGAAGACTACGCCGATTTCTGCCAGCGCCACGCGGCGTGGCTGGACGACTTCGCGCTGTTCATGGCGCTCAAGGACGAGCACGGCGGCGCCATGTGGACGAAGTGGGACCGAGGAGTCGCGCTGCGCGATCCCGCAGCCCTAGACGCCGCGCGCGGGCGGCTCGCCGGCGCGATCGAGGTGCACAAGTTCTCGCAGTACATCTTTTTCCGCCAGTGGATGGAGCTGAAGGCCTACTGCCGCGAGCGCGGCATCCGCATCGTCGGCGACATGCCCATCTACGTTGCGCACGACAGCGCGGACGTGTGGGCCAACCGCGAGCTGTTCCAACTGGACGCTGACGGGAACCCGTCGGCCGTCGCCGGCGTGCCGCCGGACTATTTCAGCGCCACTGGCCAGCTCTGGGGCAATCCACTCTACCGCTGGGACGTTCTGCACAACCGCGGATACGGATGGTGGATCGACCGGTTCAGGCACGCGTTCGGCCTGGTCGACTACATCCGTCTCGACCACTTTCGAGGATTCGAGGCCTATTGGGCCGTGCCCGCAGGTGAAGCCACGGCCATCAACGGCCAGTGGCTCAAGGGCCCCGGGGCGGGATTCTTCGACGCCGTGCAGGCGGCCCTGGGGGAGCTGCCTCTGATAGCCGAGAACCTGGGTGTTATCACGCCGGAGGTGGAGAGTCTGCGCGAGCGCTTCGGGTTTCCGGGCATGGCGATCCTGCAGTTCGCCTTCGGCAAGGACCCGCAGGCCCCGGATTTCCGCCCGCACAACTACCCGCGCCATCTCGTCGCGTACTCCGGCACGCACGACAACGACACGACGCTTGGCTGGTGGAACTCCCAGGCGGGGACAGATTCGACGCGAACTGCCGCGGATATCGAGGAGGAACGAGCGTTCGCACTGCGCTACCTCGCCACGGATGGCCGTGAGATGAACTGGGTTTTCATCCGCACTCTGATGGCGTCGGTGGCGGACGCCGTCGTTTTCCCTATGCAGGACGTGCTGGGGCTTGGATCGGAGGCTCGCATGAATCTGCCGGGCAGCCTCGGCCGGTACTGGCGCTGGCGCTTCAGGCGCGGCGCGGCTACGCCTGAGCTGGCGGCGCGGCTTCGCGGCCTCGCGGAAACTTACGACCGCTGAGCACGGTCAAGAAGCCTTAATCCAGCTCTGGCCATAGTTGCTCGCATTGGCCTCTACAATGGGGAATATGGCTGGGAATGCCACCCGTGTGCTCATTGTGGACGACGAGGACAGTCAGCGCACCGGCCTCGCCAGCATGATCTCTTCCTGGGGATTCATCGCGGAAACCGCCGCGGACGGACAGGAAGCTCTCGACAAGCTCAACTCCACGCACGTGCACGTCATGGTGACGGACCTGATGATGCCGCGGATGGATGGGTTCGAGCTCCTCAGACGCCTGAGCGCGCAGGGAGGCGGCCCGCCGGCCATCGTGGTGACCGCGTTCGGCAACATCGAGACCGCCATCGCCACCATGCACGACCTGGGAGCGTTCTGGTTCCTGGAGAAGCCGATCGAGCCGCGCGCGCTGCGCGTGCTGCTGGACCGCGCTGCGTCGCAGCAGCGCCTGGCCGAGGAGGCCGAGCGCCTGAAGCGCGAGTTGAGTTACCAGGGCGTGCTGGCCGAGATGGTGGGCCGTTCGCCGGCCATGCTCGAAGTGTTCTCGCTGATCCGCCAGGTTGCGCCGAGCCGCGCCGCGGTGCTGATCACGGGCGAGAGCGGTACTGGCAAGGAGCTTGTCGCGCGCGCGATCCACTCGCTGAGCCCGCGCGCCAATGGTCCTTTCGTCGCCATCAACTGCGCGGCTATGCCCGAAACCCTGATGGAGAGCGAGCTGTTCGGGCACGAGAAGGGCGCCTTCACCGGCGCGCTCGAGCGCCGCGCCGGCTGCTTCGAACTGGCGCAGAACGGCACGCTGCTGCTCGACGAGATCGGCGAGATGCCGATTCCCACGCAGGCCAAGCTGCTCCGGGTGCTCGAGGACTCGCGCGTGCGCAGGCTGGGCGGAAAGAGCGAGATTCTGGTGGACGTGCGCGTCATCGCGGCCACGAACAAGCAACTCGAAGACGCGCTTAAAAAGGGTGATATCCGCGAAGACCTGTTCTACCGCCTGAACGTTTTCCGCATCGCCCTGCCGCCGCTGCGCGAGCGTCTGGAGGATATCCCCATCCTGTGCGAGGCGCTCATGCGCGACATGAACCGCAAGCACGGGACCAAGATCGTGGACGTCGCGCCCGAGGTTCTTGAGCAGTTCCAGCGCCACCACTGGCCGGGGAACGTCCGCGAGCTGCGGAATGTGGTGGAGCGCGCCACAATTCTGGCCGGCGAGGGCACGATCGGCCTGCAGCACCTGCCGCCCAACTTCAACTCGTCGGCCGCGCCTGCGCGCGCGGAGGATCCGGCCGACCCGAACTCAGTCCGGCTGCGCATCGGAACGACGATCTCGGACGCCGAGAAGGTGCTGATCCAGCGGACGCTCGTTCACACGAAGAACAACAAGACGCGCGCGGCGGAGATCCTCGGCATCAGCCTGAAGACCCTGCACAACAAACTCAAAGAGTACGGCGCATCCGAGAGCACGTCGAGCGAGGCTGCGGCTACGTGAGCGAATCGCATAAGCAGAAGGCGCACCCGCCGGGTCCACCGCGGCCCCTCGTAGCCTCTATGTCGCTCAAGACGCGGCTGCAGATCTACATCATCGTCGCGATGGTTTCGGTGGTGAGCGCGCTATCGGTGCTGTACCTGCAGCGGCTCTCGTGGCGCGAGTTCGACAGCATAGGCGAGCGGGCGACGCGCTCGGCGCAGCAGGTGCAGTCGTACCTGAGCGCCCGGATTCGCGAAATCATGGCGGGCCAGCCGCCGGGCGAGCAGCTCGAGCTTCACGAGTACAAGCGCCTCTGGGCCGAGTACATCGAGAAGGACGAGGCGCTCCACTCGTTCATGGTGGGCACGCTCTCGAACTCGAACACGATAGTCGAGATTCTGGTGGCCGATTCCTCCACCGGCCGCATCCTCGCTTCCACGGTGCCGGCGCGCGCCGGCGCCTTCGCCGAGCCGCTGCCCGATTTTGCGGAGTGGTCGCGCCTGAGCCACTGGCGCAAGCTGTCTGAGATCTTCAAGGAACGGCGCGACTACCAGGTGTCGCTGCCGCTGGGCATCACGGGCCAGCCTCCGTTCTTCAGGCTGGAGGTGATCCTCTCGTCGGTGTTCCTGCGAGGGCTCATTTTCCCGGAGGTGCGCGACCTGATGCTGATCTTCATGGCCGCGCTGTTGATCTCGATGCTGCTGGCCGTCGTGATATCGAATCTCGCGCTGAGGCCGCTGCACCGGATCAGCCAGACCATCGACCAGATCGCGCGCGGCGAACTCCGTCAGCCTGCCGGAGCATCGGAGCCCGCCGCTCGGGAACTGGCGGCGGTGCAGAGCAAGCTGAACCTGCTCGGCCAGCAGTATCACGGCGCGCGCCAGGACGCCATACAGTTGCGCAGCAACGTCGAACGGCTGCTCGAAAAGCTCGAGGAAGTGGTCTTCCTGTTCGACCGCGACGACCGGCTGGTGATGTCCGGGCGGGCATCCGAGCGCCTGTTCGGGCGCGGCCGCTGGGAGATGGTGGGGCGCTCGCTCTCGGAGATATTCCCGGCATCCACGCCGCTGGGCGCGGCCGTGCGCAACGCGATCGATATGCGGCAGCCGGTGCGCGACCTCTCCGTAACGCTCGAGCGCAGCGGCGGCCAGGGGACGCGCGTGCTGGTGAACATCGAACCGCTGGAAGGCTTTCCCGGCCACGAACGCATAGGAACCCTCATCACGCTTCGCGACGCGGAAACACGCAGGCAGATCCAATCGCAGCTCGATGTTTCGGCGCGCCTGGCAGCCATCAGCAGGCTGACCGGCGGGGTGGCGCACGAGATCAAGAACCCGTTGCAGTCCATCACGGTGCACCTGGAAGTTCTGAAATCCAAACTGGCGGACCAGTACGACGAGATTGGTCCAGCGATCGAGACCATCGCGCGCGAAATCCAGCGGCTCGACCGCGTGGTCAAGACATTTCTCGATTTCACGCGTCCCATCGACCTGCGCATGCGCGAGTTAGAACTGGTTCCGCTCACGCGGGAGGTGGTGAAGCTCGTGTCGCCATCGGCCGCGCGGCAGGGCGTGAGCATCGAGTTCATCGCCCGGGCGGGGGATCTGTTCATGCACGGCGACCGCGATCTGGTTCAGCAGGCGATCCTTAACGTGGTTGTCAACGGCATAGAGGCGATGAAGGAAGGCGGCCGGCTGGAGGTAGCCTGCGATCGGTCGGGTGAGGATTGCCAGATCACCATCAGCGACCAGGGAGCAGGCATCCCCGAGGAGATCCGGGACCGGATCTTCAACCTCTATTACTCCACCAAGGGCAGAGGCTCAGGCATTGGCCTGGCGATGACGTTCCGCGTGGTGCAACTGCATAATGGTACTATCGACTTCACGAGTCAACCGGGTAAGGGCACGACTTTCCGGCTGAGATTCCCGGCCGTAATCAGGGAACCCGCTGCGGCTGCGGGCGAAGCTGGTTCTGTCGATGCCAGGGTTTAAAGTTCAGTTCAGATGAAGCGGGTACTGCTCTTGGCGGTGATCTTGATGGCGGCGTTTGCGCCCGGGTGCCGGGTGTTGCGCCGATCGTCCGCACAGCCGCCTCCGCCGCCGCCTCGCCCGCTCCAGATGCCGGTGGTCGTGACACCCGCTCCGGAACCGCTGCCGGACCCCCCGCAACTCGCCGCGATTGAGCCGGATCTGCCGGGTTTGCAGCCCCCGGAAGAGCAGGAGTTTCCAGGGCCGCCGCCGCGCCCCCGTCGCGTGCGGCAGCCGCAGCCGCCCGTCGAAGAGGCGAGCACACCGGAGCCCGCGCCTGCCTCGCCCGCCCCCGAACTTGCGCAGATCCTAACCCCCGAGCAGGAGAGCAGCTACAACTCCGCGATCGACCGCAATCTGGAACGCGCCCAGCGCACGTCGCGGCTGCTGCGCAACCGCAAGCTGAACCGCGAACAGGCGGTCTATCTCGAACGCATCAACAGCTTCATCCAACAGGCCGGCGAGGCACGCCGCACCGATCTCGTGCGTGCGGCCAACCTGGCCGAGCGGGCGGCGGTGCTCGCCGACGACCTGCTGCGGACCATTCGCTAGCCGGAAAAAAAACACCACGGATTGCTGGAGTGATGGCGCGTCCGGGTCGGGTGTAATTCGAGCGCGGGATAGCGTTCAGCAGATGCGCGGGAGCTGCTCTCCGCTCAGCATATCCAGCACGCGGTTTCCGCCGATGCGGCTCTCAAGGACGACCACGCCGGCTGGTCCCTCCTCAACCGTGCCGGCTACGGCCGCTTCCGCGCAGCTCTCGAACCGGCGCAGGATCGCGAGCGCCCGCTCCGCTTCCTCCCGCGGCACGAAGGCGGCGAAGCGCCCTTCGTTCGCAACGTAGTACGGGTCGAGCCCGAGCACCTCGCAGGCCGCGCGCACGGCGGCGCTCACGGGAATGTCCGCCTCGCGTACGCGCATGCCCACGCGCGCCGCGGAGGCGATCTCGTTCAACGCGGAAGAGAGGCCGCCACGCGTCAGGTCCCGCAGGCAGTGCACGGCGATGCCGGCGTCTATGAGCGCGCACACCGGCTCCCACAGCGGCGCGGTGTCGCTCTGGACGGGCGACTCGAATTCCAGCCCTTCGCGCACGCACAGCACGGAGATACCGTGCCGGCCGAGGTCCCCACTGACGATAACGGCATCGCCGGGGCGGACGGACGCAGGGCCGATCTCGAGTCCGTGCTCGATGACGCCGATGCCCGAAGTGGTAACGAAGATGCCGTCGCCCTTCCCCCTGTCGACCACCTTGGTATCGCCGGCGACGAGCAGCACCCGCGCGCGGCTGGCGGCGCGGCGCATGGACGCCACGACGGTGCGCAGCGTCTCCATCGCCAATCCTTCTTCGAGAATCAGGGCGGAGCTGATATAGAGCGGCCGCGCGCCGCACATTGCAAGGTCGTTGACAGTGCCGTTCACCGCGAGGTCGCCGATATCACCTCCCGGAAACACGAGCGGGCGGACAACGTAACCGTCGGTGGTGAACGCGAGCTTCGCTCCACCGGCGGTAACGACCGCGCCGTCGTGGCGCGAATCGAGCGCGGGGTTCGAGAACTCGGGGAGGAACAGCTCCTCGATGAGCCGGTTCGTCATCCGGCCACCGCCGCCGTGCGCGAGCGCAATGCGCTCAGTGCTCGGGCGAGGTAGCGGGCACGTCAGTGTGAACTCTTTTTCCATACAGGTAATACGCCGCGCAGGCGCCCTCGCTCGAAACCATGGGCGCGCCCAGCGGCGTCTCCGGAGTGCAGCGCGTTCCGAAGGCCGGGCACTCAGGGGGCTTCTTCAGCCCCTGCAGCACGAGCCCGGCGATGCACTCTTCGGCTTCGCGCACCCGGCCGGCATCGATTGCGAACTTGGCCTCCGCATCCCACGCGCGATAGCGCTCGCGCAGCCGCAGACCGCTCGCGGGGATCTCGCCGATGCCTCGCCACGCGCGGTTCGAAACCTCGAACACCTCGGCGATGCGCTCCTGCGCAGGCCGGTTTCCACCGCGCTGTACTGCGCGGCGGTACTGGTTCTCTACTTCTGCGCGGCCGCTCTCCAACTGGGCGATGAGCATCTCGATGCCCTCGAGCAGATCGAGCGGTTCGAAACCCGCGACGACGATCGGCACGTGATACTTCTTCGCGATGGGCTCGTACTCCTCCCATCCCATCACCGTGCATACGTGGCCGGCGGCGATGAATCCATTCACGCGGCAGTTGGGGGAGTTGAGCACGGCTTCGAGCGCCGGCGGCACGAGCACATGCGCAACGAGCACGGAAAAATTCTTCAGCCCCTCGCGTTCGGCCATCCACACGGCCATTGCGTTGGCAGGAGCCGTGGTTTCGAAGCCGACGGCGAAGAACACCACCTCGCGGTCCGGATTGTTGCGCGCCAGCTTCAACGCGTCGAGCGGAGAATAGACGATTCGCACGTCCGCGCCCTCGGCCTTGGCGTCGAACAGGCTTCGCGACGAGCCGGGCACGCGCAGCATATCGCCGAACGACGTGAAGATGACGCCGGGCTGGAGCGCGATCGCGACTGCTTTGTCGATCAGTTCGACGGGAGTCACGCAGACAGGGCAGCCGGGACCGTGGATCAGCGATACCTCAGACGGCAGCAGGTCCTGCAAGCCGGTCTTAACGATCGTGTGCGTCTGGCCGCCGCAGACCTCCATGATGGTCCACGGGCGCGTGACTCTGCGGCGAATGGAATCCGCGACGGCGCGGACGCGCGCCGGATCTCGATACTCGTCGACGTACTTCAAACGGCATCTCCGCCGGCCTCGGCCTGGGCCTGCTCGAGCTCGTCCATCTCGCGAAAGGTGTCGAGGATGCGCTGCGCCTCGGCCTCATCGATGCGGTTGAGCGCGAAGCCGACGTGCACGAGCACATAGTCGCCGACGCCGGCCTCGGGCGTGTACGCGAGGCAAATCTCTTTCAGCACGCCGCCGAAATCAACCTTACCGCGGCGGAGGTGCGGCTGTTCGTCTTCGATAACGCTGACAATCTTCCCAGGCACGGCCAGGCACATAGGGGTATCCATAACCAGTTTCGCGGTTTTGACGAGGTTCAGACAACTCTCGCCGGCCCCCCGGGCGGGCTGTCCGAGGCCGCGGCTGCCCTGCGCTCAGCCCCGCCGCTCTCATGCTAAGATGCTGAGAGTATGGCAATTCCCAATATCACGCGGTTCCGGCCCTTCTGCCCGGTCTGCAAGGAAAACTTCACCCTAATGGCGGTAATTCCGAAGGGCGCCGACGTGGACGCCTACCTCGCGGATGCCGTGGCGCGCCACGATCACAAGGCGTTCCAGGAAGCCAAGGCGCTGCAGTTCAAAGTGCGCGTCGGCCAGCAGAAGCAGCGCAAGTCGAAGTAACGCCGGATTCCCAATCGAGATCGAGACGGCGCCTGTCCGGCCGGTCCGGAGGCGCCGGTTTCGTGTTTGCGGCGCGCGCTGCCCCTCAGCGGCGCAGCGGGCGAACCCGCGCTCTGGCGCCCTTCCCCGGCTCGTTCTCCTATGCCGTGTTAACGTCCGCCGTCACGATGCGGGCCTGAACGGGCAGGTACGCCGCGCCGTACAGCCCCGATTCGTTCCCGAGGATCGCCTTGTCGATGCGCGTCTCCGCGGCCCGGTACACGAACGAACGCTTCCGGACTTCTTCGAGCATGGCGGGAGCGAAGAAATCCCACGCGCCGAGTACGCCGCCCGAAAGCAGATACAGCGGGAAGTTGAACAGGTTCACGAGATTGGCGAGGGCTACACCGAGCGCCGAACCGAACACCTCGAATACTCTGCGGGCTTTCGGCTCGCCCGCGAGCGCGAGGTCGTAGACATCCTTTGCGCTGTCCACCCTAAGACCAAGCATGCGCGCGTGCGCGATGACCGAGGTCGCCGAAGCATGCTTCTCCAGGCACCCGCTGTTGCCGCAGCCGCACGGGTTGCCGTTGGGCACGACGGTCATGTGGCCAATTTCGCCGGCCATGCCCATGAATCCGCGCATGACGTGGCCGCCGCAGACGATGCCGCCCCCGACGCCGGTCCCCAGAGTGAGAAGCACCAGGTCCTGGACGTCGCGCCCCGCGCCCATCCACTTCTCGCCGAGCGCCGCCGCGTTGGCATCGTTCTCGAGCAGCACCGGCGCTTGCAGCAGCCGCTCCAGTTCGTCGCGCATCGGGAAGTTGTCGAATGCGGGCAGGTTCGGCGATTGCTTCAACACGCCTGTTTCGAGCTCAATTATGCCCGGTGTCCCTACTCCGATCCCCACGAGATCCGGGCCGTGGCGCTCGCGGAGTGCGACTATCGAGCTGACGATGTCGGCCACAACTGCATCGCGGCCGGCGCACAGGTTCGTCGTCCCGACCACCTTCTCCAAGATCTTCCCCGTGCTGCTGATCGCAGCAGCGCGGAGGTTCGTGCCGCCCAGGTCCACCCCGATCGCGTACTGTGCCATGCGATAGTGATGTTAACAGATCATCATGGATTACCGCTTTTTTGCCGATCTCGCAGCAGAGGTAAACATCCCGGCGGACGGGATTCTCAGCCGCGTTCTCTACAACGACGACAGCGTTCGGGTGGTGATATTTGGCTTCGCCCCCGGACAGGAGCTGACCGAGCACACCTCGAAGTTCCCGGCTCTCCTGCACGTGCTGACCGGCGATGTAAAGCTCAGGCTGGGCACGGACGACATCGAGGCGCACGCGGGCACGTGGGTCCGCATGGCGCCGAACCTGGCGCACGGGCTGCTGGCGCGCACGCCCGCGACGGTGCTGCTGACGCTGATCAAGACACAAGCCTGACGGCCGTCGCTGCCGCGGGCGGTGAATATCGGCAGGGCAGCGGCGCTGCTGCACCGCCTGCGTGCGTAGTGCGTCCCGCGCTGTGTTTGAGTGAAGCTGCGGGTGCGTTCGCAAACGATTTAAGCTGGTGATTTGAGGCGACTCCGACCCCGCGTATTTTTCCTGCTTGCGCCCCTGGTGGCTCTGGTTCCGTTGGCCTTTTTCATATGGCGGAGCGGCTCGGAAGAGCTGCGTCCAGCAAAACGAGAGGCCGCACAGAAAGGGCGTCCCACCGCTAAGGCCAGGCCCCGCCCCGGACTGTTTGGCGGAGCTAAATCCAGGCAGTATCAACAGTTAGCATCGGCGCTCGATGAGCCGTCCGAGGCGCTGCCGCCTCCCCGGCAGCTCGAAAACCCGCCGGAGATCGTTAAAGGCGTGTACTTGACGAGCTGGTCCGCCGGTTTGAAACAGCGCATTGATTATGTGGAAAAACTGGCGCGAACAGTGGGCGTAAATACGGTTGTAATTGATATCAAAGATTACTCGGGAAATCTCGCCTACCGGGCCGCCGTACCGGAGGTGCAGAAATACGGCGCGGTCCACGTCAAGATCCGTGACATCGACGGTTTGATCCGGCGGCTCCATGCAGCCCGGATATATGTCATCGCGCGGATTACGGTGTTCCAGGATCCGGTGCTGGCAGCCGCGCGCCCGGAGCTCGCCGTACACCGCAAGTCGCTGCTTGCGGGCGGCGCAAAACCCTCAAGAGGAACGCTTTGGCTCGACCACAAGGGCCTGGCGTGGATCGACCCCGCAGCTAAGCCCGCCTGGGAGTACACCGCCGCCATCGGCCGCGACGCTCTGAGCCACGGCTTCGACGAACTTAACTTCGACTATGTACGCTTCCCCTCCGACGGGAACATGCGCGACATGCACTTCCCCATTTCGGGAGACCATGTCTCTAAGCCGGCCGTCTTGCGCGAATTCTTCGCGTACCTGAGGCGCAGCTTCGAGGGCGCTCGCATATCGGCGGACCTGTTCGGGCTGGCGACGGTGAACTCCGACGATCTCGGCATCGGACAGGTGATCGAAGACGCCTACCTGAACTTCGACTACGTCTGCCCGATGGTTTATCCATCGCACTATGCGCCGGGTTTTCGGGGGTTCAAGAGACCGGCTGAGCACCCGTACGAGGTCGTCAGGTATTCGATGGACAGAGCGGTTGCGCGGCTGCGATCGCTCACCGCACGGCCGGCCCACACGGACGGGCAGGCGCACGTTCCGGCCGGCGCTTTCAAACCCGCTGCCCCGGCGGCGAAGCCCGTCCGCGTCGCGAAGCTAAGGCCGTGGCTGCAGGACTTTGACCTCGGCGGGAACTACGACGCGGCGCAGGTGCGCGCGCAGATCCGCGCCACCGAGGAGGCGCTCGGAGCGGACTACGCCGGGTACCTGTTGTGGAGCCCATCCAACGTCTACACAGCGGGAGCGTTCACGGAAGAGATAACGCGGTCCCATACGGCGCCGGCCACACCGGCGCTCCCGGCTCCCGCGCCTGTCCAGGCGCCGAAATAATGGCGCTGAGATGACGCATAGGGGTGCTACGCTGGACTGATGCGTTACATTCCTTTCCTCCTTGCGGTTGTCTCGATGGCGCACGCGCAATCGGCCCCACCGGTAACACCCGGGCCCGCCGCTGAGTCTGCGCCCCTCACGACAGACGATGAGCAGGCCATCTATGCGCTGGGTCTGTCGATTTTCCGGACGCTGAAGCAGTTCGATCTCTCTCCGGAGGAAGTGGCCCTGGTTCAGCGCGCAATATCCGACTCCGTGGCCGGCAAGCCCGCGGCCGATCTCACCGAATGGGCACCAAAGCTCCCGCGGTTCGCGACGGCGAGGGAGGCGCGGATCACCGAGCGGCAAAAGGCGGCATCGAAGGCATACCTGGAGAAGGCTGCCGCGGAACCGGGAGTTGAGAGGACTTCCTCCGGGCTCATCTACCGCGAGGTAACGGCCGGGAGCGGCAGGTCGCCCAAGTCCAACGAAACGGTCAGGGTGAACTACCGCGGCACGCTCGTAGACGGGACCGAGTTCGACAGCTCCTACAAGCGCCAGAAGCCCGCTGAGTTCGCCGTTAACGGCGTAATTCCGTGCTGGACGGAGGGGCTTCAGAAGATGAAGGCCGGCGGGAAATCGATACTGGTGTGCCCCGCATCACTGGCCTATGGCGACCGCGCCCAACCCTCCATTCCCGGCGGCTCAGCGCTGATTTTCGAGATTGAGCTGCTGGAAATCCTGGGCAAGCGCCCTGCGCCGCCACGGCCAGCCAGATAACCGGCTTACACGCCCGCGCCGGCATTCGTACCGGGGGAGTATCAACAGGCTCGAAGGCGAGTGGATCGGCGCTGCGACGCAGCCGGCGCGCAGGGGGCCCGGCTGCGCTTGGTCAACGTGAAAACAGGCCCGGAGCGGCCAAGCCCCCTGTTTCTTGCGCGGCGCTAGTCGGCCATAACGTGTCCGACCGAGAACGGGGTCCGTGCTGCACGGCCCTGGTGCAGTTCGAGCGAGATCCGGATGTGAAGGTCCGACCCTCCGCAGTGAAATGTAACCGTCGTCCAGCCCTTGGTGGTAGCGCTGCGGGTGGTGAAGTTGCGGCCGAAGATGACAGTGGGGATGCTCATGCCCATGGGGCCGAGTTCCTCCTCAATGTCGTTCTTCACCGCGCCTATGATCATGTTCGTGATCTCCGCGACGGCATCGAGCACGTCGGCCGTGACGCCCTCGGTTGCAGGCGTCATCAGGAGGTGCGAGTACAGAGTGCACGCGAGGTCGGCGTCGCACTGAAGGACTCCGGTTCCCACCCACTCGCCGGCCAGGCCGATTACCGAGACAACACCATCGGTCATGTTGGTTGCGTCGGGGTCGACGCCGGCGTCGGCTTGCACAACGTCAAGGTTGAGCATGGTCTTGAACACGTCGGCCGTCGCCGCGCGCACGGATTCTATGATTCGTTCGGGAAGCATCTTCGCAGTGACCTCATGCGGCAAGGATAGGTTCCAGGGTGCGTCGTATCTGGTCAGCAGTGAATGGTTTACGGACGTAACCGGCGGCCCCGATCTCGGCGGCGGCAATGACCTTGCTCTGCCCGCCCTCTGTGGTGACCATCACGACGGGGATTCCGGCCCACCTCTCGTCGGTCTTGATCTCGCGCAGAAGCTGGATGCCGTCCATCTTCGGCATGTTTATGTCCGCCAGAACCAGATCGACCCGGTTGGCTTTGAGCACGTCGAGCGCCTCGAGTCCGTCGCCGGCCTCGTAGACGTTGGATAGACTGATCTCCGCCTGCGCAAGCACGCGCTGCAGAATCTTTCGGATCGCGGCCGAGTCGTCCACTATAAGTACGTCGAGCGCCATCGCATGGCTTATCGGCGCCCTCGCGAGGACTATGAGCGCGAAGAGCTACAGTTCCGGCCGGAGTCCGCCGATTCTGGATCCGATGGAGAGCTATCCGGTCGAACGGGCGCTGACGCAGGACGAGATAGACCGCGTATTCCGCAGCCAGAGGGCTGCCGAAGTCCCCGACACAAAACGGGCCGTGGCCTACGACTTCCGGCGTCCGGACCGCATCGCCAAGGACCAGATCCGCGCCATTCACCTGCTGCACGAAAACTTCAGCCGCAGCCTGGCGTCGAGCCTCTCGGCTTACCT
>JBLNBX010000244.1:0-20878 GCA_050260275.1 bacterium
GCTGCGATTCTTATCCATAGTGGTACTCTCGAATCCGAATATACCGCGCTGGCCGGGTAGAACGGTGTGAAATCGCGAGCGGCACGGAAGCGCCCGCATGCGCTCCTACGGCCTGCGATCAGTGGAACCGCCGCCTGCGCTCGATGGCGGGCCTGTCCAGCTCGTCCTCGTACCAGTCCGGCTCCGGCGCGGGTGGTGGTGGCGCGCTGAGCGCGGGCGGCTCCGGCTCTTCAACCGGGGCCGGGTCGGCCGATGCCTCGGCCGCATGTGCCTGCTCCTCGCTCAACCAGCCGGAGGGCGCTGGCAGCTCCGGCGCTTCCGGAAAGGCCGGGGCGGGCATCTCGGGCTCAGCCGAACGGCGCGCGTCGAACCCCGTTGCGATCACGGTCACCTTGGCAGAATCGCCCAGCGACTCGTTCAACACCAGGCCGAAGTTGATCTCCACATCCTCGCCGCCGGCGGCCTCGCGGATGAGCGCGCAGGCGTCGTTCACGTCGTGCAGGCCCAGCGTGCTCGAGCCCGCTATGTTTATGAGAACGTTACGGGCGCCCCGTATGCCCGCGCCGTCAAGAAGCGGCGAAGCGAGGGCCTGCCGCGCGGCTTCGACAGCCGCATTCGGGCCGCTGGCGGAGGCCGCGCCGAACGTGGCGTATCCGCTTCCGGCTATGGCGGCCCGGACGTCGGCGAAGTCGCGGTTCACGACGCCGGGGGTGGTCATGATCTCGACGATGTCCTGGATGGTCTGCCGCAGGAACTCGTGGCCCATCCGGAACGCTTCGATGAAGCTGGTTCCCGCGGGCGCGAGCGACAGCAGCCGGTCATTCGGAATGGCGATGACCGCGTCCACCGCGGCGGCCAGCTCGGTCAGGCCCTGCTCGGCCCTCCGGGCGGCCTTCGAGCCCTGGAAACCGAACGGTTTCATGACGATGGCGATGGTCAGCGCTCCCATCTCGCGGGCGAGGTTGGCCACTACAGGCGAGGCACCCGTTCCGGTGCCCATTCCGAGCCCGGCGGTAACAAAAACCAGCTCCGCGCCCTGCAACAGATCGACGATGGCCTGAGTGTCCTCGAGCGCGGCCTGCTTGGCGATCTCCGGGTCCGCGCCCGCGCCCCTGCCGCGAGTCACCTTCCCGCCGAGCGCGAGCTTCTTTGCTACGGGACAGTTCTCGAGCGACTGGAAGTCGGTGTTGATTGCGATGAACTCCGCCCCGTCGATGCCTGCGGCCGACATGTGCGCCACGGCATTGCAGCCGCACCCTCCCACGCCTACGATGCTGATTCGGGCCGCCGCCCGCGTTTCTTCTTCGAGCTCGTACTTCAGATCTTCGAGCACAACCGCCTCCGTCAGGTTCCCAACACCTTCGCCCATATCCCGCCGCGCCGCCTTTCCAGATTGGCGCGAAGTTTGAGGCGCGCCGAGTACATCGCGAGTCCCGCGCAGGTGGTCCAGCACGGGTTATCCAGATCGCGCGGCCAGTCCATCAGTCCCACCGGGAGCCCAATTCTCGCCTGGCAACGCAGCACGCGTTCGGCGACGTCGCACATTCCGTCCAGAAGCGCACCGCCGCCGGCCAGGACAACCGACATGATCGAGCCTTGCAAGCCGGCCTGGGCCAGTTCGTGCTCGACGAACTCGAATAGCTCGTACGCCCGCGCTTCAAGGATCTCATTCAGCTCGCGGCGCGTCGCCTCGCGCGCCGGGCGGCCGGGCGATGATGGAACCTCGAACAGCACGTGGTCGGCCGTCAGCCCGACGAGCGCGCACCCGTGCTCGCGCTTGATCAGCTCCGCATCGTCGATGCCAACCAACAATGCGCGCGCGACATCCTTCGTGAAATGGTCGCCGTTGATGGGGAGGCTCACCGAGAGCGCCAGAGCCTGTCCGAAATAGACGGCGATTTCCGTCGAGTGCGCGCCGATATCGACCATGGCGACGCCTTCTTCGCGGTCCTCCGGAAGAATCGCCGCGTAGGCCGCCGCCACTGGCTCGAAAACCGTCTCCTCGACGGAGAGGTGCGCCTTATTGGCTGCGCCAACCAGCGCGCTATGCTCCTGTGCGGAAGCCGTGACGAGATGAACGTACACCTCCAGGTGCGAGCCGATCATCCCGCGCGGATTTCGATGCCCGGGGCGCCCGTCCACTCTGAAATCCTGGGGGAACAGGTGGAGCAGCGTCTCGTCTTCCTGCAACTGCACCCGCGAGGCGTGCGCCACGGCGCGATCCACATCGTGCTGCTCTATCTGGCGCGGGAAGCTCATCTCGCAGGTGCCGCGGCTGGTCGCGCCGATCACGCTGGTTCCGCCGACCCCCAGCAGGACCGACGTAACGGAAACCTGCGCACTCGCCTCGGCCTCCCGGACAGCCTCCAGAATGCTCTGCGCCACCGCATCCTGGTCCGTGATGCGGCCCCGTTTCCACCCTGCGGATTGGGCCTCTCCGTAGCCGGCGACCCGCACCCGGTCGCCTTCGAGCACCGTGACCAAGCACCGCGTGCGCGAGCTGCCCGCGTCCACACCCACCGCCAGAGCCGGCTTATCTGGCACGGCGTCCTCCGGAACTCGACTTCGCAACAGCGGCGGGCGGCGCCTGATTCCCCTCGGCGGGGACCGTGATCCGGTCGTCCAGCCTCAGATCGAAGATCGTTGCGAACGGCAGCCGCCGGTTGATCTCCTCCCGGAACTTCAGGAAGTTCTCGAGCCGCGCAGCGTAGTTCCTGTTTCCCATCCAGAGCTGGTAGGCCCGTCCCCGGTCCGTGATCGTGACCTTCAGGTTTCCGGAGTCCGTCGCATCGACCTCCGACACACGCCCGGCCCAGGCGCCCGCATCGCGCAGGAACTCCATCGCGCGCGACACCCGTTCGCGCCGGGCCTCAAGGGTCTGTTCGCGCGTGATGCCGGTGAGCGCCGGCAGGTCGAGCTTCGCCCGCGGTGGAAGGCTGAGTATGACGCCATCGGCATCGATGAGCGCCGGGGCGCCGCCGCCCGGGGCCACGAGGAACGCCACGGGTGTGCGCTCGACGAGCCGCACGGCTATCTGGTCCGGCCAGCGGCGCGAAACCGTGGCGTCTTTCACCCAATCGATCGCGAGAAGGCTCGCGCGCCGCTCCGCAAGCGGCACCAGGTATATGCTCCGGCCCATATCGCGCGCGAAGACGGCGTCGATTCGCTCGCGCGGAGCGTGTTTGATACCCTCGACGGCAATCCCGGATCTGAGCACGAAGCGGGAGTCGGTAGCCAGGAAGTCGTCAATCAGATAGACGCCCGCCGCCACCGCGGTTGCCGAAACCGCCGCTCCCAGCCATATCATCGCGATGCGCACACGCCGGCGCCAGACGCCCGGTTCCGGCGCACGCTCCCGCACTGGCAGCCGGGCGGGTTGGCGGCGCCGCTCGGGGCGCTCCAGTTCCAGTTGGGCGGTCTGCCTGTGCGCCATCACGTCTCCCGCAGGCGTTCCAGGATGCGGTCACCCGCCTGCCATACGCTGCCCGCGCCAAGCGTGATGATGAGGTCGCCCTCCCGAGCCTCGGCAAGAACGGCCTCGACCGCGCGGTCCATCGTTCCCGCATATTCGGCCGAGCGGTGCCCGTACGCGCGCAGCCGCTCCACGATTGCCTGGCCGCTCACGCCCTCGATGGCGCGCTCCGACGCGGCGTAGATTTCCAGCACGTAAACCGAATCCGCCTGGTAGAAGCTGCGGCCGAAATCGTCCATCAGATGAACGGTGCGCGAATAGCGGTGCGGCTGGAATATCACGAGCACGCGCCTATAGTCGCACTGGCGCGCCGCGGCGAGCGTCGAACGGATCTCCGTTGGGTGGTGCCCGTAGTCGTCAACTACCGTGATGCCGCGCTCAACGCCTCGCACCTGGAATCTGCGATCTACGCCGCCGAACTCGGCGAGTGCCTCGCGCATCACCTCCACCGGCACGCCCAGTTCCAGGCCAACGGCAATCGCCGCCGTCGCGTTCAGCACGTTGTGCGCGCCGGGCACCTGCAGCTTGAAGCAGCCGAGGTCCGCCCCGCGGTGCGACACCTGGAACTCGCTTGCGAAATGGCCGCAGGTCATCCGGGCCACATGCAGTTGCGCCTGCGCATCGGTGCCGTAGGTGACGGTGCGTCGCGTCACATCCGGCAGTATCCTCTGTACGTTTTCATCGTCCAGGCACAGGACGGTGGCGCCGTAGAACGGCACCTTGTTGATGAAATCTGTAAACGCGCGGCGGATCTCGTTGATGTCGCGGTAGTGGTCCAGGTGCTCGCGGTCGATGTTCGTAACGATGGCGATGATGGGCGACAGTTTCAGGAATGAGCCGTCGCTCTCGTCGGACTCCACCACCAGCAGTTCGCTTGCGCCGATGCGCGCGTTAGAGCCGCCGAATGGACGCAGCCGCCCGCCCACCATGACCGTCGGGTCCTTCCCCGCGCGGCTGAGCATCGTCGCGAGCATCGACGTCGTTGTGGTCTTACCGTGGCTTCCCGCCACGGCGATGCCGTACTTCTGGCGCATCAACTCGGCCAGCATCTCTCCGCGCGGGATCACGGGGATCTGCAGCCGCCGCGCCTCCTGCACCTCCGGGTTGTCCTCTTTTACGGCGGAGCTGATCACCACCGCGCGCGCGCCTTTGACGTTCTCCGCCGCGTGGCCCTCGACGATCTTCGCACCCAGCGTCGACAGGCGCTCCGTGATGGGCGACAACTTCAGGTCCGACCCAGAGATCGGGAAACCGAGGCTGAGCAGCACCTCAGCGATGGCGCTCATGCCGATGCCGCCGATGCCGGTGAAATGGAGGTGTTGAGGCTTAAGAAACATCTATACTCCGTAGCGGCGCGGGCACGCGCCCGGCCGGCGCGCATTTCTGCACGCAACAAATGGCGTCTATATTGTTTCGGCTTCTCACGGCGTTGTCAATACAGCGGACTCCAGTATTTCCGCAGCCCGTGCAGCGGCGCCGGGCCGCGCGAAGCCACGCGCGGCAGCACCCATCCGTTCGAGCGTCTCCGGCTCGCGCGCCAGGGCCATGATCTCGTCAAACAGCCGCCGGCCGTTCATCTCCGCGTCGGGGACCAGCCGCGCCGCCCCTCCGCGCGCCAGCACTTCGGCATTCTTCGTCTGGTGGTCGTCGGCCGCGAACGGGAACGGGCACAGGATTGACGGCTTTCCAGCAGCCGCGAGCTCGCCCACCGTCCCCGCGCCCGCGCGCGCCACCACCAGATCCGCCCCGGCGAACGCGGCCGGCATATCGTCAATGAACGGCACCACGCGCCCGTCGAGGCCCGCCGAGGCGAACGCCGCGGCGATCTCCTCGTATGCCGCCGCACCGGTCTGGTGAATGATCCTCACGGGAACACCCGAGGAGCGGAACAGTTCCCAGCTTTCACGCGCGGCACGGTTGAGCGTGCGCGCTCCGCCGCTGCCGCCGGTTATGAGCACAATCAGCACATCCCCGCGCGGCTTCGGGGGCAGCGAGAAGAACTCCGGGCGCACCGGAATGCCGGTCAGGACGGCCTTTCCCTTGGGAAACCAGCGCGCGGTCTCCTCGAAGTTCACCAGCGCGCGGCTGGCAACGCGGCCGATCCAGCGATTCGTCATGCCGGGAACCGCGTTCGGCTCCATCAGCACGACCGGCATGCGCCGCGCCGCTGCGGCGAGCACCACCGGCCCGGCGGCGTACCCGCCCAGGCTGAAGACGGCGGCCGCACGCATGCGCCCAAGGCGCCGGACCATCCCGGCAGTCGCGAGTGGAAGCTGGTAGAGAGTCTTCAGTGTCCGCGCCACCCCGACGCGCTTCAGCCCGCCGATCTCGATGTACTCCAGGCGGTATCCCGCGGCCGGAACCAGCCGCGCCTCGTGGCCCGTCGCGGTGCCCACGAAAACCGGCTCGTGGCCTCGCTTTTCGAGCTCGCGCGCGACGGCGATGAGCGGCACCACGTGCCCGCCCGTTCCTCCGCCTGCCATCACCACCCGCATCGCGTCACCCGGACTGCTCGCTCACGCTGAGCAGCATCCCAAAACAGATAAGTGTGCTCAGGAGCGAGCTGCCGCCATAGCTGATCATCGGCAGCGGTATACCCTTGGTGGGCGCGAGGTCGAGCACAACGCTCATATTGATGAGCGCCTGCACGACGATCACCGTGGTCACCCCAAGCGCAAGGTACCGCCCGAAGTCGTCGGGTGCGGAGCCCACCAGGCGCAGCCCGCGCCACATCACGATCAGGTATATGGCCAGCAGGCCCGTCGCGCCCAATAGCCCAAGCTCCTCGCCGACTACCGCGAAGATGAAGTCCGTATGCGCTTCCGGCAGATAGAAGAGCTTTTGCCGGCCGTTCATGAGGCCCTGGCCGGTGATGCCGCCGCTGCCTACGGCGATCTTCGACTGGCGCACGTGGTAGCCCGGGTCCTTGTTGTACGCCGAACGCCCCAGGTAATCGTGCAGTTGCTTGCCGTAGGGCATGCTTTCGAGCAGCTTGTACTCGGGGTCAACGAAGCCGAAGATGCGCACCAGCCTGTACGGCTTCATTGCGATGGCGATGACGCAGCCGAGGATTCCCACGAGAAATGCGTAGCGGATGTAGCGGCGGTCGAGGCCGGCCACGTAGAACACGACAGCCGCGGTTACCACCAGAACGGCCGCGGTGCCGAGGTCCGCCACCACCACCGCGAGCGCGAGCGCCAGCACGATGAGCGTCGCTGCGATAAGCGGCCTGCGGTTATTCAGCGCCTTGCCGCGCCGCGTGATGAAGAAGGCCAGGAAGAGGATGAGCGCCGGCTTTGCCAGCTCCGAGGGCTGCAGACCGACCGTTCCGCCCAGCCTCAGGAACCGGTGTGCGCGGCTGTCTGCGAAGTACACGATGATCAGCAGTATCAGCGCGAACGCCACGGAACCGAACGCCCAAAGCGGCGAATTCAGCTTCCGGTAGTCCGTGCGCATCAGCTTCACCATCGCGAACAGGCCGCAGATGGCCCACACGATCTGGCGGAAGATGTAGTACCCGGCCGAGCCTGTGCGCACCTCCGCCACGACCGAGGAAGCGCTGTACACCATCACCAGCCCGAAGCACACGAGCGCCGCCACGCACCACACCAGCACCCAGTCTGTCTTTACGCGTTGGGCCATATGCTTCCAGCCGAGCCGCCGTGGCGCGGCATCATCATTCCGCGAGCCCCCATACGAGTTCCTTGAAAGTCCTGCCGCGATGCTCGTAGGACTGGAACTGGTCGAAACTGGCGCACGCTGGGGCCAGCAGAACTGTGTCGCCGGGCTTGGCCAGGCGGCTCGCCACGCGCACTGCCTCGGCGAGCTCACCGCAGCGCAGCAGCGGAACCGTATTCCCCAGGTGCTGTTCTATCTTTTCTGCCGCCGCGCCGATGAGCAACGCGGCGCGCGCCTTCGCGCGCAGCAGGTCCGCGAGAACGGTGTAGTCGCTGCCCTTATCCTTGCCGCCGAGAATCACCCACAGCGGCCCGTCGAAGGCCTCGAGCGCCTTGGTGGTGGCGTCTACGTTTGTGGCTTTGGAGTCGTTGTACCAGGCCACGCCGTTCACCGTGCGCACGTACTCGATGCGATGCTCGACGCCCGGGAAGCTGCGCACAGCGGCGGCGATACTCGCCAGCGGCACGCCCGCGATACGCGCGGCGGCTGCTGCCGCGCAGACGTTCTCCAGATTGTGCCGCCCGCGAAGCGGAATATCGGCGATATCGAGAAACGGTTCTCCGCCGGCGTAAACTCGCGCGTCATCGGCCCAGACATCCGCTTCCGAGAGCGTGCTGAACATCGTGACGCTAGCCCGCGTCGCCGCGGCGAACTCACGGCAGGCGCCATCGTCGCGGTTGAGCACGGCGGCGTCGTCCGCGCACTGCGTTTCGAATAGCCGGCGCTTGGCGGCGGCGTAGGCCTCGAAGCTGCCGTGGCGGTCCAGGTGGTCCGGAGTGACATTGATGCAGACGCCCACATGCGCGCGGAACCGCTCTATCGTCTCGAGCTGAAAACTCGAAAGCTCCAGCACGTTCCACTGTTCCGGACGCGAGGTGGCGATCATCGCCGTCACCGGCCGCCCGATGTTGCCGCCCACCTGCACCGGCACGCCCGCTTCCTTCAGGATGTGCCCGATGAGCGCGGTCGTTGTCGTCTTGCCGTTCGAGCCCGTGATTCCGATAATCCGGCCCTGAAGGTAACCGGACGCGAGTTCCACCTCGCCAATCACGCGAACGTTGCGCCTGCGGGCGTTCTCAAGCTCGGGTATGCCGCGCGGCACACCCGGCGATATCACAACCAGGTCCACGCCCTCGAGCGCCTCGTTCGATTGCCGGCGGAACTCGATGCCGAGCGCGCTGAGCCGCTCGCCCACGCCCTTCAGTTCCTCAAGCGGCTTCGAGTCAACCGCGCGCACGCTGTCGCCCAGCCCGCGGAGAAACTCCGCCACAGCCACGCCCGATTGCGCCATCCCGACAACGGCAACCTTCCGCATCCGTCACCTCAACTTCAGGGTGGTGAGGGCGAACAGCGCCATCACCAGGCCCAAAATCCAGAACCGCACGATGATCTTCGATTCCTTCCAGCCGATCGACTCGAAATGATGGTGCAGCGGCGCCATCTTGAAGATCCGCTTCCCGCGCAGCTTGTAGCTGCCCACCTGCAGAATCACCGACAGCGCTTCCAGCACAAACACGCCGCCTATGAACACCAGCAGGATCTCCTGCTTAATGAGCACAGAGACCACGCCGAGCGTTCCGCCGAGCGAGAGCGAGCCGACATCACCCATGAAGATCTCCGCCTCGTGCGCGTTGTACCAGAGGAAGCCGAGGGATGCCCCCGTAAGCGCTCCGCAGAACACAGCCAGTTCGCCGGCGAGCGGCAGCCGAACCAGGTCCAGGTAGAGCGCAAACTCGCGGTGGCCGGAGGTGTAGGTGAGCGCCGTCATGGCCGCCGAAGCCACCACCATAAGGCCGATGGCCAGGCCGTCGAGGCCGTCCGTGAGGTTGACCGCGTTCGAGGCGCCCACGACGATGAACACCACGAACAGGAAGAAGAACGTGAACGCGAACACGTACGTGAACGGGTTGCCCAGGAGCGAGTCGATCACCAGGCTGGGCTTCAGCCACTTGAGGAAGGGGATGTTGATCTCGGTCGCGTACGCGCCCTGCTCGCGCAACAACAGGAGGAAACCGCACACCACCAGCGCCACGGCGCACTGCAGCAGGATTTTCCGCTTGCCCGTGAGTCCCAGGTTGCGCTTGTTGCGGATCTTCAGGTAATCGTCGGCGAAGCCGATCGCTCCGAACGCGACCATGGCAAACAACGCGATCCAGACGTACGGGTTCGTCAGATGCGCCCAGAGCAGCGTCGGAACCACCACCGAGATGATGATCAGTATCCCGCCCATCGTGGGCGTACCGGCTTTCTTCAGGTGCGACTGCGGGCCGTCCTCGCGTATGGGCTGGCCAATCTGGAACTCCCGCAGCCTGCGGATGAGCCACGGCCCGAGCACCAGGCTCAGAAAAAGCGCCGTGAGGCTCGCGAAAGCCGTCCGCGAGGTGATGTACTGAAACACGCGGAACGGGCTGAAGTACGGATATAAAACCTCGAAAAAAAGCCAATACAGCATCTGTGGACTACTCCGGCGATCCCGACGCGCCGGCGTCCGGCGCAAGAAAGGCTTCGAGCGCGCGCTCTACGCGCGTCCCGCGAGAACCCTTAAACAGCACGGCGTCGCCCGGTTGCGGCCGGCCACGCAGAAACCTGCCGGCCTCGGCGGCATCATCGAAAAAGAACGCGGCGCTGGCGGGCAGGCCGGAAGACACAGCTTCCTCCACCATCTGCCGTGCAGCGCCGCGAATCCCGATGAGCACGTCAATACCGCTTTGCGCGGCGTAGCGGCCGGCTTCGCGGTGCAAGTCCTCGGACCACCTGCCGAGCTCGAGCATCTCCCCCAGCACGGCGAAGCGCCGCCGCGCCGGTGTGGCCCGGAGCACATCCAGCATCGAGCGGAGCGCCTCCGGGTTGGAGTTGTAGCAATCGTTGAGTATCTCTATTCCGTTCACGGTGGAGCGCTCGCCGCGCATGCGGCCGGGGCCGAGCTCCCTCACCGCGTCCCGCAGCCGCGCCGGCGATATGCCGAACTCGCGCGCAACCGCGATCCCCGCCAGCAGGTTCAGCACGCCGTGGCGCCCCTGGTAGCAGCTTTCGAAATCCACGCCGTCTACGCGGAACCGCACGCCCTCGCCGGTGATCTCCACTCTTTCGGCACGCACGCTGGCTTCGTTTTCTATGCCGAATGTAACCGTGCGCCCCGGATGCACGGCGCGGAAAGAGGCCACGCGCGCGTCGTCGGCATTCAGCACCGCCGTGCCTTCGCGCGGCAGCGATTCGATCAGTTCGCGCTTTGCCAGGGCCACACCATAGATGGAGCCGAAGAACTCAGCATGCGCCAGGCCCACATTTGTGACCACGCCCATCACCGGACGCGCGATCGATGCCAGATGGCGTATCTCGCCCGAGTGGTTCATGCCGATCTCAAGGACGGCTGCGCGCGCCTCGTCGGGCACGCGCAGAATCGAGAGCGGCAGCCCCACGTGGTTGTTTAGGTTGCCTTCGGTCTTGGCGACGGAAAACTCGGTTGCGAGCAGCGCGGCGATCGTTTCCTTCGTCGTGGTCTTCCCTGCACTGCCGGTGACCGCAATTACCGTGCCGCCCCACTCGCTGCGCAAGTCGCTCGCGATGTCCCCGAGCGCCTTCAGAGCGTCCGCGACGGCGATGGTCCGGGGACCCGGGGCCACCGCGCCAACCGCGCCCGCCGCGCCCTTCGCGAGCGCCTCCGCGATGTACTCCGCGCCGTCGTGACTCGGGCCTTTCAGCGCGAAGAACAGATCGCCCGGCGCGATGGTGCGCGAATCGACGCTCCACCCCGTCACCGGAACCGGATCAACAGCCTGGTGCGCTCCGGCGGCGCGCGCGACCCGGCCTAGGTCAGATCTCATGCGCCGTACCCTAGCTCCCGAAGGAGTCTGCGCGCCGTCTCACGGTCGTCGAAAGCGATCGTCCTGTCGCGTAGAATCTGGTAGGTTTCGTGCCCCTTCCCTGCAACTATCACGATATCACCGGGGCGCGCGTTTTCGAGGGCCAGGCGAATGGCGGAGGTGCGGTCCGGCTCAACCGCGTGCGGAGTCGTAAACTTGCGGACGCCTTCGAGCGCGTCTTCGATGATAGCGGCAGGGTCCTCGGAGCGCGGGTTGTCCGAGGTCACCACCACGAAATCGCTCAGTTCCGCGGCGGCCGAACCCATCAGCGGGCGCTTCTTGCGATCGCGGTCGCCGCCGCAGCCGAAAACGGTTATGATCCTGTTCGGACCGAGAGCGCGTGCCACGCCGATGACGTTTCTGAGCGCGTCGTCCGTGTGCGCGTAGTCCACCACAACCAGGAACGGCTGCCCTGCATCCACGCGCTCGAACCGCCCCGGAACCGCGCGGCAGTTGGCGATGCCTTCGGCGATGAGGTCAGCGTCGAAGCCGTAGGTCCGCGCCGCACACCACGCGCACAGGATGTTGAAAACGTTCATGCGGCCGGGCAGTGGAGAGCGGATGGGGAACCGCCGCCCTTCGAATTCGATATCGAAGCGCAACCCGTCGAACGTCGATTCGATGTCGCGCGCGCGCACCGCCGCGCCCTCGCTGATTCCGTACCAGAGCGCCTCGCCCGCCGGCGTGATGCGCCGCGCCCATTCATCGTCGTGGTTCAGGACGGCAAACCGGGGCGGAGGCGCACCCGCGCCCTCGAACAGCATGCGCTTGGCGGCGAAGTACTCCTCCATCGTGTTGTGGAAGTCGAGGTGGTCGCGCGTCAGGTTCGTGAAGATCGCGGTGTGGAATCCGATGCCGTAAACCCGGCCGAGCGCGAGCGCGTGTGACGACACCTCCATTGTCACGTCGCTTCCGCCCGCGGCAACCAGGCGCGAGTACAACTCGAACAGGTCGAGCGATTCGGGAGTGGTGTTAGCCGCTTTCAGAACCTCACCGGCGAGGCGATACTCGATCGTCCCGACAAGAAGCGTCTTGCGCCCGGCGGTGTGCAGTATGGAATCGATCAGCAGCGAGGTCGTGGTTTTGCCGTTCGTGCCCGTGATGCCCGTGATGGCGAGCTTTTCATCCAAGCGGCCGTAAAACTCGCGCGCCGCAATCGCCAGGGCGCGTCGCCCATGTTCGACCCGTATCCACGCGCCGTTGAAATCGTCCGGCGGGGCAAGCTCGCTGACAACGGCAACCGCGCCGCGGGCCATAGCCTGCGCGGCGAATGCGCGCCCGTCGGCCTTCGCGCCGGGAAAAGCAAAGAAGAGCCAGCCGGGCGCGATCTTGCGCGAATCGTAAGCGAGCCCCGCCACGGGCACGCGCGCCAGGCGCTCCGGAACCGCCGCGCCGGGCAGCAATTCGGCCACTGTTCTAACCGGCGTCTGAAGCGTTTCAGCGCCGGTCATCTGAACTCCACTTTCACGCGCTGCCCCGGGCTCAGGAACGCTCCGGCGGGCGGTGTCTGCGCGCGGGCGATGCCGCTGCCCACGACCTCGACGGGAACGCCCGCCTCGAGTGATCGCTGCAGCACCGAGCGCATCGTCATGCCCTGGAACGCCGGGACGCGCGGGCCAGCGCCGACCACCTGCTCTGGGGCAGCCTCAACGAGCACCGGAGTGGGCGCGCCAGCGCCGCCGGCGCCGGGCGAAACCAGCGCAGCCACCAGCGGGCCGTGCGCGGAACCCGGCTCGCGCTCCGGCAGGGCGCCCAGATCCTCGGGCGGTTCGGAGCCCTCGGCCATCGCCAGGTCGTTCATCTCCTCGGGGGAAACCTCCGGGAAAACTTCGTCGTCTGGGAGGTCCTTCGGCACCTGCAGAATCCGCAGCGTCTCGGTCGCCACCGCCTTGAACACTGGTGCGGCAACCACGCCGCCAAACATCCTCACACCATTCAGGGTAACCGCGATCACGATCCGGGGGTTAGTCACCGGCGCGAAGCCCACAAATGAACTGTTGTAAAGGTGCAAGTACCGGCGCGTGGCGCGGTCGAAAATCTGCGCTGAACCGGTTTTCCCTCCCGCCGTGTAACCCTTCAGCCGCGCCGCCTTGCCAGTCCCGTGGAGCACGACGCCCTCCATCATGCGGCGCATCGTGATGGCGGTTTCTGGCTTCAGGATCCGCTTCGGGGCCACAACCGGCTCCTTCTCCACCGGACCGCCGGGCCGCTGCCGCGACAGAATCAGCCTGGGCCGCACCAGCACGCCGCCGTTTGCGATAACCGAGGTGGCCTGCGCCATCTGGAGCGTTGTCACGCTGATCTCGTGACCCATGGCGATGGATGCGATGGCAGCCGGATGCCAGTTCTCCGGCCGGCGAAGCGAACCGCGCGATTCAGCCGGCAGCGGGATGCCCGTTGGCTCGCCGAATCCGAAGCTCCGCACGTACCGGTACAGGTTCTCCTTGCCCACGCGCAGCGCCACCTGAATGGCCCCCACGTTGCTCGATTTCGCCAGCACATCCGATACGGGCAGAACGCCCAACCCGCCGTGCGCGTCGTGCACCGTCCGGCCGAACAGCCTGATCACGCCTCTGTTGCAGTTGATGGGCGTATCCGGGGTGATGCCCGCCACCTCCATGCCTGCCGCAACGGTGATTATTTTGAACACCGAGCCCGGCTCGAAGGCCACCGAAACAGGATGGTTGAACCGGACGGATGGATCGGATCCCGGCTCAGGCGGCTCGTTCGGGTCGAAGGTGGGATAGCTGGCCATGGCGAGCAGTTCTCCCGACACGGGATCCATCACGACGGCGCTTCCGCTCGTGGCTTTGTACGTCTCGCAGGCAGCCTGCAATTCCCGTTCGACCACGAACTGGATGCGCTCGTCTATCGAGAGCGTGATGTTCTTGCCCGGTTGGGCCTGCTCGCTGACAGTGGAGTCTATGCCGCGCTGCGCGACGTCCGCGATGACGCGCGCCTGCCCTTCGCGGCCACGCAGTTCCGAATCGAGCTTCAGCTCTAGTCCCGCGTTCCCGTGCTCCTGGTGATCGACGCTCCCGAGCAGGTGGCTGGCCAGCGGACCGTCGGGATACGACCGCTGGCTCTCGCGGCGGAACTCGATCCAATCGAGCTTCAGGCTGCGGATTGCCTCGGACTCTTCCGGCGTGATCTTGCGCTTTACCCAGAGGAATCCGAAGCCGCGCGCCTTGCGGCCCAGCCGCCGGTAGTCCTCCACTGCGGCGTCCATCTTCTTGAGAAGCTCGCCGGCATCTACGCCGGAAAGCACGCGCGCCAGAATATCCGCTGCCATGCGGCGGTCCGGCACACGCAGCGGGTTGACGCACACGGAGTCGACGGGAACGCTGATGGCCAGCGGCTTTCCATTGCGGTCCAGGATGGTCCCGCGAGCTGCGGCCAGCGCGACGGTGCGCTGCTGCTGGCGCTCTGCCATGGATTGATACTTGTGGTGAGAGACTACCTGAAGATGCACCAGGCGGCAAAAGATCACCACCGCCCAGAGCGCGGCCCCGAGCGCCAGCCACACAAGCCGGCCCCCGTGCCCGGGGAACCCACCAATTCTTAGCATCGCAACACGCCCTGGAGGTCCGGCCGCGGCGGCGCGGCCGTCGCCGTGAGCCTACTTCACGCCCTGGCCTGTCCGCGCGTTGAGCGCCAGCGCGCTATCGCCGGAGGTGTAGACTACTCGCGCGGGGTCGGGGTCAACGAGCTGAAGCTGAACCGCGAGCTGCTGCATACGGGCCGGGTTCAGCAGCCGCGACTCCGCCAGCAGGAGGTGCCTGCGCTCGCCATCCAGCCGCTCGCGCTCCTTCTCGAGGGCGTACAGCTTGTAGCCCACGATCATGTTGAGGGCGTCCGGCAGGCACAACAGCATGAGCACCACGGCCATGGCCATCGACATGGCAACGGTGCGTGTGAAGCGCTTGCGCGAGGCCGGGTCGGCCTGCCGCACCACGCGGCTGTTGTCGATGCGCTTCGAGTACAGATAGACATCCTCGCCCGGCAGCGGCCGGAGCCGGTACGGGTCCTGCACGAAAACAGCCGCCGCATTCCGCGCCTGGGTCGCAGCGCTCGCTTCCGATCTCCTGAAAATAGCCGCCAACGTCGCCATCTACGCTCTCCTCACCTCATCTCGAGCGCGCGCAGCTTCGCGCTCCGCGATGCCGCGTTCGCCCGTACCTCTTCATCTCCCGGTGTCACGACGTGCTTGGTAAGCAGCCGCGCCCGCCCGCTTCGCGCCAATTCCCGGAAGGCTTCCTTCACCTGCCGGTCCTCCAGAGACATGAACGAAATCACCACCACGCGCCCGCCGGCCGCCACCATGTCCGGCAGCGCCGCGAGCAAGGCATCCAGTTCTTCCGGCTCCCTGTTTACGGCACGCCGCAGAGCCTGAAAAGTGAGAGTCGCCGGATGAAGCCGCCCCGTCCGGGGCACGGCCGCTTCGATGACGCCCGCAAGATGCAAGGTGTCCCGAACCGGCCGCGCTCGAACGATTGCTCTGGCTATAGTCCGGCTCCTCCTTTCCTCGCCCAGCCTGTAGATCAGGTCGGCGAGCTCCTTTTCGCTCAACGTATTCACCAGCTCGGCCGCGTCCGGCGTATCCGCCTCGCCCTCGCCCATCTTCATGCTGAGCGGCGCGCGGCGCGAAAAACTGAAGCCCCGCTCCGAGCGAATCTGGAACATCGAAAGGCCCAGATCCGCCAGCAGGCCGTCCACCTTCCCAATTCCTTCCTTCTTCAGCACCAGCGGCAGCTCTGAGAACCGCGCCCTGACGAACCGGATGCGGTCTGCCACAGGCGCGGTGTTCTCGCGCGCCAACTCGAGCGCCGCTTCGTCGCGGTCGCTCGCAATCACCCGGCCCGTTGTCAGCCGTTCGGCGATGGCTTTCGTGTGTCCGCCCAGCCCGGCGGTGGCGTCCAGGTAGGCGCCCTCCGGCTTCACCGCCAGGTACTCCAGCGCTTCGCGAAGCATGACGGAGTAGTGCATCGCCGGTCTCAATCACTTCAGGCCGTCCTCGTACAACTGCGCCAGCACATCCGCGCCAGCGGCCTCGGCGCGCTCGAGCGAAGCGTTCAGCGCGGCCTCGCTGTAGATCTCGATGTTCTCGTTGTCGTAGCGGAGGAACACAGGCTGGTTCTCAATGCCCAGCTTCCTCCGCAATTGCGGCGAAACGAGGATCCGGCCCTGGTTGTCGATCGTCGCAAGCGAACCGTAGTGGTCCACGTAGCGGCCCAGGTCGATGGCAATCCTCGCGTTTCTCGCCAAAACTTTCCTGTTCTCTTCCCAGATTGATCTGGGGTAGATTTTTCCTATGGAGCCGTCCCAGGTGGTCACGAAGAACTCGTCGTCCTCCAGCGCCCGCATGTACTGCTCGAGCTCTTTCGGGAGGCGCACCCTGCCTTTGTCGTCACAGCGCGAGGAATACGTGCCCAGAGGAGGGCGTGCGCCGTTCTGTGGAGGCCGGGGGGAGATCTCTTCCACTTCGTTACCACTTTCTGGCTAGATATTAGCCACAAGCCGATTGTAGTTCGCCCAGTGCACGTTCGCAACGCTTTTTCCTATGTGTGGGTACAAAATTTCGCGAACAAAAAGCGAAACTAACCCTTCGCGGGAGCGAGGCATAAGTCATTGTGGTGTAGGAAGATGCAGCCACTAGCTGTAGTGGTGCGGAAGAATTTATTACACCTAAGGTTCCCTACTTACCCCTGCATCGGCGGGCATATTTAGATTCGGGTTTTGGGATGCGCTCCCGCCTCGCCGGCCGCTTCCACAGCGAACCCACGCCGGCCCGGCCACCTCGGACGGGCCCCGTTCTCCGAACCGTTCGTCCCGCTGCCTGCGCGCAAGGATCTGCTGCTCCAGCCGCCTCAGCGTGGCTCGATAGGACTGCCCGGCCGGCAAGGCAAGCGCCGCTAATGTCAGGAGCGCCATGGGAGGCGCCATTCCTCGAAGAGGCCAACGGCGTGCGAGTCCGGTGCGGGCTCAAACGGCTCAGGTGGGATGAGAAGCTTGCGGCGATGGCGCGGGGACATGCCATCAACCTGGCCGGGCGGGGGTTCTTCTCGCTCAAGAACCTGGTGCTGGGCGACCTCGATTCGCGCCTGGTGAGGCACGAGATCGAAGCGATAGCCGCGGGCGAGAACCTGTTCATGGCACAGGGCTGCTATGAGCCGGTGCCCGCGGCCATCGAGAATTAGATGAACAACCCAGGGCGCCGCAAGCACATTCTCGACGGCGCCTATACCCTAACGGGTGCGGGCGCCGCCTAGAGCGCCGAGGGCAACCTTTACTTCGTGCAGGAGTTCGCGCTGCCTCTCCGCGCTACTCCTTCTTCGCGGTGATCTCGCGCGAGAAGTCCATTCCTTCGAAGGTCATGACGAGCTTCAGCACGTCGCCTTCCACCTTGCCCTTGTACAGCGACTTCATCTGCATGCCGTCGCGCTCGCGTACGACCGCGAAGGAGATCTCGTCGCCTGTGATCTTGCCTTCGGAGATGGCAGTCTCTCCGCGGCGGCCGGAAACCGTGCCGGTGAGCGTCGAGCCTTCAGCCTTTAGCGTGAAAATGGTCGTTATGGTCTGCCCATCAAAACCTTCCATTTCGGCTTTCCATCTGCCTGTGGGGTCGGCTGCGAAGGCCACGGCGGCCAGGAGTCCGACCGCCACGATCGATATCAGGGTCCGCATAATAAGGGTCCGCATGCCGTGCTAAGACGGTGCGGGGGTGTTACAGGTAACAGGAGATGGTGCGGCTAAGCCCCGAGGAGTTCGACAGGCTGGTGGAGAGGGCGATGGACGTCATTCCTGCGCGTTTCAGGCGCCGGCTTAAGAACCTGGCGTTCATCGTCGAACCTGAGCCGCCCCGGCCGGGCCTGCTCGGGCTGTATCAGGGGCGGCCGCTGCCGGTGCGGAGCGTTTTCGAGAGCTTCACCGTGCCGGACCGCATCACGATCTTCCAGGGTCCGCACGAGCGGATGGCCCGCAACCGCCGTGAACTCGAGGAGCTGGTGCGCGAAACCGTATGGCACGAAGTGGCGCACTACTTCGGCCTGGACGAGGCGCGCGTGCGGCGCGCCGAGTACACCCGCCGGGCGCGGCTTCGCCGGGACCCGAAACGCGACCCGCTGATCTAGCGCGGCCTGCCCGGCACCGCCGCCTGCTGCCGCAGCGCCTGGCGGAAAGCCCCGGACTAGAAGAGCAAGCCTGCGTTATCTGACTCGGCCCGGCCCGCCGGGCGGCGCTGGTTCGCCTGCCTGCGGCTGCTGCACGGGGTCGAGGGGGTCGCGCGCAGCGGCCGGGTCGAATATGCGCACGTCAGGTTCGACAGCCTCGTAGGGTGTGAAATCCGGCTCCGCCGTGAAGCAGTCGGAGAGGTCCGCCGCCGCCGCGTCGAAGAGATTCAGCGGACTCACACCGAGCAGGCGGAAGACCGTCTTCAGCAGCGCCGGGAAGCTCGCGTTCACGCGCGAAACGTAGTCGCGCCTGGCGTACGGCCCCGCAACGAGGAGCACGGTGCGGTGCGAGTCGATGTGATCCACGCCACCGCTCGCGTTGCTCTCGGCGATGAAGACGGCCATGTCGCGCCACCACGGTGTGTTTGACAGGTACGCCAGAATCCGCCCGAGCGCGTAATCGTTGTCGGCAACAAACGACGCGTCGTATGGGTATCCGGCGTCAGGCCGGTTCTCGCCGGTGTGGTCGTTCGGGAGGTGGATGAAGACGAAGCGCGGAAACGGCTCGCCGCCTTTGCCGTAGCGCCGTTCGCACTCCGCGATGAACCGCGATGCCCGGTACTGGTCGGGGATGTTGAGGTTGAACTGGGGATACTCGCGCGAGGTGTTCCGAAAGAGCGGGTTCGGCATGGGAACGTTCGTGAGGTACCGCGCGCCGGTGGGTTTTAGGCCCTCGCCGCCCACTGCGCCGGCGAGCTGCATACCCCCGCCGAAGTTCAGAAAACTGACGCCGTTTCGCTCCAGGTGGTGCCACAGCGAGCCCGCCTCGATCTGTTCTTCCGGCAGCAGCGACGCTCCGTTGCCCGCGAAGTGCGCGCGCCCGGGGGCCCGCCCCGGCATCCGGAAGTCCTTCCCGCCCCCGGAGCCCGCCGCCATCGACGAAGATTCCGTCCAGGCGTTCGGGTACACACCGGCCAGCCAGTGATGCCCGCCGGACATCTCCTCGGAATCGGCGTAGAAATTGTCGCTGAACGCCCAGCGCCGGGCGATGGCGTGATGGTTCGGCGTCACGTCCACATCCCCCACTGGCGGACGGCGGCGCAGGCCACGGTGCGACGAGTCTACCCGCCCGCGCCGTCCATATCGCGCCAGCGCGGGTCCGGCGCGCACGGTTCCGTTCGACGCCGATTCAACATCGCCGAGGACCTCGTCGAAGGTGCGACCCTCTTTCACGATCACGACGACGCGGCGGATGCCCTCCGGCAGCGGCGCAGAGCCCGGCGCGGCGATGAACCCGTTGTTCTCCATCACCACGCTCGTCAGCTTCTCCAGTTCCTCGGCTGGCGGCATCTCGAAGACCGACAGGCTCCCGCGCCGGAGGGGGCTGCCGGAGGCGCGCGGCCGAACGCTGTTGGGACCGGTGCCGTGACCCTTCGCGTTCGCGACGTAAACCGTCCCTCCGGATACGGCGATCTGCGCGGGGAACCATCCGGCGGGGATGTGGCCCGTCACTTTCATAGTCTCTGCGTCGATCACGCTGACGGCGTTGATGCCAGCTTCGGCCACGAGCAGACGTCGGCCGGCCTCGTCCCAGGCCAGGCCCACCGGCAGCACGCCACGCCGGTTCTCGAGCCCGGGTATGCGGATCGGCACCGTCGTACGCACCCGTCCGGTGCGGGCATCTAGGACGGTTATCGAATCGTTGTGCGCATTCGCGACGAACACGAACTCCGGGGTGGCCGCCACCGCTGACGGGCTGCTGCCGCCGCGGCTTTCCGGCCCGAACGGCAGGCCGGTTCGGACGAACGCCGTAGCGCGCGGGCGCGCGGGGTCCGCGAGATCGACAATGGCAACCGAGTTCGATTCGCGCGCGTTGGGGTTCCCGAGCCCCGGGACGTTCACAGGACCGCGCGCTGTCGCACGCTGCGCGCCCACCAGCGCGTCCAACGACGGGAACCCGAAAGCGGGAAACGGCAGGCCGGTGTCGCGCGCGTCTTCCGGATCCGCGCCGGAGACTGGCTGGTACGAGAACATACCCAGGTTCGCTACATAGGCCTTCATGCCTCCAGGAGAGAGCGCGATGGCGAAGGGAAGCCGTCCAACGGGCGCGGAGCCGATCACGCGGCCGGTCTTGAGGTCGATACCGGCGATTCTGAAGTTCGCCTGGTCGACGACCCAGAGCAGGCCACGATCGCGGTCGATGGCCATAGCGGCTGTGTAGGAATCGCGGAACCCTGAGCCGTTCAGGTCGAAAACGCGCTTGCGGGAGCCGCTGCGAGGGTCGATCAGCCGCACGCGGCCGGAGTTGCCCTCTGAAACGTACAACTCGCGGTCGGAGCCGAACGCCAGGCCCATGTGGACACAAGCGTCTGGTGAGTCCTTCTCCGTTGCGGCTGGCACGTCGTGCCGCGCCGCGCGCCAGCGCCCGCCAGAGTCCTTGCGGAGAACGGTAACCGAACAGCTTCCGGGACCGGAATCGGCTGTGGCCACGGTGGAGCCGGAGGGACTCACTGCGATTCCAAACGGCCCTGAACCCGTGAGGAACTGGCGTCCGTAAGGTGTTATGATCCGGCCACCGGGGAGAACCGTTTCAGCGCCCGGCCTGCGCGCGACAGGCCGCGTCCCGGCGGGAGGACGAAAATCCGCCGCCGCCAGCGCGCCGGCGAGAGCCAGCAGCACCCCGCTGCGAACAAGCC
>JBLNBX010000245.1:0-3507 GCA_050260275.1 bacterium
CGAAGCGCATTCTCATCGGCGATGAAGCGCCGACGGGCAGCTCGTATTTCGTCAAGCTCGCGGATGATCCGCGCATCTTCACCATCGCGAGCTACAACAAGCTGGCGCTCGACAAGACCGGAAACGATCTCCGCGACAAGCGCCTGCTCGTCTTCGACCGGGACGCTGTGACGCGCATCGAACTCGCCGCCAAAGGGAAGACGATCGAGTTCGGAAAGAACAGCCGGAACGAGTGGCAGATAGTGAAGCCGCAGCCCATCCGGGCCGACGGCGGGCTCGTGGATGAACTCATCCGGAAGCTTCAGGGCGCGCAGATGGACGCGCTAGCCAGCGACGATGATCTGAAGAAAGCCGCGCAGAGTTTCAACGCCGGTTCGCTCGTCGCCATCGCGCGGGTGACGGACGCTTCGGGAACGCAGCAATTGACTGTTCGCCAGGCTGCTGACAAGACCTACTATGCAAGGGGCACCGCCGTCGAGGGCGTTCACAGGATCTACAGCGACCTCGCTGAGATGCTCGGGAGAGACGTTGACGGCTTCCGCAATAAGAAGCTGTTCGATTTCGGCTGGACCGATCCCAGCAAGATCGAGATTCGCGACGGTGAAAAGGCGTGGTCCTGGACCAAGTCAGGCCTGGACTGGCTCGATGGCGCCAGGAAGAAGATGGATCCCGCGTCCGTGCACGGCGTCATAGACGAGCTGCGCAACCTGTCGGCGTCGGGTTTCCCGGCGGGCGGCTTCACCAATGCCGTGATCGAGCTCACCGTCACCTCGGACGATGGCAAGCGCGTCGAGCGCGTGCAACTGTCGAACACGGGCGAGAAGTGGTTCGCGCGCCGCGAGAACGAACCGCCGGTCTACGAGATCGAAGCCAGCGCTGTCGAATCGCTCCGGAAGGCCGCCGGCGCGGTGAAGGAAGCCGCGCCCGAGAAGAAGTAGCGGCGCGGCGCTTTGCACGCTGCCTCGGCATCAAGCCTCATAGACACATGTGTGCGCGGGCGGATGCGAGCCCGGGCAGGGCATCAGCCCTGCATCTCCCGGCCCCGCCGCTGGCATCGCTCAGCCCGCGCGCTGCCGGGGCTTCGTGGGCCCGGCCCACGGCCAGCACAGCGGCTCTTGGAGCCGCCCACGGACGTGCATTCCGCCGAATTCACCGCAGCACCTCTCTCAGAGCGCGCTGCGCCGCGAACCATCCGCACATCCCGTGTACGCCCACGCCGGGCGGTGTAGCCGCCGAGCATAGGTACAATCCCCGCACGGGCGTCGCGTGCGTAAGCCGGGTGGGCCGGAAGAAAAACTGCCCAAACCGCGGCGCGCCCGAGCCGATGTCACCGCCCGCGAGGTTCTCATTGTGGCTCTCGATCACCTCCGGCATCGACACCGACCTCGCCAGTATGCGTTCACGGAAGCCCGGAGCGAACCGCTCGATCTGCGCCTCGATCCTGCCGGTCATGTCGAACTTCGATCCGTTCGGCACGTGGCAGTAGGCCCACGCGGTGTGCAGGCCGGCGGGCGCGCGCGACGGGTCGAATAGCGTGGGCTGTGTGAGTAGCACGAACGGCCGGTCCGGATGCCGCCCGTTCCAGGCGTCGCGTTCTGACGCCGCTACCTCCTCCATCGTGCCGCCCAGGTGTACTGTCGCTGCGCGTGCGCACTCGGCCGCGCGCCAGGGGATCGGGGCTGCCAGCGCCCAATCCAGTTTGAAGGCCGCCATCCGGTACTCGTAACGCTCGAGCCTGCGCCGGTACCACTCCGGAAAGCGGTGTCCGGCGATGCGAAGCAGCGGTTTCGGCGAAAGATCGCAAAGCACCGCCCGCGCCGGGGGAAGCTCGCTGATCGAATTGACGCGGGCGCTTGTCACGATCTCCCCTCCGAGCGAACGCAAGTGCGCCGTGAGCGCGTTCGCGATAGACTGTGCCCCGCCGCGGGGAATCGGCCAGCCTACGGCGTGTCCCGTCAGTCCGAGCACGAGTCCGAATCCCGAGGTCAGCATCATCTCGAGCGGCAGCATTCCGTGCGCGGCCATGCCTGCAACTAGCGCGCGCGCCCGCTCGCCTTCGAACCACTGGGGCAGCGTTCTCGCCGCGGGCTGGATTGCCAGCGCGCCGAAGCGCGCAAGCGCCAGCGGATGCCGCGGCAAACGCAGCGGGCCCAAGACAGAGCCCTCCAGGCGCGGCCAGTCGTCCACTAGAGGCTGCATCAGCTCTCTGTAAGCCCGCGCGTCCGGCCTCAATCCCTCCGCCGTGCCCGCGACGGATCGCTCCAGCATCACGGCCGTTCCATCGTCGAGGGGATGCGCCAGCGCCGCCGGCGGCTGAACCCATTCAAGCCCGTTCTCAGCAAGCGGCAGCGTTCGGAAGAACGGGGATGCCAATGCGAACGGGTGAACCGCCGAGCACACGTCGTGAACGAAGCCGGGCAGCGTCAACGCGGCAGATCGCGTGCCGCCGCCAATGGTGGGTTCCGCTTCGTAGACGGTGACAGACCGGCCCGCCTCAGCGAGCACGATTGCAGCCGACAACCCGTTCGGTCCCGATCCCACCACTACCGCATCTGGATGAGCCATCAGGCCTGCCTAAGGATCTTCTTGCAGCCAGCGTACCGCGAGCCCATATGCGCCGCGGCCGGACTCTGGACAACACCGGATGTGCCGCATCGCGTTCGCCCGCGCGCGCGTCAGCAGTAGTGCATGGTGTGTCCCGCCTGCCACGGCCGGACGTTTCGCACCGCGGTTCGCGCGTGCGAAATCGCGCGCCAGGTGCGCATTCGCGAGCGTCTCCTCAGCCGCGTTACCGATCCGCTGCCGGATCGAGTCCGTTTCGTTCAGGACGATATAGTGGACCTGCTCGCGTGCCGCCGCTGCCATACGCTTCGGCGGGACATCCCAGCTCTGGATGCCGCCACGCGCTACGCGGCCGACCGCCACACGCCTGAGGAGATGGAGCGGCTGTTCGATGCTTACGTGGAGGAGTACCGCTGCCGCGAGCCGCACTATCGCCACCTGCTCCGCGCGGGCTCGCCTGTGCTCGAGGTCGGCAGTTATGTGGGGGCATTCCTTCACGTTGCGCGGGAATGGGGCTGGCACCCCACGGGTGTCGACGTGAACCGGGAAGTAGCGGAGTTCGCGTGCGCCCGGGGACTCGCAACGCGTGCCCTACCGCTCGAAGCCTGCGAGTTTCGTAACGCAGCCTTCGATGCCGTGTTCGTCTGGAACTGCTTCGAGCAGGCGCCGGAACCCGCCTCGCTGCTCGGCGAAATCTCGCGCGGGCTTAGGGCCGGAGGTTTGCTCGGCAGCCGGACACCGAATGCCATCTATTACCGCATCCATGCGGCGCTGCTTGCAGCCTCGAGCCGGGCTGAGGTGCGAGCCCCTGCCCGTGCGGCCGCACGCGCTCTCGACCGCCCCAACCTGCTCGGCGTCCCGTTCCTGTCTGGATTCGGACCACGCGCCCTCAACGGTTTGGCCGCGCGCAGCGGCTTCGAACCCGCCGGTGCGCACGCGCGCGGC
>JBLNBX010000246.1:0-3971 GCA_050260275.1 bacterium
TCGGGTGCAGGCGGGTTGGGGGCGCGGGATTCACCCGGCGGTCGGATGCTGCTCCGCCGGGGGGGCGCCGCGCAGGACCGTAAGGGGGCGGTGGGCCGGCTATGCCACAGACCGCGGCTGCACGATCCATCAGGCGCTCACGAATATGCTCGGCCGCCCGCATCAAAACTCCTGAGTCACGCGCAGCACCTCTTCGGCTGTCGTCAGCCCCTGCGAAACCTTCAACCAGCCGTCCTCGCGCAAGGTGCGCATACCGTTGCGGCGGGCGCACGCGGTGAGCTGCACGGCGTCGGCTTTCGCAAGGATCAGGTTGCGCAGCTCGTCATTCAGCTCCATCAGTTCGAAGATACCCACACGCCCGGTGTACCCCGTGCCGAAGCACCGCTCGCAGCCGGCCCCTCGCCAGCACTCCACCTGCCGTCCGTCGGGAGCCATCCGCGTGCCGGCCCGCTCCCTGCAATGCGGGCAGATCACGCGCACCAGCCGCTGCGCCAGCACCGCCACCAGCGTCGAACTGATCAGGTACTCCTCCACGCCCATGTCCACCAGGCGCGTAATCGCGCTCGGCGCGTCATTCGTGTGCAGCGTCGAGTAGACGAAGTGGCCTGTCAGAGCCGCGCGGATGGCGATATCCGCCGTCTCGCGGTCGCGTATCTCGCCCACCATGATCACGTCCGGGTCCTGGCGAACGATGTGCCGCAGCCCCGAGGCGAACGTAAGCCCGATCGCCGGGTTCACATGGATCTGGTTGATGCCATCCATCTGATACTCGACCGGGTCTTCGATGGTGATGATCTTCTTGTCTGGCTGGTTGATGCGCTTGAGCGCCGAATAGAGCGTTGTGCTCTTGCCGCTTCCTGTTGGCCCAGTCACCAGGAAGATGCCGTGCGGCAGCGACGTGAAGTGCTCCATGCGCGCCAGCATGAGGTCGTCGAAGCCGAGGCGGTGCAGGTCGTAGAAATCGCCCGCCGAGCGGTCCAGCAGCCGCATAACCACGCTCTCGCCGTAGAGCGTCGGCAGCGTCGAGACACGCAGGTCCACTTCGCGCCCCACCACCTTGATCTTGATGCGCCCGTCCTGCGGCAGCCGCCGCTCCGCGATGTTCAGCTTCGCCATTAGCTTTACGCGCGAGATGATGGCCGCCTTCAACTCGCGCGGCGGCGGCTCCTGGTTGTATAGCACGCCGTCCACGCGGAAGCGGATGCGGAACTCTTTCTCGAACGGCTCGATGTGAATGTCCGACGCGCGCTTTTCGATCGCCTGCGCGATCATGCTGTTTACCAGCCGTATCACCGGCGCTTCGCTGGCCATGTCGCGCAGGTGTTCGAGATCCTCGTCTGCTTCGCCGCTGTGGGTCTCCGCCTCGCCGGTCTCCTTTTCCGCCTCGCCGTAGTGCCGGTCGATGTAGTCGAGGATTTCCTGCTCTGCCGCGAGCGCCGGCTCGATCTTCAGCCCCGTAAAGCCGCGCACGGCGGCGAGTGTCTCGAGATCGAGCGGGTCCGCCATCGCGATGCGCAGCGTGGAGTCCTCCAGCGCAACGGGCACGAAGCGGCACTGCCGCATGAAGCGGGGCGCGAGGCCCTCAGTCTCCGGCACGGCGGGAGGGGGTCCGTCGAGCGTTACGACTGGGATGCCAAGCTGGTCCGAAAGCGCCGCCAGCACGTCGCGTGCGGCCACGAACCCGAGGTCTACGAGTATCTTTCCGATCTTCTCGCCGCGCTCGCGCTGTATCTCGAGCGCGCGCTCTATATCCTCGGGTTCCGCCAGGCCGCGTGAAACCAGAATCTCGCCCAGGCGCACCTATTGCTCCTCGACCTCAATTGCGGATTCCGGCGCCCGGCCCGCCCGGATATCCAGCAGCGTCCGGCGCGACGCCTGAACTATCACCTGGTCCGGCAACCCGTTGCGCTGTTCGAAGGAGCGGTAGAACAACGTCACCGCGAGGACTACCTTCTCGTCGGGCGGCAGCGTGTCGAGCGAAGCGGCCGCGTCCAGGATCGACGCTTTCATCACCTTTTTGAGTATCGCGAGCCGCTTCAACTTTCTCTCGCGCAGCCTCTCGATGCCGGCCTGATCCGGCGTTGGGTGGAAGGGCGAGACAGGCGTGATCACGAGGTTCGCCTCGGCCGTGAAGACGATGCCGTAGCCGTGCAGGTACACGCCTCGCGTGAGGCCGAGCAGATCGAAGGGGTCGTTCACATCGAGCGTGGCCACGGCGCGGTCGAAACTCCGCTCGATGGTCTGCACGGAGGCGCGGGCCGGTCTCGGATAGTCCGCCGCTGGCGCGAGCACGGACGCGGCCAGAACGAGTATGGCGAATCTCATCGTGCTCCCTCGGTGTTGTAGGCAAGGCGCGTGGCCATCAGCAACTTCCTCTCCACCTGACGCATGGCGTCCTGAACTGCCAGCCGGTCCGCGTGCTGCTGAAACTCGAAGTGCTTGCGCGCGGCCGCGATGATTTCGGCGGTCCTGCGCTCCTGGCGCGCGTTCGCCTCCGCGACTGCCGCCTTCATCGCGGGCTCGAGCCGCGCCATCACCTCGGCGGCCACGCGTTGCTCTATCGCCGCCTGGTCGATAGCAACGGGCGCGGGCGCCGGGACCGGCGCGGGCGTCAATGCGCCGTGAATCACTATCGCGACGGCGAGCATGGCCGCCGATGCGAACCCGAGCCGCGGCCCGGACTGCCACAGCCGCTGCCACCACGACGGTTCTAATACCTTATCGGAGACGAAGGCTGTGCGCCGCGGAGGTTCCTCGTCCGGCAGCGTCATGAGCGCCGCCTGTGTCAGCCGCAGACGCTCGAATTCTTCGCGGCAGGCCGCGCACGCTTCGAGGTGCGCGCGCAGCGCGGTTCGCTCGGCCTCGCTCACCTCGCCGAAAAAATAGTCCTTGATCCTTTCAGGCACGCAGCTCATTCGACACTCCGCTCTTGAAGTGGAGCGAGAGTGTCTTTCAGAAGGTCGAGGGCCGCGTACAGCCGCGACTTCACAGTGGAGACAGGACAGGAGAGGATTTCGGCTATCTCGTCGAACTTGAAACCCTGGTAGACCTTCAGGATCACGGCTTCCCGCTGGTCGTCGGAGAGGCGCGCGAGCGCGCTCTCCACCGCAAGGGTCAGTTCGATCGGGTACATCCGGTACGTACGGCCATCCGGCTCCGGTTCGGCGTCTTCACTAGTCTCCGGCCGCCTGCGTCTGAGCATCGAGAACGCCTCGTTGTGGGCTATGCGGTACAGCCACGGCCCAAAGCGCGAGGCGTCATCCAGCTTCGCCAGGTTCTGGTAACCCTTGAGAAACGTCTCCTGTGTAAGGTCCAGGGCGTCCTCACGGTCGCGAACCAGGCGGAGCAGGTAGTTGTAGACACGCTTCTCCCAGCGCGACACGAGGAGGTTGTACGCCTCCACATTGCCGCGGCGGGATCGCATGACCAGGTCGCGATCCTCGACCTCCCGAAAGATCAACTCTCTGGCTCCTTGCGTAATGACGCCGCCTGCCGGAGAAAAGTCTGCCGCATTCCTGAATATGGCTGGAAACTCGTCTGTCCGATGCCGGGCCGCCTGTTGTGCGGCAGGCCTTCCGCCCTGCCGCAGGGCTCCTGCCCGGCGCGGTGGACCCCAACCCGAATCAGCCGATAGGCCAGTGTCGATTCCGGCAACTCACTCAGTGTAACCGTCCGCCGCCGGCCGCGGCCGCACCCGTCACGGCTTGCGCGATTCCCTGTCGATGCGCCGCTGCTCTTCGTCGATCTGGGCCCGGATGCGTGCTACGCGCGTCTCCATGCGGATGGCCTCGTCGGTCCGCTCGAGCAGCCTCAGGAGCTGCGCGTAGCGCTCCAGGATCATGCCGATCTCCACCTGGTCCGGCCGCGGCCGCCGCTCGGCAAGCGCCAGGGCGCGCTGGTACAGGGCCTCTGCTTCGGGATATCGGCCCTCGGCGACGTAGACCGAGGCTAGCTTGTCGATCCCGGCGTAC
>JBLNBX010000247.1:0-11667 GCA_050260275.1 bacterium
TGGGCCTCTCCACGGAGCGGCTGCGGAGAATCCACGAATCCGTGCAGCGGCACATCGACGCCGGAAACCTCTCCGGCGCGGTTACGCTGGTTGCGCGCAAGGGCCGTATCGTGCACTTCGAGGCGCACGGCCTGATGGATATCGAATCCAGGAAGCCGATGGCGAAGGACGCCATCTTCCGGCTGGCGTCGATGACCAAACCGGTCACGGGAGTAGCCGTGCTGATGCTCGTGGAAGAGGGCAAAGTCAGGCTGAGCGATCCGGTGTCGAGGTTCATCCCGGAATTCAAGCAATCGAAGGTTTCGGTGATCACCGGGTTCGGCAACGCCGCCCTCCCCGACTACCACACCGTTCCCGCTGTTCGCGAGATCACCGTTCAGGACCTGCTCACGCATACGGCCGGATTGGTGAGCTGGCGAATGCTCGGCACGCGGCTTGCGCCGCAGCGCAAACCCGACGACACACTGGCCACGTACGTGCCGCGCCTTGCGGAGGTGCCGCTCGACTTCCAGCCGGGCACGCAGTGGGAGTACAGCGGATCCGCTGGGCCCGACGTGCTCGGTCGAATCGTCGAGATCGCCTCGGGTATGCCTTTCGACCGCTTCCTGCGCACGCGCATTTTCGAACCGCTCGGCATGAAGGATACCTTCTTCTTCTGCCCGGAGGAGAAGCGCTCGCGCATGCCCACGCTCTACAGGAGCACGCCAAAAGGGCTGGAAAGAGCTCCCAATCAGAGCGGTTTCTCTAGCCCGGTCTATTTCAGCGCCGGCGGCGGCCTGTTGTCCACCGCTGAAGACTATGCGCAGTTCGCGCAGATGCTGCTGAACGGCGGCGTGCTGAACGGCAAGCGCCTGCTGAGCCCCAAGACTGTCGAACTGATGGCTTCGAATCACGTCGGCGACATGTTCAACGGCAAGCTCGGCCGTCCGGCGCGGGGCATGGGATACGGCCTGATGGTAGGAATTGTGATGGATCACGTCGCCGCGGGACTGGCTGTCTCCGACGGCAGTTTCGGATGGGACGGCGCGTTCGGGACGCAGACCTGGATCGATCCCAAGGAGCAGATGGTGGAGATTATCATGCTCCAGGAGCAGGTAGTCCAGGCTCAGCGAGACTTCGAGGTCGCGGTCCGGCAGGCGATCGTGGAGTAGATGCGCGGGCCGCGGCGCCAACGGGCCGCCGCGGCTTGCCCGAGCCTGTTCGCCGTCTGTAGTCAACCTGTGGACTTCTCGAGCACCGCGGCCGCGCTCAGGCTGACCTGGGGACGTTCGGTGCAGACCAGCCCGGCGGCGGCCGCGTACCGCAATTCCTCTTCGAACTCATCCGGGCCGACGGGAGGACGAGGTTCCACCAACAGCGCACGGGCGTTGGGCTTCAGCGCGTGGGAAAGCTCGGAAAAGAACCGTCCGGCATCCGCCACCTCGTGCGCCACTGCGAAGACAAGCGCGAAGTCCGCGGCGCTTTCGAGATCACTGAGGTTTAGCGAATGCTCCTCTGCCTGGCGTGAATCGAGCCTCTCATAGAGGCCGGCATCGAGCGCCCGCCGCCTGAGTACTTTGAGCATCCTGGGCTGGAGTTCGACGGCTACGACGCGCCCTGAAGGGCCAACGCGACGCAGCAGTTCCAGGGTGAAGAAACCCATTCCAGGACCTGGCTCGATCACTACCATGCCTTCCCTAACATACGGGCTCAGGATCTTCCCCGGGTCATGCCAGAGGCGGCGGACAGGGCTTGCGAGCAGGTATCCTAACCACCACGGGCAAAGGCGATGCCGGTGCATATGGGTGGGACTTAGTGTGACAGCTGGGGCCGCCCCTCTGGTTGACAGTCTAGCAACCTGCGCGAAGGCACCTATGCGCGTCTCGATCGGCAATACATCGCCCGAGACACATCGCTTATTGGTTGCCGCGCAGGCGAGGAGCGCATGAACGTCCCGCGCCTGCGCGTGTATTTCCGGCTCTGCTACTGCCAGCCGCCTCCGAGCGCGCGGTATACCTGAACGAACGATTGCAGCTCGGCGAGCCGCAACTGCGCCAGCGTCAACCGCGCCTGGAACTGGCTGCGTTCCGCGTCCAGCACCTGCAGGTAGCTGTCCAGGCCGCCCTGGTAGCGCAGGTGCGCCAGCCGCGTTGCCTCGGTCGCGGCGCGCACCAGATTCTCCTGCTGCCTGCGCTGCTCGCGCGTGCGGTCGTAGGCCGCGAGCGCGTCGGAGACCTCGCGGAAGCCGTTGTAGATGGCCTTCTGATAGGCGATCACCATCTCGCGCTTCTGCGCCTCCGAGAGTTTCACTGCAGCCCTCACCTGGCCGGAGTTGAAGATGGGCAGTATCGCGGAGGGCACGAACGTGAAGTATCGGGCCGGCCCCGTGAAAAGCTCGGAGAGCGCGCGGCTCTGCCCGCCAATGAAGCTTGTCAGCGAGATCTGCGGGAAGTAGTACGCTTTCGCAACGCCTATCTGCGCGTTCGCCGCGATGAGCTGCTGCTCGGCCGCGCGTATATCCGGCCGGCGCTCGAGCAGGGAAGAGGGCAGCCCCGGAGGCAGCTCCGGCGGCAGGCCGAAATCGTCCACCGCCTGCCCGCGCGCGACCTCGCCCGGAAGCTTGCCCATGAGCAAGTTCAACGCATTTTCCGCCTCAACAATCTCGCGCTGCGCCCGCGCCACCTGTGCCGACGCGGAGTACAGGAACTGCTTCGCCTGCTCCACGGCAAGCCCGGTGGCCGCACCGCGCTCGTGCCGCAGTTGGATGAGCTTCAGGTTCTGCTCGGCAATCTGCTCGGTGCCTCTGGCGATCTCCAGCTCGAGATCGCGCTCCCGCAAGGTGAAGTAGGTGTTGGCCACCTCCGCAATCAGCGACACGATCACCCCGCGCCTCGCCTCTTCGGTGGCGAGATACTGCGCGCGCGCCGCTTCGGTGGCCCTCCGCAGCTTGCCCCACAAATCGATCTCCCACGAAAGCGCCCCGCCCGCCTGCGTGTAGCTGACGTCCGTATTCGTGCCCGGCTGCACCATCTTGTTAGAGCCGATGGTGGACGTCCGTGTGGCCGAAAACTGGCCCTGCGCATTCACGAACGGAAAACGATCCGCGCCTGTTATGCGGTACCGTGCGCGCGCCTGTTGAACCCGCTCCGAAGCTATGAGCAGGTCGAAGTTGTTCGCCAGCGCTTCAGCGATGTGCTGCTTCAGGACCTCGTCCTGGAACAGCTCCACCCAGTTCGTGTCCGCGATCGAGGTCGCGTCTGCGGCCGGCCCAGCGCCACGGTAGAGGTCTGGCACTTTGACCTCCGGCCGCTTGTAGTTCGGGCCAACTGCGCACCCGGCGGTGAACAGCATCGCGAGCGCTGCGCCGCGCGCCAGCAGATTCAGTCGCGCTCTCATTGGCCCTCCTCCGGCAGCGGCGCGATAGCCGGGGCGCGCCTGCGCCCGCGCTCTGCGATCCGCTGGATGACTACGTACAGTACCGGCACGATGAAGACGGCCAGCAGCGTGGCGGCATTCATGCCGCCGAACACCGCCGTGCCCAGCGAGCGGCGCGACGCTCCGCCCGCGCCGCGGGCTATCAGCAGCGGCGTGACGCCCAGGATGAATGCGAACGACGTCATGAGAATCGGCCGAAGCCTCAGGCGCGCCGCCTCTAGAGCCGCATCCTCGATCGTCTGGCCGTGCTCCCGGCTCATGCGCGCGTACTCGACAATCAGAATGGCGTTCTTTGCCGCCAGACCGATCAGCGTCACGATGCCGATCTGCATATAGATGTCATACGGGTACGAGCGGAGCCAGGCCGCCAGCAGCGCGCCGAAGACGCCCAGCGGAACTGCGAGTATCACTGCGAAGGGAATCGCCCAGCTTTCATACAACGCCGCCAGGCACAGAAACACTAGCACGGCCGCGAAACCGAAGATCAATCCTTCGTTCCCCTGCGCTGCCTTTTCCTGATACGTGGTTCCCGTCCACTCATAGCCGTATCCGGAGGGCAGCGCCGTGGCGGCCAGGCTCTCCATTGCGGCGATGGCTTGTCCGCTGCTCGCTCCGGGCGCAGGCTCGCCCAGCACCTGTACCGCGCGGTTGCGGTTGTAACGGTAGATAACGTCGGGCGCTGCCGACGGCGCTACCTTGACGAACGTGCTGAGCGGAACCATGTTGCCTTCGCTATTGCGCACCCAGAACCGCCCGATGTCGGAAGGCTGCCTGCGAAACTCCGGCTCCGCCTGCACCAGAACCTGCCATGTGCGTCCGAAGGCATTGAAGTCGTTCACGTACATGCCGCCTAGAAAGGTCTGCAAGGTGCTGTACGCTTCGGTGACCGGGATGCCCATCGTCTGTACCTTGGCAAGATCTACGTCCACGCGGTAGACTGGCACACTCGGCCTGAACGTGTTCCGCACCGAGCCGATTTCGGGCCTGCGTTGCGCCGCCTCCACCAGGCCGTCAGCCGCTGCCGCGAGGCTCTCGACGTCACCTCCCAAAAGGTCCTCCAGCATGAACTGGAATCCGCCGGTGGCGCTCAAGCCGGGGATGGCAGGCTGAACGAAAGGCGCTACCACCGCTTCCGGTATGCCCGAGAACGCTGCGCGCATACGATCCATGATCGACTGAAGCTGCAGGTCCGCCGAAGTGCGCTCTTCCCACGGCTTCAGCCGCGTGATTATGGTCGCCACATTCGGCCCGTTCGTGCGCGTCATGAAATCTATGCCGCCCAGCGTGAACGTTCCCGCTACGCCCGGCATCTTCAGGAGTATGTTCTCCACCCTGGTGGTGACCGCGTCCGTGCGCTCCACCGACGCGCCGTCCGGCAGACGGATCGACACGAAAACGGATCCCTGATCCTCTTCGGGCAAGAAGCCCGTTGGCATGTGCTGGAACAGTGCGCCGGTGGCCGCCCAGAAGAAGAGGAGCGCTATCAGCGCGAATCCGGTCTTGCGGATCAGCGCGCCCACTCCAACCAGGTACTTGCTGCGCGTCCACTCGAAACCCCTCTCGAAACTGCCGAACATGCGCGCCAGCAATCCGTGGCTCTCTGTTTTCGGCCGCAGAATCATGGCGCTCAGCGCGGGACTGAGCGACAGCGCGTTGAACGCCGACAGCAGCACCGAGATGGCTATCGTCAGCGCAAATTGCTTGTAGATCTGGCCGCTGATGCCTCCTATGAAAGCCACCGGGATGAACACCGCCGCGAGTATGCACGCGATAGCGACCACTGGCGACGACACTTCCTTCATCGCCTGGATCGTCGCATCGCGTGGCGACTTGCCCTCGTCTATGTGCCGCTGCACCGCCTCGACCACCACGATCGCGTCGTCGACGACGATTCCGATCGCCAGCACCAGCCCGAACATGCTCGTGAGGTTGATCGAGAAACCCAGGAGCGGGAACACCGCGAACGTCCCCACGATCGACACGGGCACCGTAAGCAGCGGGATCAGCGTTGCCCGCCAGTTCTGCAAGAAGACGAACACCACCAGGATGACCAGCAGCACGGCCTCGAACAGCGTGATGACAACCTCGTTGATGGCCGCGTGCACGAAGACTGTGGAGTCGTACGGGATGAGGTAGTCCATCCCGGCCGGGAAGTTCTTCTTTGCCTCCTCCATGAACGCCCGCACGCGGTCGGCCGTCTCGACGGCGTTCGCGCCAGGCGCCAGGAACACGATCAGGTTGCCGGAAGGCATTCCGTTGACGCGATTGAATCCCGAGTAGCTGCGCGGGCCCAACTCCACGCGCCCGATATCTTTTAACCGGAGCAGGGAAGTGTCGGACCTGGCCCGGAGCACGATGTCCTCGAACTCCCGCGGCTCCGCGAGCCGCCCCGGAGCGCGCACCGGATACTGGAAGTCTGTACCCTGCGGCGTAGGAGGCTGCCCAAGCGCGCCGGCGGGGTTCTGGCGGTTCTGAGCCTGAATCGCCGCGCTGATGTCGCTGGCCGTGATGCCCAGTTTGGCCATCTTTTCCGGGTTCACCCACACGCGCATCGAGTAGGCCTGGGACGCGCCCATACGCGCCTCGCCCACGCCGTCCAGGCTCGCCACCTGATTCAGGATGTTGATCTGCGCGTAGTTGGACAGGAACAGCGTGTCGTACCTGTTGTCCGGTGATATCAGGGCGATGCTCGTCAGAAACGCGCTCGATACCTTTCGCACCGTCACGCCCTGGCGCTGCACTTCCGCCGGGAGGCGGGGCATAGCCATGTTCACCCGGTTCTGCGTCTGGACGGTTGCGATGTCCGGATCGGTGCCGAGCGCGAACGTGACCGAGATGGTCATCATTCCGTCGTTCGAGCAGCTCGTGAGGAAGTACAGCATCCCGTCGAGCGCGATGAGCTGCTCCTCGATTGGTTGCGCCACCGTCGTTTCGAGGTCCTGCGCGTTGCCGCCGAGATAGGTCGCCGATATCTGAACCACCGGCGGCACCACTTCGGGATAGTTCGCCACCGCCAAGTTGGGAATCGCAACCGCTCCCAATATGACGATCACGATGGCTATCACCATCGCGAACACGGGATGGTCGATGAAGAAGCGTGCCATGGCTTACTTCCCCTGCGCGGTATAGGGATTCGCCGTCACGCGCATGCCCGGCCGCACCTTCATCTGGCCTTCGACTACCACCCGGTCGCTGGCTTTAAGGCCCTGTTCTATCACCCAGCCGTCGCCGGTACGGTCGCCCGTGACGACAGCCCGGACCTCGATGGTGTTGTCAGGGCCCACCGTATAAACCCTCTGCAGGTTCTGCAGTTGCTGCACCGCTCGCTGCGGGATCACCAGCACGCCCTTGCGGTAGTCCACCTGCACCCGCACCCGGCCGAACTGGCCCGGCAGCACCGTGTGCTTCGGGTTCGGAAAACGCGCCTGCAACTCCAGAGTGCCGGTCTTCGGATCCACTTCGTTAAGCGAGTTCTCCACCTTTCCCTTGAAGGGGAACTCCGAGCCGTCCGCCAGGATGAGCGTTACAGGCAGGTCGGAGATGGCTCGCCCTCGGTTCGCCCAACTCAGGTACTCGGCCTCCGGCATCTTGAAGCGCACCCAGATAGGATCGAGCGGAACAATCGTGGTCAGCGGCTGTGCCGAGTTCGGCGAGACGAGCCCGCCGACCGGCACCAGCGAATCGCCTATGCGCCCGGAGATGGGGGCGCGGATGATCGCATACTCCCGGTTCAGCTCCGCGTTGCGGAGCGCCGCGCGGAGCGCCTCCACCTTGCCTTCCATCGCCGCAATCTGCGTCTTCGTCGAGAGCTTGGTCTGCTGCACGTTCGCCTTGAGCGCGGCGACGGTCGCCTCCTGCGCCCTGAGGGCGGCGGTGGCGGCGTCGAGGTCCTGTTTCGAGGCTGCGTCCGCCTCGGCCAGCGGCTTCAGGCGTTCGTAATCCTGCAGGGCCTTCGTGTAATTGGCCTCCGCCGAAGCCAGGTTCGCCTCTGCCTGCGCCAGCGCAACCTGGTTCCTGGCGAACTCCAGGTCCGCCTCGCTTTGCCGCAGACTGCCCCGCGCCTCTGCGACCGCCGCCTCATACGGCCGGAGGTCTAGTTCATACAGCACCTGGCCGGCCTTCACCTCGGCGCCCGGCTTGAACAGCCACTTGTCGATGTAGCCCGCCACCCGGCCGCGGACCTCAACCGTATCGCGGGCGTACGTCTGCGCTGCGATCTCGGCAAAAATAGGCACATCCACCGGCTGCACCTCGGTGACCAGCACCACCGGAGCCGATTGAGGGCTCGAACCGCCCTGCCCACTCGACGCGCCACAGCCGGCCGCCAGCATGGCCGCGCCCAACACGGCCGCTAACACAACAATTCGCTTTCTTACGCAGGTCCTATGCACAAGTGTTCCCATTGCCGCCGCTCGCGGCATTCGTGCTAGCATCCGCTCCCGTTTTCGCGCCCCGCGCGCCCAGACCGTTCCAGATCAGGCCGAGCAGCAACTCGAGATCTTCCTCCAGGCTCGCCTTGGACCATCCCATGCGCCTCTGCATGACGAGGGAGCGCGTCATGTCGTAAATCATCATGGCGGCTACGTCCGCGCGGACCGCGCGGATCTCGCCGAGCTCCAGAGCCTCTTCCAAGATCAGTTGCAGCGTTCGCACCTGCTCCAGGTACAGGTTGCGGAAGCCTCTTCCGACATGTGGAAGCACGAGGTTGGCGAACTCCGCCTGGAGGATGGGCGCCAGGTCGCGGTTGTCCTCCGCGAACTGCAGGCGGGTGCCAACGAACGCGCGCAGCTTCGCGGCGGGAGTCTCCGCTGCCGAAACCGCGCGCCTGGTTGCCTCGATGAGGCCCGCCAACCCCTGTTTGAGCGCCGCAAGGTAAATATCGCGCTTGGACGGGAAGTACAGGTAAACGGTGCCCTTGGCCAGGCCCGCCGCCTCCGCTATCTCGTCCACCGTGGTGCCGTTGAAACCCTTGCGCGCGAACATCTTGCGCGCGGCTTCCAGGATCTCCGCGGTGCGGAACTCGCATACCACGTCCTGCTTGGTCTTGCCCATCGGGGAGGACTACTGACTGAATAGTCAGTCTAGCAGACCGGGCAGTCCAGTGCTGGCACAGGGCGCGTCCGGGGGAGGGAAGCTCCCCGCTCGGTCGCGCTAGCATCAGTCCATGAGGTCTTCCGGACCTGTAGCTCTAGAGGTAAGCCGCAACGGACGCCGCGTTTGCACAGCCGGACTGGCGGGCAAGCCGGGCGTGATCACTTCGATTCTCACATACGTCAACCGCGCCGGCTCCCGCGAACTCAAGCTAAATGTCGGCGGGCTCGATTCGGACGCGCAGCAACACTTGACCTGGGCGACCCTCGCGCTGCGTATCGGCGACGAGATCGCCATCAGGATTGTCGAAAGCTCAAAGATCTCCCGGGTGCGTTCGAGGACCGCCGTCGATCTGGGAACGAAGCATGAGAGGGCCTGGCTGCGCAAAACGGCTCGGAAGTTCGGCTACAAGCTGGTCAAGGCCTGACGGGGGGAACCATAGCCTGTGCGGGCAGGGGACTACACCCCACGCCCTCTCGCCCGCGCCACTCGGAACAATCCAGGAATCCTAATATCCGGGAGTATTCCGGATCCGGAATACCCCCGGAACGGTTCCGCGGGGCCCATAGGGCCAACCGTGGTTTCTAGCGAAATTCGAACACGGCCGTGTGTTTGGTCCCGTCGCCTAGCGTCAGCTCAAGCACCCGGCAACCTGTCCATGATTTGTCGGTTTTCCAGTTGAAAATGAACTGGTTGGTCGTGCTGTCATAGCGAATCGTTGTGGCTCCGGGCGCCTCAGCGGGTTCCAGCTCCCCGGCCTGGGTTCCGTCGCACGATGCTGGAGCAGTCTGCAAGGATACGAAGGAATTGAGGTCCGAAATCTCTCCGCCCAGAGAATCCGTGAGCCCGTACTTCACAGGTATCACCTCTCCCGCGCTCGCGACGTTTACTGCAGGGCGCGCACGTATCGGAGCAGCGAAACCTGAAAACGTGTACGGCGGCAGGACTATTGTTGTCAAGGAACTTGGGGGGAGATTGACGACAAGAGTATCGCCATTGACCTGAACAAGGGACTCAACCTCGTCCAGCGAGTGCATCTCGTCAGTCAGATAGGTGATTGGCGTTGGGTTGACCGCGGTCCCGGGATCGACGGTGAAGTCCACCACGGCAGGAGTAGTCTGGTTGTTGATAATGTTAATTACCTTCTTACCGTCGACGTTGCGGAAAGCCGAAATCTTCTGGGGTGAGCCCACCAATGTCGCAGGTGCCCGATAGGCGTCGGGCCGGACAAAGCGGCTGTATGCGGCCATGGCCCAAAGCCGCTTCGCGACCTGGAAGTCCGGACCAGGAAAATCCATCTGAATAAGGGAGTCTACCCACCTATCGGCGCCAAACCAGGCTACGTAGGCATTGACATTACCCTGAGTAAGGGTGTCATGGATGTCATTCGCCAACCTGATACCGTCGCACGCGGGGGTCGGACCTCCGATCCAGTTGTTGTTCACCCTGGAGGAGCAGCCGAGGTAGTACTCCGTCATCCAGGTGGCTTTTGATGTGGGCAGCGGCGTGCGCGCCAGGCCGCCGTACTGGTGCCCTGTATGGACGTCCACAAAGTCCCTCGCCACCGGATCGGCCTCGATGGCGTTGGTGAAGTTCCTCTGCTCCGTCCAGTTGTGTGCATCACAGCAAGCGATCTCAAGAGGAAGCCCCGATGCCCGAACGGTGGGCCCCAGCACCTTGATGAAGTCCACCGCCTGAGCGGGGGTGAAGCGCATAGATTCGTAGGAGACTGACAGGTTGGGTTCATTGGTAAAGCCTAGTAGCGTGATGGGAATCCCTTCCTGTTGATAGAACTTCACGTACTGAACCAGCAGGTTCGCGTAAGCCTGTCGCCAGTCCGCGCCGGCGCATTGATTTCCCGACGCCGGTATGCCGGGGACGCCACACAAATAGCCGCCATTGCGGAACGACTTATTGCTCTTCATGTAGGCCGGTGCGCTCCAGGCGTTGGCGTAGAACTTGTTTACTCCATACTTCATGGCCTCCTTGCTAAGCCATACTTGTCCGCCGTCATCGCCATTCCACTCATACTGTGGTGGAGCGTCTGGCCCGCCCGGATCGTTTGGCTGAATCGAGAGCTGGAGGTCGTAAGGAGCCGGGTAGGCGGCTCCGATGCCCAGCCTAAGTATGCTCAGCCCGGCGCCGGTCTCCGTATCAAATAGCAGATCGAGAATCTTTCGCTGATTCTCCGGCGTGAGGCCGTAATCTCCACGCATGATCGTGGCTCGCTGGAACGCCTCAGAAAAGCCGAAACCGTCGATACGGGTCAGATTGGTCGAGAAGTCCACGCTGCCGCCAGCTTGTGCTAGCGCCGGCTGCGACGTGCACACGAAAAATGTCGCCAAAATCGCTGTAATCGTAAGCCACCTACGCGAGCTGAAGATGCCGTACGCCCGCGTATGTGCTTTGTCGGAAGGTAGTCTCATAGTGTTGGTACCGGAACTTCCGGCCGGGACTGTACCACCCAAGCTTTAAGCAAGTCAATCTAGCACTGCTGTTTCGTTGGCTTCTGCGCGCGGCAACGTGATGCTCTCCTGGATCAGTGAGATAGAGGGAATTCGCAGGGCTCGGTTGGGAACGGCCACTCGTAGCCTGTTAGGGGCTTTCTCTGAGCTCAGGTGTACTGCGGTTCCGATAACAAGTATTATGTCAACTATGGCGGATCAGCCACCCTTCGGCCCGCCGCCTCGCCTGCGTTAGCCCGGCTCACGCCGGACTCCCCCGCCGGCATCGAGTGATCGGCCCCAGGATTCCACGCAACGCCGTCCGGCTCCGCACGACACGGTAAGCTGGGCTTAAGGCTGCCCCCGCGCACATGCAGACCTTCCTGCCGTATCCCGACTTCGCCGCCACCGCCGCTGTTCTCGACACAGCCCGTCTCGGCAAGCAGCGCGTCGAGGCCATGATGATCCTACGCTATCTCCGCGGCCTCTACAGGTTCGGCAGCTGGCGCAACCACCCGGCCACGCTCATGTGGCGCGGCTACGAGGACGCTCTTCGGGTCTACCTCTACCAGATGATCCGCGAGTGGACCCGCCGCGGCCACAAGAACACGATCCGCGTTCGTCTCCCCGCCGGCTTCGCCTCCGGCGCGACGCCGATGCCGTGGTGGCTCGGTGACGAGCGCCTGCACTCGAGCCACCGCGCAGCACTCCTCTATAA
>JBLNBX010000248.1:0-3014 GCA_050260275.1 bacterium
GTCGGCGAACTCGGTCATTTCGAGCACCGGGTCCACCTCGAACGGTATCCGCTTCAGCTCGCCTTCCCGTTCCAGGCGCTTGATAAACTCGCGCAAATCCTTGTAGGCCATGTGAGAACTACCATTATCCGCGGATAGCGCGAACCGCGGCGGCCCGGCGTGTTAGAATTCCATCCGCAGTCCATTCACCGGCTATGCCAACTCCCAACGGTTTTCGATACATGCAGCGCGCCACCGCCGCCGTGGACTACGTGAAAGCAAAAGCGCGATTCGGCGCTGCTAACAGGCCGAAGGATCATTCCAATCCCGCCGGCTGGCTGCGCGCCGTCGACGCGGTCCGGCGGGTGCGCCGCGAAGCCGACAAGGCCGCTGCTATGCGGTTCGTGAATCCGGCCGACGCCTACCGCACCGCTCAAATTTGGGCGGAAAAGGTGGAGAAGTACGGCGGCGGCAACTGCGGCGAACAGTCCGCGCTCGCCCTGATTCACCTCCGCAGGCTTGGAGGCGCCTACCCGCTGTCGTGGGTGTGCTTCACGAACCGGGACCATGCGTTCGTGATGGTCGGCTGGCCATTGCACGACGGCTGGAGCCCGTCCGAGGGCTGGCCGCCTAGGAACCTGCCGTGGTTCGAGGATGCGGTGGTGTGCGATCCCTGGGACAAGTTTGCAGCCTACTGGTCTGATGTGTGGGCCAATTACAACCGCGCCTACCTCCGGCGCTTGTTCCATCGCGATGCCGAGTCAGACCTGACGGTCTGGATAAACCGATAGCGCGCATGTAACGGGACCGCGCGCGATCACCCGGCGTCGCGGGTGATGGACCGCGCCCCGCCGGGCGAACTATCATTGAGGTTTTATTTCCGGACGGAGATTACATGATCAATCGAACCGCATTCGTCACCGGCGCAAGCCGCGGTATCGGGCGCGCCATCGCGCTGACGCTCGCGCGTGCCGGCGCACGCATCATAGTTGCCTCGAACGAGCCAGAGAACAACGAGACCGTCGCCGGCGAGATTCGCGCCGCGGGCGGACAGGCCACGCCGCTTTTCATCGATATGACCTCCGCCGACTCCATCAAGGAGGCCTTCGCGGCGGCGCTCAAAGAGGGCCGCATCGATATCCTGGTGAACAACGCCGGAGTCACCAAGGACAACTTCGCCATCAGGATGAAGAAGGAGGATTGGGATTTCGTCCTGTCCGTCAACCTCACGGGCGCATTTCTCGCCTGCCAGCAGGTGCTTCCCGGCATGATGAAGGAGCGCTGGGGCCGCATCGTCAACATCGCGTCGGTCGTAGGTCAGATGGGCAACGCCAGCCAGGCCAACTACGTATCGTCTAAGGCGGGTATCATCGGCCTGACGAAGGCGCTCGCGCGCGAGGTGGCGAGCCGCAACGTGACTGTGAACGCAGTCGCGCCCGGGTTCATCGAGACCGACATGACGGCGAAGCTCCCGCAGGAAGTGAAGGACGCGATGGCGGCTCAGATTGCACTTAAGCGTTTCGGCAAGCCGGAGGACGTCGCCGCCGCCGTGAAGTTTCTCGCCAGCGAGGAAGCCGGTTACATCACGGGCAACGTCATCAACGTGAACGGCGGCATGTACATGTAAGGTGCGGAGCGGCTCGGTCTTGCCCGCCCGCAGCCGCGGGCGGATCGCAGCGCAGGCCGTAACAGGCATCGAAGCCCACGCCGGCCGTGATTCTCTGAGCGCCGGCGGGGGCTTCTCAACTCAATTAAGCCTGTCGAACCAGGGCCGCGCCGCGCTTCACCACACCGAACGCCTCGCAATACTTGTCCGGAAGGTGAGTCCGCTTGAGCGACCGGTCCAGGACGATGTGCTTCGTCTCGCCCGTCGCCAGCACCTTGCCGTCGGCCGCGCGCCGGATCTCATAGGCAAACCTGACGGTCCGGGTATGCGCTTCCTCGATCCAGGTCTTGACAACGATCTCGTCGTCAAACCGCGCCGGGCTGATATACCTGCAGTGGGCCTCGATCACCGCCAGCAGCAGGCCGTCTTCACGCTCCATCGCGGCGTAGTCGCAGCCCACGTCCTTGCAGTACTGGACGCGCCCCACCTCCATCCAGACGAGGTAACGGGCGTAGTAGACGACGCCCATCTGGTCGGTCTCGGCATATCGCACGCGCAGGCGCGCCTCTGAGAAGCGGCGTTCCGTCATTCCCCCGCAGTATAGCTAAGCCGCCCGGCCGCCGATGGATAAATTGTTGCAGCGTCTTTACTTCGGCATGTTACCGATGCTAGGCTAAGGGTTCAAAAATGCGCACGGTTGACCTCATCCGCCGCAAGCGGGACGGCGAAGAGCTTTCCTCTCAGGAGATCACGTGGCTGGTTGAATCTTACACCCGCGGTGAGATTCCGGACTACCAGATGTCCGCCTTCCTCATGGCGACGTACTTCGCCGGTATGACTGACCGCGAAGTCAGCGCGATGACAGACTGTATGATGCGCTCGGGCGGGTCGCTCGATCTCTCCGGCGTTCCGGGAATCAAAGTCGATAAGCACTCCACCGGTGGGGTTGGCGACAAGACCAGCCTCATCGCCGCGCCGCTGGCCGCCGCGGCCGGAGCTGTGATTCCGATGATCGCGGGACGCGGGCTCGGGCACACCGGCGGAACGATCGACAAGCTGGAGTCCATCCCTGGCTTCCGCACCAGTCTGAGCATGGATGAGTTCCGGGCACAACTGGCCGCGCACAAACTGGCCTTCATCGCCCAAACCGACGAACTGGCCCCCGCGGACGGCAAGTTGTACTCGTTGCGCGACGCTACGGGCACTGTGGAATCGATCGGCCTCATCGCATCCTCGATCATGTCGAAGAAGCTCGCGGCCGGCATCGACGCGCTGGTGCTCGACGTCAAAGTGGGTTCGGGCGCGTTCATCAAGCGGCAGGTGGATGCGCGCCGCCTGGCGCAGATGATGGTCGGCATCGGACGCCGCATGGATAAGCGCGTCCAGGCGCTCATCACCGACATGAGCCAGCCGCTGGGCTATGCCATCG
>JBLNBX010000249.1:0-6094 GCA_050260275.1 bacterium
AGCGCGCGTAATGGGCGTAGTGCGACCGGTACGCGCCGGGATTGTCACGCACCGATTTCGGCACGTTCTTCACTTCATCAACGCTCAGGAAACTCCAGCCGCGGTACTCGGCGACGGCTACACCGCCAAGCACAAGCAGCGCGTAAAGGGCGTAAAGGCTGCGCATCAGTCGTCATCTCCCGATGGGGGGTGATCGCTCTCCTTCCATCGTGTGCCCTCGAACGCAGCAGAGCGTATGGTCACGAAGACAGGCGGCAGGAGCAGGAGCGGCAGCGCGATCCAGAAAAACGCGAACGAGGGAACGTCCCGCGTAACCGACAGCGTGTAATACATGGCGGACGCGCCCGGCTGCATCTCGGGCTCCACCCGCAGGTAGTACCGGCCGGCGGGCACCGAGGGAATGAGCGCCGAATCGTCGCGCTTGCCTTCGGTCCAGTCCCCGTCGCTGTCGCGCCCGAAGTAGTAGCTCACCTCGCGGCCGAAATCGTACGCTTCACCGGTTGCGGAGTTGATCAGCGCGAAGCGGAAGTAGGCCCAGTTGTTCGCGAGGTCGGTACGCACGGCGACCTCGACCGGCGACGGCCGGCCCTTCAGTTCGAATTCGTCGGTAACGATCGACGGCTCGTTGCCGGCGCGCGGCGAAAAACTGTAGGAGCGCTCGAATACGCGCTCGTGGCGCGCGAGCGCCATCACGGCCGCCAGCAGCACGAACCACGCGATCAAAGCCCAACCAGCCATCTTCCAGATGCGGCCTACCTGTCCCGCATATGGCGACGGCTGGTTCGCGAAGATGCCTTCGGCGGCGGGAGCGTGCCCCGGAAGCTCGAAAGCCTTCCAGACCTCCGCGCCGGAAACATACTCACTCAGAGACCACGTGAACTCGCCCTGAGCGGTTTCCCTGGACAACATGCGCGGCGGATTGACGTAGTCGTCCACCAAAGCCGTGTCACCCAGGCGAACCTGCCACGGGAACTCGCCGATGATGTACGTGGTCCGCGCCGCGGCAGACTGGAAATGCCGGTACCTATCGCCTGAGTAGATCGCCGCCGGCTGCTTGCCCGAGCGCTCCTCGGGTAGCGCGTTCACGGTGCGTACGAAATTCCAGTGGCCGCGGTACTCGGTGAGGTATCGGAAGCCGGCGTAGGGGTTGAACAGCAGGTACTCGTACCAGCTATATGGGATTCCCTCAACCTGAATCGTGCGCTCCTGAAAGCCGATGACCTGCCACACCTCGCCCCGCAGCGTTCCGCGCGCGCCCAGCGGAATGAGCGGCTGCACGCGCTCGCGCTGCTGCGCCGTCTGCAGGATGCGCACTCCTTCGTCCTTCGCGTCGAGGATCGCCAGGCAGTGCTCGCAGGCGACATTCAGCGTGTGCGCGTACCCGCGAAGCGTGACCGGAGCGCCGCAATTCGGACAGTGGAGCGACCGGACTCGCGGACCGGCCGGCGCGGGCGTTGCGGGAGGCGTCGCGCTCATGGCTTCGGCCATCCTTCGAACTCGCGCACGTTGCGCAGGCGGAGCGCGCTGAAGTCGGTGAACTCGCCCAGGAACAGGAGCGGTTCAGGCTCGCTGTAATCGATCGTGGCCGTGCGCGCGTCGCGGGTGCGGAGGTCGGCGAAGATCACGTCCTCCTTGTCCCAGTACTCGAAAGGGAGATCGCCCTCGACGCCTCGGTAATGGGCGCGCGTCACGGTAGTCACTTCGTAAACCACGCCGTTCCACTGGCAGCGGAGGCCGGGCTTCACGGCGTTCGCGGGCGGAAGTCCCTCTGCGGGCGCCTGCGCGTAGATGGCGTAGTCTGCCTGCGCGTCGGATAGCCAGCCGCTGGCGCCATCGTTGAACACCAGATGCCACTCGTTCCAGCCGCCGCGTTCGTACTCATAGATGATGCGGCCCACGACGACGAACGGCCGTCCGCGGTGCGATCCCTCGACGCCGAGCTTGATGGGCGAGGCGTTCTCGGGAAGATCGCCGACGGTTCCGACGCGGCTCAGGTCCACGTCGCGCCGCACCAGTATCGAGCGGCAGTACTCGCACACGGTCTGCACCGCCTTAGACCAGCGAAACCTGATCGGTGCGCCGCAATTCGGACAGTACGTGCTCATCGGGTTCGTAAGGTCTCTCCAGCCTGCGCACGCGAACGCGCTTCGCGCCCACCGCCTCGGCCAACCCCGCCGTGAAATCCCACTCGGGCCGCGGACTGCAACAGAACAGGTTCAAACACATGAGCCCGTGTTCGGGAAACGTGTGGCAGGCCAGATGCGACTCGGCCAGCATGCACAGGCCCGTGATGCCCCCCGGCGTCGGGAACTTGTGCCATACCGCCGGCGCAACCGGATGCAGCCCGAGGCTGGCTATGAGCCGCTCGAAAAGCCCCTCGAGCCTCGCGCGGTCTGCGAGCGCGGCGGCGTCGCAGCCATACGCATCGACCACCCACTCGCAGCCGGACATGGCTATACAGAGTACACTACTGCTGCGCCGTTCCGCACTCGGAGCAGAACTTGGCCGCGCGCGGTATCTTCGCGCCGCAATTCGTGCAGAACTTCGTCGCGCCCGCGGGCTGCTCCGGCTGTGCCGCGGGTTGCGGCGACGGCGTCCCCGCGGGGGCCGCCGCGGCGCTCTCGCCCGGCTTCTGCATGGCGTTCATCATGGCCTGAGCCATGGACAGACCCGCGCCGAGGCCCACGCCGGCGCCCGCCGCTCCGCCGCCCTCGTTAGCCGCGGCTACTGGAATCGACTGCGCCACCTGGAACTGCGTGTAGCGGCCCATGTCGCCCACCATGTTCATGCCTATGCGCTGGTCGAGCAGTTTCTGAAGCTCCTCGGGGAGCGACACGCTCTCCACCACGAAGCTGTCGAGCATCAGGCCGAGGTCGGTGAAGACGGGATGGAGATGCTTCGCGATGGCCGCGCCGAGCTCGAGCTGGTTCGCCGCCATGTCTAGAAACGGGATTTGGCTCTCCGCGAACACATCGGCGATGCAGCCGGTGATCGTGTTCCGAAGCTGTCCTTCAATGTCGCTCACGCGGTAGATTTCGCGCGTGCCGCTGAGCTTGGCGTGGAACGTGCGAGGTTCGCCGATGCGCCACGAGTAGATGCCGAAGGCGCGCAGCCGCACGGCGCCGAACTCCTTGTCGCGCACGGTTATCGGCTGCGCCGTTCCCCAGCGCTGGTTCACCTGCACGCGGGTGGACAGGAAGTAGACGTCGGACTTGAACGGAGACTGGAACGCCTTGTCCCAGTTCATCAGGTTGGTGAGCAGCGGCAGTGTCGAGGTGTTGAGCGTGTAGCGGCCGGGCTCGAAGACGTCCGCCACCCTGCCTTCGTTTACGAACAGCGCCATCTGGGACTCGCGCACCGTGAGGCTCGCGCCGTTCTGTATCTCCATGTCGCGCATGGGGAAACGCCATGCGAGGATGCCCTCTTCGGGTTCGGTCCACTGGATGACGTCGATAAACTGCTTGCCGAGGAAGTCTCGAATGCCCATCGCTCCTCCGTCTCAGGAGGATAACGCAGCGTGCCGCCCTATTGTTCGCGAAATTCGTGAAATCGGAAGCCCTCGCTGCTGATAGGACCGCCCCGACCGCGTGCTATCACCATGGGTGGGGGGCGGGCTTCGAGCCCGCGCAGGGCTTCAGCCCTGCCACGTGATCGCCAGCCGGCGTGTGCGGAGCTGAAGCTCCGCACGGGCTGAAGCTCCGCCCTCAACGCGAGCACTGCGTCTTAAGCCACCGAGCCCACGCCCTCAAGTGGAGCGGGCGCTCTCGCCCGCTCTGGACCACCTGGATTGAGATAGTCCAGCTTCGCTACAGGTGTTTGTTGTAGCATCGAACAAATGGATCGCTCCTATTTCCTGGGGCTTGCGGCAGCCGGGCTGCGAATGCCTATCTGCGCGGATCTCGTGCTTCATGAACTGCCCGATGCGGAGGCGGTCCGGTTGGATGCACGGCGGCTCGGCCGCGTTGTCGAGGAGACCGCACGGCGGTACGGCACGCCGCTCGCCATGCCGTTGATGGATTTGCGGCTCGAGAAGGCCGGCCTGCTCGCGCAGCTCGGCATCGAGGACGAAACGTTTCAGTTCGCCGGGCCGCCTTCGGATGCCGATGTCGAGCGCGTGCGCGCGGCCGCGGTGCCGTTTGGCCCCGCGACGCAGGCGCACATCGGGTCCATCCGCTACATCGCTGAGGAAACGGACCTGACGCCCGTTGGCATGGTCATCGGACCGTTCTCGCTGGCTACCAAACTGGTGGCGGACCCTATCACGCCGCTCGCTCTAGCCGGCATGTGCGTCACGGCGGAAGAGGATCCCGGCGTGCGGCTCATCGAGCGCTGCCTGGAGATGGCGGAGGCGGAGGTCGCCCGCGCGTGCGAGGCGCAGCTTCGGGCGGGAGCGCGAGCGGTAGTGGTTTGCGAGCCCGCCGCGAACGTGGTCTACATCTCGCCGAAACAGATGGCGGCCGGCGCGGACACGTTCGAGCGATTCGTCATTGCGCCGAACCTGCGCCTGCGGGACCGGCTGGCCGCCGCGGGCGCGGCGCTCATCTTCCATGACTGCGGGCAGTTGTGCGACGCCATGGTGCGCGCTTTCGGCGAGCGCCTGCACCCGGAGATGTTAAGCTTCGGGAGCAGCCGCCGGCTCTGGGAGGACGCGGCGCTGGTTCCGAAGGACGTCGTGCTGTTAGGCAACCTGCCGACGAAGAGCTACTACTCGGACGCGGCGATGCCGGTGGAGAAGGTCGTAGCGCTTGCGGATGAGCTCGTCGAGCGGATGCGCGGGGCCGGCCACCCGTTCATCCTGGGCTCGGAATGCGACGTGCTGCACGTGCCGGAGGCGGCCGAGACGATCCGCCGGAAGGTTGACGCCGTGTTCCGCGTCCATGTGGTACGATAGATCCGAATCCCAGGGGCCCGTAGCTCAGTTGGTTAGAGCGCTACCTTGACACGGTAGAGGTCACAGATTCGAGTTCTGTCGGGCCCACCACATTCTAAAGGACTTATTGCTCATCTCTCCGATCGGACGCCTTTCGCCGTACTAGCTACGTACTGGTTCCGAATGTTTTCCACAAGCGTTAGTTCGCGCACGCAGGAGGGCGCAGATCCGCGTTCTGTCGGGCTCACCATCCAACCCACTGGAAACAGAAGCAGGTGCGAATCCTCGCTCCCATCGGAGAGCCATCTGTGTTGGAGAGCCAGCCGTGGCCTTCCGCAGCCCATCTTCACCGGCCATAGACTCAGGGGTTCCTTGCGTTTGAGTGCTATTCGGCAATCCAGTCGGCGCGAGCACTCGTCTTTGAATCCGGCGAATGGCATCTTCTTGCCGCTTCTCGTGACGGGAATTGCGACGTGCCGCAAACGTCAGCGCGAATCCGTTGCGATACTCACCAAATGAGGGAAGGCCTTGATGCGATGCTACCGAAAGATATTGTAAGCGTGGTACTCCAAGTTTTCGGTTGACGGTCGTGCCCAAGGTTCTACTGGCTCCCGCAACGGCTGGCCTTCGAGCTTGTAGTAGTCCTTCCCGTTCTCGAATTCCTCCCGAATCCGTCTGCTGACGACAATGCGTCGATCCTGCGGGTCCACCGTAATGTAGCCTTCATCGAATAACTTGTGAAGATCAGCTCTAAGCAGAAGACCGTTTGAGACCTCATGCCGCATAACGAGCGAGTACGGCCTGATGTGTCCCGCTTCGAGCACAGGCAAGGTGCGCTCCCCCGTGAACGCGCATCTTCGCGAATAGACTTCCTTGACCATGACGCGGAACAGCCCTTGACCGAGACGAGGGTGAATGAGTTGCGGCTTCCCAAACCCGTTCGATTCGATTGCGGCTACGGTTGCAGTCCCGGGTTCCAAGCGGATCGCAGGACTTCTCTTCAATCGTTCACAAACAGCATCCCAAAGTCGCCTGCCCGCCGATTCTTCCGCATCAAATGTCTTGCCGGCCTGAATGCTCAAGGCGAATTCGGGAGGGCGTGGAAACCAGTCGGACTTCGGCCAAAAGAACGGTTCCGCAAGCATGATACAGCCTATTGTTGGATTGCCGGCGGGGCCTATCGTAACACTCCGAATATCAGCGATCCGAGCACGAAATTCGGGC
>JBLNBX010000250.1:0-3645 GCA_050260275.1 bacterium
AGCGGGTCGCACAGTCGTTCTTCGACACGCGGCAGATCGCGGTCACGGTTCTCGGCAGCCTGAACGGCTTCCGGCTCAGCCGCGAAGATCTCGCCTGTTGATCCGCGTGCTCTGGTTCCGAGGGTAAACTGCCCGATAGTAAACTAGAGGCTTGCGGACTAATCGTGTACTCCAAGCGGTGATCTTGTTGCCGCTGGCCATCGCAGCGGCATTTGCGTTTGACTTCACCGCCCTCAAACCACAAGGCTACGTAAGCGACTTTGCCGGCGTGATCGATGCCCGAAGCCGGATGGCCCTCGAGCGCTACGCCGCCGCTCTCGAACACTCCACGGGCGCGCAGGTGGCTGTCGTCACGCTGCCCTCTCTCGAAGGAGAGCCCGTCGAGGACGTTGCAAACGCGCTCTACCGCAAGTGGGGCATCGGGCAGAAGGGCTCCAACGAGGGCGCGCTGCTGCTGCTTTCGATTCGCGACCGTAGGTCGCGTCTTGAGGTCGGCTACGGCCTCGAGCCAATCCTGCCGGACGCGGCCGCCGGCGACGTCCTCCGCGCGATGCGCCCGGACCTGCGCGCAGGCCGGTACGGCCCGGCGCTCATCGAAGCCATGCGCGAAATCGGCGGCCGTATCGCCGCGGCGAAAGGGGTCGCGGTGTCCGCGCCCGCCCCGGCCCGCCCCAGGCGGCGCACCGCCGAGCGTGGACTGCCCGCCGGTCTTGTCTTCGCCGGATTCATTCTATTCGCCGTGCTTTCAGGCATGATCGGAGGAAGCGGCGGGCGCAGGCGGAACAGCGGAGGGTTCGGAGGGCTGCTGCCGGCGCTCATTCTCGGCAACATGATGGGGCGCACGTTCGATCACCGCCACGGAGGCGGCGGCTTCGGCGGGTTCGACTCCGGTGGCGGCTTTGGAGGCTTCGGCGGCGGCGATTCGGGCGGCGGCGGCGCGTCGAGCAGTTGGTAGGAACATGGAACGTTTGCTGGAACAGCTTGTTGACAGGCTAAAGAAAGCCTTCGGAGTCCGGCTCAAGTCCGTCATCCTGTACGGGTCGGCCGCCTCTGGCGAGCGCGAGGACCGCTTCTCCGACTACAACGTCCTCTGCGTGTTGCGCGAAGTGACGCCGCGCGAGCTGGCCGATTCCGCCGCCATCGTGCACTGGTGGCGCGAGCAGGGCAACCCCTCGCCGCTCATGCTCAGCGAGGAAGAAGTGCGGAACGCCGCCGACTGTTTCCCGATAGAGTTCCACGACATACTCGAACGGAGGCGCGTTCTCCATGGCGAAGATGCAGTGGCGGGGCTGGTCATACACGACCACTTCTACCGCGCCCAGGTGGAGTACGAGTTGCGCTCGAAGCTCCTGCGGCTGCGGCAGAAGGCCGCCGGCACGCTTACAGACAAGAACAACCTGCGCGTGCTGATGGCGGACTCGGTGTCGACGTTCTGCGTTCTGATCCGGCACGCGATGCGGCTCACCGGCGCGCAGGCCCCGTTCGAGAAGCGCGGCGTGGTGCAGGCGGCGAGCGCGCATTTCGGTTTCGACGCCGCGCCGTTCCTGCGACTGCTTGATTTGCGCGAAAACAAGGTGAAGCCGCGCGAAGTGGACCCCGTTCCCTTGCTGGGGCACTACATGCGCCAGATTCAGGTGGTAATCGACGCCGTGGACCGGCTGGAGAAGTGAGGAAAAAATGAAGGGCGTTATCATTGCCGTCATCGTTGTTCTGCTGGTGATAGCCGTGGGGGTCGGAGGAAAGATGGTGTCCATCCGCAACGACCTCGTGGTCCAGCGCGAGGCCATCACCGGCCAGTGGGCGCAGGTTGATGTTGCGCTACGCCGGCGCGCGGATCTGATCCCCAACCTGGTGGAGACGGTGCGCGGATTCGCCAAGCAGGAGCAGGAAGTGTTCGGCCGCATCGCCGACGCCCGTTCCCGGCTGCTCAGCGCTCGCACCCCGCAGGAGAGCATGGAGGCTAACAACGCGCTCGACAGCGCCATCGGCCGGCTGCTCGTGATTGCGGAAAACTACCCCCAGCTCAAATCCAACGACAACTTCATCCGGCTGCAGGACGAACTGGCCGGCACGGAAAACCGGATCGCCGTGGAGCGCCGCAAGTACAACGAGGCGGTTCAGAAATATAACACGAGCATAGAGCTGTTCCCGAACAACATCGCCGCGGGATTGTTCGGCTTCTCCCGCAGCGACACTTACTTCAAGACCGAAGGCACCGCGCGCGAGGCTCCCAAGGTCGACTTCCAGTAAGTCCGGCGCGTGCGGACGCTCGCGCTTCCCGGCGCGGCGCCGGCTGTGAGAGCAGAGTGAAACAGGCATGGCTCCGCTTCTACGCTGAGCTGAACGAGTTCCTGCCTCCAGAGAAGCGCTATCGCGCTTTTCCCGTGCAGTTCTACGTGCCCCCGGCGCTGCGCGACCTCATCGAATCACAGGGCGTGCCTCACTCGGAGGTGGATCTGGTGCTTGTGGACGGCGAATCCGCCGCGCTAGACCATATCGTCGGGGACGGCGCGTGGGTATCCGTTTACCCCGTCTTCGAGTCCCTCGACATCGCCTCCGTTTCGCGTGTGCGTCCCGAGCCGTTGAGGCATCCGCGTTTCGTTCTCGACGTACACCTCGGCCGGCTTGCGGCCTACCTGCGCATGGCTGGTTTCGACGCCGTCTACTCCAATAGCGCCGGGGACGATGAACTCGCCGCTGCTGCAGCCTCGCAGCACAGGATCCTGCTCACGCGGGATGTCGGATTGCTGAAACGCGCCCAGGTGACGCACGGCTACTACGTGCGCGAGACCAGCCCGCCGGCTCAGCTTCGCGAGGTGGTGCGCCGCTTCGACCTCGCGCGTCTCATCAAACCGTTCACGCGCTGCATGGCCTGCAACGCGGAGCTTGAACCGGTGCCTAAGGAGGCTGTGCGAGGCCGCGTTCCCGATGAGGTGCATGCCCGGTTCGACGATTTTCGGGCCTGCGCCACCTGCGGCCGCGTCTACTGGAAAGGCTCGCACTACGAGCGCATGCAGAAGTTGATCGGAAGTCTGTAGCCGATCTACTTACCTATGCAGAACGTCGCAAAGATGCGGTTCAGGATGTCGTCCGCGGTGGTCGGGCCAGTGATAGCGTCGAGCGCGTGAAGCGCGCCGTAAAGCTCCACAAGCAGCAGTTCGTGAAAAGTGTGCCCGCCTGCGGCGGCACGGGCGCGACTAACGCATGCGAGAGCTTCCCGAAGGTGCTGTTCGTGGCGGATGCTTGTGATGAAGCCCGTCTCGCGCTCCGGGCCGCCCGGCGCGACGGCTTCCAGCAGCCGCCGGCGAAGCTCGTCCAGCCCCTCTCCCGTCAGCGCGGAAACGCGAACGCTGTTCTCCGGCGGCTCAACCGCGGGCGGCAGGTCGCACTTGTTGGCCGCAACTACGCACCGCCCCTGGCGCGCGGCGCGCTCCATCAACTCGTGGTCGCCGTCATCCAGCGGGCGCGACAGGTCCAGCACAACCAGCGCAAGGTCCGCATCGGCCATGGCTTCATAGCTGCGCTCGACCCCGAGTCTCTCCACGGGATCGTCCGTTGCCCTGATGCCCGCCGTGTCGAGCAGCCGCACCGGCACGCCCTCGATGGCCGCCGTTTCCGAGATGACGTCGCGCGTCGTACCCGGGA
>JBLNBX010000251.1:0-2566 GCA_050260275.1 bacterium
CTTCCGCGCCGCCGTGCGCGGAAAGGCGACCGCGCCGCACATCCACATCGGCCCTCCCAGTGAAAGGCTCGCGCGTGGCCGCTGAAACCACTGCGCCCGTGCGCGTCCTGAGTCCCGCCGCGGACATCAGGCGGCGCGTTGCCGAAATCGCCGCTGCCATCGACCGCGACTACCCAGACAGCCAGCCGCTGTATCTCGTCTGCATCCTCAAGGGCTCGTTCGTGTTTCTGGCCGACCTGGCGCGCTGCGTAACCCGCCCCGTGCGGTTGGACTTCATCGGCATCTCGAGCTACGGGAGTCGCAAGTCCAGTTCCGGCGAGGTGAAGCTCACCAAGGACCTCGACAGCTCGGTTGAGGGTGCGGACGTGATCGTCGTGGAAGACATCGTGGACAGCGGCATCACGCTGAACTACCTGTTGCACGTGCTGGCGCAGCGGAAGCCCCGGTCAGTGCGGATAGCCGCGCTGCTCGACAAGCCAGCGCGCCGCGTCTGCCCTGTGGACGTGGCGTATGTCGGCTTCGAGATCCCCGACGAGTTCGTGGTGGGATACGGCCTCGATTTCGCCGAGCAGTACCGCAACCTTCCGGACGTGTGCGTGCTGAGCGAGGCGCCGGCCGTCTAGCGCCTAATCGAACTCCCACGTCCTGAACACGTGCTGGTGCTCGTCCATGGCCACCCGCTTGCCCCTGAAACGCACGCCCTCCATCTCCAGACGCGTGCGCTGCTCGTGCGCGGCGTCCAGCCTCAGGCGTATCTCACCTCCCGCGCCGACCACGCGCTGCCAGGGAAGCGCATCTCCGGACTTGCGGAGCACCTGAACCACCTGGCGGTGATGCCGCGGGTAGCCCGCCGCGGCCGCGACCTGCGCGTATGTCGCCACCTTGCCTCGCGGGATCTGCCTAACGGCGCGGCGGATGGCGGCGTCGCGCTGCTCGCTCGGGCCGAGGCGCATCAGCCCCCGGTCCAGTTTCCGGCTGTCCCGCCCACGCGCGCCCATAGGCCTCATACATTAGTACAGTGAAGCAGCGCGCGGCAGGCCAACGTCCTCTGAAGACACTGGAGCGCGTGCTGTCGAAAGCGGGCGCAGGCTCGCGCACAGAGGCGCGAAGCTGGATCGGGGCGGGCCGCGTCGCGGTGAACGGCAGGGTGGTGCGAAACCCGGATCACTGGGTGGACCTCGAACGCGACCGCGTCTCGCTAGACGGCAAGCCGCTGCGCAGAGCCCAGCGCGTGTACCTGCTTCTCTACAAACCTAAAGGTTACCTCACCACTTACAAAGACCCGGAAGGCCGCCCCACCGTTTACGACCTGATCAAAGATGTGAAGCCGTGGGTGTTTCCTGTCGGGCGGCTCGACCTCAACACCAGCGGGCTGCTGCTGATGACCAACGACAGCCAGTTCGCCGAGCGCGTCACGAATCCCGCCCACAAGGTGCCGAAAACCTACCTGGTGAAGAGCGGCACGCGGCTCACGGACGAGCAACTCGAGCAGCTCCGCCGGGGCGTGGCTCTTTCGGACGGCCCGACGCGCCCGGCCGTCGTGACGCGCCTGCGCGACTCGGGCAATCACACCTTCCTCGAGATCACCATCACCGAAGGCCGCAACCGTCAGGTGCGGCGGATGCTGGAGGCCGTGGGCAGCCGGGTGCTGAAGCTCGTGCGCACCGCGATCGGCCCGCTCGAGATCGCCGGGCTTCAGATCGGCGCCCACCGCCTGCTCACACCCGCCGAGATCGAGGCGCTCGCCGGCCGCCGTGGCGGCTCAAGTCGCGGCGTTTCTGGCCGATAAGATTCATAGGGCTGTGCCACGAATCGTGGAAGACTCCAGCACCCTTCTATTGCGCTTCAACCGCCTGATGCGGGACCTGCGCGCCGGCACGCCGAGCCGGAACAGCTACCACCCATGGGAGGTCGAGTTGCTGATCGATCTGGATTCCTGCAGGCTCCCGGAATCGGACCGCGCGCGGCTCTTGGACCGCTACCAGCGCGCAGCGCGCCGGCGCCTCGAGCGGGGAGCGGGACTGCTGAAACTCTCCGAGTACCTGGCGGGACTCGAATCCAGCACGGAGGACAGCCCGCCTCAGTTATCCTGAAGGTTTCGGAGGGCTTTTCTAAGATGAGTTCCGGACCGGACACACCGCGGCGAACCGTGTTTTGCGTGAAGTTCCAGCGCGAGCTTCCCGGCTTGAAAGAGGTTCCGTTCGAAGGCCACCCGCTCGGCCAGCGGATCTACGAGAACGTGTCAGAGGACGCCTGGCGCATGTGGGTGGACCACATGAAAGTCATCATGAACGAGTACCGGCTAAACCTCGGCACCCGCGAAGCGCAGGAGTTTCTCCTCCAACAGATGGAGGAGTACTTCTTCGGCGAGGGCGCGGCGCTTCCGCCTGAATTCGTGCCGCCGAGCCAGCGGGGCTGAGCCGCTACGGCGAGGACACCGGCTGCCCAGGATCGGTTGGGGCCGGGATGCGCTCCGCGCATACCGGCCAGGGCGCAAAGCCAAGCGACCCGTCGGACCTGTCATACCATAGCGCGACGTTGTCGCCGCGCGGCGACTCCAGCGTGA
>JBLNBX010000252.1:0-8639 GCA_050260275.1 bacterium
GCGATTGCCCGGCGCGCCGATCCGCGTTTTGCTGAAGCCGCTTCAGGAAATCGTGCTCACGAGATTCATCGAGGATGCGCACGCGCGGTGGCTCGCCCGGCGGCAGTCCGGCCAGGAGCCGGGATCCTCCGGACGCGACGAATACCTGCAGTGCCTTCTTCTGGCCAGCGTGAGGCTTCAGCAACATGCGACGGACCGGGCCAACTTCATAGTCCGCGCACTCCAGGACCTGTGGGCTCCTCTGACGGCGGCGGACGGATACTGCGCGATACTCCTGCACCACTCCTCCGGCGCCCTGACGGGCGATCATTTGGAGGCCGCGCGCGAACTCCAGGCCAGCATCGAGCGAGCGCGCCGGACCGCGAACCTGCTGGCGCAACTCGGCCTGGATACCGCGTACTCCCAGCCGCCTCTCTTTGCGCCCGGCGATATCGCGTCGTGTCTGGAAGCGGCAGCGGCCGCGGGCCAGGCATCGGCGCGGGCCAGGCAGATTACGCTCACGAAACAGCTAAGGCCGGCTGACGGAAGGTTGTATTTCGATGCGGCGCAAGTCGAGCAGGCGCTCTCGACGCTGCTCGAAAACGCGTACCGGTTTACGCCGCGGGGTGGCTCCGTTGCGCTGAAAGCGTACCCGGTCCCATGGCCTATCCGGGATCGCAGGCTGCGAAGCGCCGACGGAAAGTGGTTCGTTCCCGAAGCTTCCAGCGACGGCACGAACGCATATCGCATCGATATAAGCGACCCGGGCCCGCCGGTGGCTCTATCGGCGGTGTCGAGGGTTTTCGATCAGTACAGCCCGTACTGCGGAAAGAACGACCGGTCGGGGCCGGGGCTGGGCCTGGCCACCTGCCGGATGACGATGAATGCGCACGGGGGCGCGGCCATCGCCGAACCGCAGCCAGAGGGGGCGACGTTTTCGCTGGTGCTGCCTTACTTGAGGCCCGAGGCGGCCGAAACAGCGGACGCCGAATGGCCGAGGGCGGTCTGTTCCGAGAGGGGATGAGATGAGTGTTAAGAGCATACTGCTGGTAGAGGATCAACTGGAGATCTGCAACTACGTTGAGCTTGCGCTGCGGTTCGAGGGGCACGAACTCGTGGTAGCGCGCGATGCCGCCGACGTAGCGCGCGCGATGCGGAACCTTGACGGCAGGCTCGCGCTGGTTCTCGTCGATCTGGCGGTTCCGGGCCAGGACGGGTTGGACGTTATACGGGAGATCCGGAAGAACAACGCCGCCGTACCCATCGTCGCTTTCGCCGCTGGAGAATCGCGAGTCCTGACCCTCGAGGCCGCCAGGCAAGGCGCCACGGCATTTCTGCCGAAGCCGTTCACGCACGAGCAACTGCTGAGTGCGATACGCACAGCGATGCTGGGCCGCCGGCCGGTCAACGACCAGGCGATGGAAGATACCGAATCGCCTTCCGGAATGTTCTGTCTCAACGAGCGCATGCGTAAAATTCGCGACGCGCTCCGGCAGATCGCGCTATCCGACGTACCAGTAGTACTGCGCGGGGAAAGTGGAGTCGGCAAGGAAGTGGTAGCGCGCGAAATTCACGCGCTCTCTGCGCGGCGGGACAAGCCGTTCGTCAAGATCAACTGCGTCGCCTTGCCATCGGAACTGCTCGAGAGCGAGCTGTTCGGCTACGAGCGCGGGGCGTTTACAGGCGCTCTGAAGAACACGCCGGGAAAATTCGAGGCGGCCGACGGCGGTGTGATCCTTCTGGACGAGATCGGCGACATGGACATCAAGCTTCAGGCGAAGCTGCTGCACGTGCTTCAAGACAGCGAGTTTCAGCGGCTCGGCAGCCGCGAGACCGTGAAGGTGAACGTGCGCGTGCTGGCAGCGACACACTGCAACCTCGAGCAGGCGATCGCCGAAAAGCGTTTTCGCGAGGACCTCTACTACAGACTGAACGTAATCACCATCCGCATACCGCCACTCCGGGAAAGGCAGGACGAGATAGTGCCTCTGGCGGCCTACTTCCTGCGCCGCCACGCCGCTCCGGGCGCCCCGCTGCCGTCCCTGACACCGGCGCTCGAACGCGCGCTCCTGGCGCACCCGTGGCCCGGAAACATCCGGGAGCTGGAAAACGTGATGCGCCGGTACCTCGTCTTCCCCGACCCGAAGCTGATCATCAGCGAACTCGAACAACAGGCTGAGATGGTCGCGGTAGAGGCGGAGCGGCCCGCGAGGGAGCCTTTGTACATGCCGCGACCCGTTCCGGCCGATATCGGCCGTGGGCCGGGGCTGGACGAGTTTCGCAACGAGCAACGGCGGCAGGAGAAGCAAGCCATAATCGACGCTCTCAACGAGGCGCAATGGAACAGGGTGCGGGCGGCGGCGCTGCTGCAAATCGATTACCGCAAGCTGCTGTACAAGATCAGGCGGCACGGCATCGCCCCTACGCGCGCGACTCCACAGCCCAGGGAGCACACGAAGACGGCGGCAGCCTCTTAGCAGGCCCGCCGGCGCCAGCGCGTGGCGCGACAGACGCCCGTTTCTAAACCGCCGGCAGGCGGGGGGGTGGAGAGCTCACCTGAAGTGGGCTTCCAAGTGCGGGCGGGCAGGCGATGCCACCCGGCGAACCCTCCGTGGCCGGCGCGCCAAACCGCCTGCCCGAGCGCCGTGCGCGCCCGAGAATCCCATTGAGGTGGCCGGTGATCGTGTTCGCAGATGGCGATCCGAAGCCAGCCATGGCGGACCTGCGCGACATCAGCGGAAGCGGCGCGTATTGCCTCTCCAGCAGGCCATTCCGCTCCGGCGACGGCGTTGCGCTGGAGGTTCCGCTGCCGCGGGAACTCGACGGCGAGGATCGAGGTCTGCGGCTGGTGTGCCGGGGAAGTGTGGTGCGGTCGGAAGAATTGAGGCCCGGTGAGTTCGGGTTCGCGTGCGTGTTCAAGGAGCACGCGCTGGTGGCGGCGGCTGCGGCGGCGCAGGCTGCACCTGCGGGACAGGCCGGAGGCGCGCGCCCGGGAGCGGTTCCAGACGAAACCGGCGCCGGGACGGTTCACACGTACGAAAACTGACCGATTCGAATGCTCAGTTGCACTTCCGCCGGGACGGTTCAGACACCCTTTCCTGCAAGCATGAGCTTGACGACCGCAAGGTACTCGAAGGCGAAACGCGGCAGAACGAGCGCCAGCGGAAGGGCGAAGACCACGCGGCGGTCGCGGAGAGCTATCACGGCGAGCATCAGCAGCAAAGGGGTCATGGTGCGCGCCGCCGCGAAGGCGCTATCCCAAATATCGAGCTTCCCAAGAGCGGCGGCAAAGGCGGCGCAGGCGACAGCCGCGATCTCGACGTGTCCCCACCGGCGCTTCCAGGCAATGTAGGCGGCCAGCGCCAGCGCCGCCCATATGCCCACGAGCGCGGCATCCTCGAGCAGCGTGGCGATGACGAGGCCGGGAGGCGAAGCCGGCGGCACGATCCCGATCAGCGATCGCTGAATCAGCCCGGAGTAGGGATACTGGGACAGCCACGGCGTGCCATCGGCCGGAGTTCGCGCCGCGACGAACGCCCACCACACAACCGCTGGCAGCGCGCACAGCGCACCCGCCGCGGCCGGGCCGAGTTCGCGCTTGAGGAGCGCATACACCGTCCAGGCCGCTACGAGCAGAAGGCCGGTCTCGCGCACCAGAGGGGCAGCGGCGAGAACCAGCCACAACCGCCACGACGGGCCTTCCAGCGCGTACAGCGCGAAGCCCGTGGCGAGCGCCGCCAGAGCAAGATCCACCGTCATCCGTTCGAGCGAGGCCAACACGGCGGGAAGCGCCAGGAAAGCCAGTCCCCAGGCAGCGCTCTGTCCGAAGCGGCGCGCCAGCCGGCCACTCCAGAACGCGCCGAGGAAAACGAAGGCGAGTTGTATGGCGACGTAAGCGGGCTCAACCCAGGCGTCGCGGCCGAGCGCTGCGATTGAGGCAAGGCCGGGCACGCCGATGCGGCGCCAGCGCAGGCGGGGATTATCCAAGAACGCCTGAACACCGCGGTTGTCCAGTGGATCGTGGGCGATCAGGCGATAGTACTGCGCGTCGTATCCGCGCGGATCAGACACGCGCGCCGTGTCGGAGAGGACGCCGGGCGGCAGCGGCGTCTCTGAACCGGTCCAGAACAGGCCACTCAGGCGTCCCCCGTGGACGGTGGCAGCCTGCAGCGCGATCCATGCCCCGGCGAGCGCGAGCGCCATCAGCGCGTACGCCGCCGGGCCGCGGGCTGAACCGCGCATGCTGGTTTCCTACTTGATTCGGGCGGCCAGGGCGGAGGCCACTGCTACTCCGTCCTGTCCTTCGGCGAGGCCGGAATATCCGGCCAGATAGGCGCCCTTGCGGAAAATCACCATCCGGCCCAGGTATCTGTCGTTTGCCTGGAAGGCCTCGTCAGCGACGGTGACCGGCGCGCTGCCCGCGAACCGGGAACGGAGCTTTGTCATGACCGCAGCGGCAGCTTCCGGCGAGTCCTCCCGAACGACGAAGGCCTTGCCGTACTCGTACTCAGCCACGTAACCGCGGCGCAACTGGCTGATGCCGAGCACGCTTTCGGGCACCAGGCGCAGCGTAGCGGGGTCGAGCTTCTCTTCAGGGAACCAACTTACGGTCTCAGGAAGCTCCGAGGTGCCCTCGATGCGTTTCTCCATCGCGAGCATGAAGGCGCGCAGATCCGCCTCGGAGGCGGGGTTGCCCGCCATCTCGACGAAATAGTTGCCTTTGGCGAAGATGGCGCGCCGCGTGAGCAACTGGCCGGACATGCCCACCTTCTCGACGGGCCTGCGCGGGTCGCGGTTTGCCGCAAATATGCCGTAGGCCATGTCCGGGCCGGACATCTCCGAGACGTCGAAGACTATGACGTCGCCGCCCTTCCGGCAATTGACGCCGTTCATCTTGATGAACTCGTAGATGAGGTAGCCTTCGGCGTTGCCGTTCATGTACTCGAACAACGTATCCGGCTCGTAACTGCGGGCCGGACCGTCCTGTGTCCAGCCCGGCACCAGCGAGCAGTCAGGCTTCTGGGCGGCTGCACCGGCCGCCAAAGCGCTCACAACGAACAACGAAAGGAAAAACCTGGATTTCATCCAAACAACTCCTGGGCGCGCGAAACCCGGCTCGCGACATTCACTCCATTCGGACAACGGATCGTGCAGCCGGAGCAATCCGAGCAATGCACGGACCTCATCTCCGCGGGGAGCTCAAGGTATTGCTCGCGGCCGAGCGCGAACTGTCCATAGCCGTCGGCATACATGGCGAAACGAACGAGGTCCTGCGTGGGCAGCCCCTTCGAGCACTGGCCTTCGCACCCGCCGCAGCCACGGCAGTACATGGAACCCATGTAGCGGAGCTGAGCGGCCAGGATCTTCTCGTCGTCGGCGCTAAAGTCGGATGCCATGGCCTTGAGGTTCTGTTCGAGCTGGTCCGAGTCGGTCATGCTCGGGATAGCGGCATCGATCCGCGGCGTTCGCAGCACCCACTTCAAGGCGGAAATGAACGCGCCCTGGCGCTGCATAACGGAATTCCCCTGGCCAGCACCGCCACCGCGAGGCCGGCGGAATCCGCCTGCCATAACCTTCATGGCGATGATGCCGATGCCGGCGGCTTTCGCCTCGTCGAGCACCTTGTCGATGGAGCTGCCCATCGTGAAGTTGTAAGAGGTGAGGATGACGTCGAAGTGCTTAAGCTTGACGGCGGCGGGGATGACGTTGTCGTAACCGCCATGGGTGCTGAAACCAACGAAGCGCGCTTTGCCCGCTTTCTTGGCGATCTGCTGGGCTTCGAGCAGGTCCGGCGTCAACTGGTCGGCGCTGGTCTTGCCGTGCAGATACCAGATGTCGACGTAGTCGGTGCCGAGGGTGGCGAGGCTGGTGTCGAGATCGGCGAGCGCGGCTTCCTTCGTTCTGGCGCCGGTCTTGGTGGAAATGTAAACATTCTTCCGGCGCGACTTCAGGACCGAGCCCACCATACGCTCGTTGTTGCCGCCCTGGTAACCGCGGGCAGTATCGAAGTAGTTGATGCCGAGATCGGCGGCCTTTTCGACCACGCTCGCGTCGGAGGTGATCATGCAGCCGAAGGCCACGGACGTGACCTTCATGCCGGTCTTGCCGATCGTCCGGTAGCGCAGTCCGCCGGAACCCTGCGCGAGGGAAACGGCGGGCTCGATCCTCGATGGAGTCGTCACCCTTGCGAGGCCGGCAGCGGGCAACGCAAGCCCGGCCGCGATAAAGTTACGGCGAGAGTTTTTCATAGTCGCCTCCAAAGCGCGCCGGGTGGTCTCGGCGGCTCGGTTATAGTACTCGGATTATCCGATTTTAGGCTCGGAGCAGCCCTAAACGCCACTCGCTGGATAGCGCCGTGGTTTTCTCAGGCGGGACGCGGCGGCCCGGGAGCCGCCACGAAGCGGCCCGAAGGAGGCCGGTGCCAGGGCGTCTCGTCCGCCACGGCCATTGTGCTGGCCATGGCGGCGCGTCTATCTCCGGACGGCGCAGCAAGCGGCTGCGCGCCCGTCAGATCTTCTCCGGCACCACGTATGGCTTGCGGTAACCGCCCTTGCGCGTGAACAGGGCCGTCGCTTCCTCGTCGCCGGGGCACGTCCAGGTCTTCTCGTCGAAGCGGATCGAGCGTCCGAGCTGGTACGAGATGTTCGCCAGGTGGACGAGCGTGCACGATATCGCGCCGTCCTCGATGTTGGCGTTCAGACGCGACTTGTCACGGCTGCGGACTACTTCGATGAAGTTGGCCCAGTTGTTGCCGCCCTCGTTCATCGCGGGCCCGGGATCCTGGTTCTCGCCGAGGAAGGTGGTGTACTTGACGTAGCCCTCTATCGCCATGTACCCCTTCGAGCCATAGAACAGGTTGCCAATGGTGTTCCGGTCGCGCAGTTTTCCGTCGGGCCCCCGGCCTTCGTTGATGCCGCCTTCGTGGTTCGTAATCCAGTGCCGGACGGCGAACTCCATCATCTTCTTCTTGCCGCCGGGCGCGTCGAACTCGTAGAGCGCCGTGAGTGTGTTGGGCGTCTCCTGGTCGTCGTCGAACATGAAGTGCCCGCCGATTGCGGTCACCTTAGTTGGGTACGTCACGCCGAGGCCCCAGCGCGCGATGTCCACCTCATGTATGCCCTGGTTGCCAAGGTCGCCGTTACCGTAATCCCAGAACCAGTGCCAGTTGTAGTGGTAACGGTTGCGCGTGAACGGCTTCATGGGCGCGGGGCCGGTCCAGAGTTCGTAATTCAGTTCCGGCGGCGGCGCTTCCACCGGCGCGCGGCCGATCGTGTCGCGCCACTTGAAGCACAGCCCGCGAGCGAGATACACATCACCGATGAGCCCGTCGCGCATCTTCTGAATGCCGTCCCGGATGGCCACGCTCGAGCGGCTGTTGGCGCCGTGCTGGATGATGCGGTCCGGGTACCTGCGCGCAGCGGCTATGATCTGCCGGCACTCGAACATGTTGTAGGCGCATGGCTTCTCCAGGTAGACATCCTTGCCCGCCTGAAGCGCCCAGATCGCCTGCAGCGTATGCCAGTGGTTCGGCGAGGCGATGGAGACGGCATCGATCGACTTGTCCTCGAGCAGCTTCCGGAAATCAACGTACGCCGCCGGTTTCTTCCCGAATATCTTCTGAACCAGCGCCACCCGGTCGTCCAGCACCTTCTGATCGACATCGCAGACGGCCGCGACCTCTACGTTCTTCATCTCGCCGTAGGTCTTGATATGGCCCTGTCCCTGGGCTCGTACGCCAACACAGGCTATGCGGACAGTATCGTTGGGGCTGGCCAGGGCACTGGCGCGGATTGCGCCGGCCGCAGCCGTGCTCATCAGGAAAATCCTTCGGTTCATCGCATTCTCCGCACGTGCAAGCTTCACTCAATATACTTCCGGCGCGGGCAGCGCAGTTCGGGATTCGGCCGGATGTCTATCCGCGGCTGACAGGCTTTCCGCCACCAGCGCGGCCATTACTGGCGATCGTATCCGAGCAGCTTGCGCACCCAGATGTTCCTGAATCGGACCGGCACCTGATGGTCCTGAAGCGTGAGCGGCTCCTCGGGTCCGTGCGGCGCGTAAGTGCCCACAGCGCGGTGCGCCATACGGCCGATGATCTTCTGATGATGGTGGACCAGCACGCCGTTGAAGAACACGGTGACGTAGGCCGGCTCGATCAGCTTGTCGCCGTCCCACTTGGGCGCTTTGAAGACGATGTCGTAAGTCTGCCACTCTCCTGGCCTCCGCGCGGGATTCACCAGCGGCGGCCACTGGCCGTAGATAGCCCCTGCCTGTCCGTCGGCGTATGTCTCGTTCTCGAAAGACTCGAGCACCTGAATCTCGTACCGCCCCATGATCAGAATCCCGCTGTTTGCGCGCCATTGGCCCCAGCGGGTGATGTTCTCCGGCACGCACCACTCGATGTGATACTGAGCGTCGCCGAATTTCTCCTTGGAGACCAGGTCGCCGGTGCGCGGCACCACCTCAAAATAGCCGTTCTCCACTTTCCAGCGCGGTTCCGAAATCTGGCCGCGGCGCGACTGCACCCATTGCGACAGATCCTTGCCGTCGAACAACACGATTGCGTCGGATGGCGCAGGCACGGGCTTGTCCGAGGCGGCGGGCGCAGTCACCTTCGGCGGACGCGGGCGCTTGATGTCGTGGACGCGCCACGGCTGGTC
>JBLNBX010000253.1:0-7361 GCA_050260275.1 bacterium
CTTCTGCGCGGCGTACATCCCGGTGATCTTTGTCGTGTTCACTTTATTATCGTTTGCCCCGAACCTGGCAGACAACGCCCCCACCATCTATACCGCGCCGCACGATTATCATGGAGACTTGGCGTCCGCGGTCATAGCAGACTTCTCCTATCTACTACGGAAAAATCGCAATTGCCGTTACACCTGGCTGGGACAGGTGATCGGCGAGATCGGGACGCATTTCAACAACATCGCCGTCGCTGCGCTCGTTCTGCAGGTCACCGGCTCGGGCCTCGCGGTGGGCGCGATGCTCATGGCCCGCGCTATCCCCGCCATGCTCGCCGGCTCCGTGGCGGGCGTCGCGCTCGACCGCTATGACCGCCGGCGGATCATGATCGCCGCCGACATTGCGCGCGCGGCCGTCGCCGCCGCTTTCCTGCTGGCGATGTCGAAGGAAAACGTCTGGCTGGTTTACCCGCTCAGCGCCGCGCTGATGCTGGCCTCGCCGTTCTTCACAAGCGGCCGCATCTCGATCCTCCCCGCAATTGCGCCCGGCGCGGACCTGCACACTGCCAACTCGCTCACGCAGACCACGCAATGGGGAACCCAGATCATCGGGACCATGCTCGCCGGCTACACCGTTGCCTGGCTCGGCTACGGGCCCGCGTTCGTCATTAATGCCATCGCCTTCCTTCTTTCGGCCTCGACCACCCTGGCGCTCCGCCTGCCCCCGGGCGCCTTCCGCGCCAGGCGCGCCGATCTCGTCAAAGCAGCAGCCGAGCGCGGGACGGGCTCCCAGACCGAGGAACCCCCTATGCCCGCGGGCCATTTGCGCCCCTGGCACGACTTCCGCGACGGCCTTCGCTTCTTCGCGCACACACCGCTAGTTCTCGGTATCGGCCTGCTGTCGGTCGGTTGGGCTGCCGGGGGCGGCGCCGCGCAGTTGCTGTTTGTCCTCTTTGGGGAACAGGTCTTCGACCGCGGGCCGGAGGGCGTCGGCTCGATGTCCGGTTTTGCCGGCATCGGCCTGCTCATCGGCGGCCTCTCCGCCCATTCAATCGGAAGACGCGTAGGCTTCCGCGGCTACAAGCGCACGGTCAGCCTTGCGTACCTGTCGCACGGGCTGCTGTTCATCCTATTCAGCCTGACGCAGGGGTACCTGACTGCGCTCATCGTCCTGGCCGCCTCGCGCGTGGGAATGGCCATAAGCAGCGTTCTCAACACGGCCGAACTGCTCAAATACGCGCCCGATCACTTCCGCGGCCGAGTTTTCGGCACCATGGAGTCGCTCCGCTGGTCGACGATGATCCTCTCCATGGCCGCGGCCAGCTTCGCGTCCGACCTCGTATCTCCGCGCGCCATCGGCGTGGTCGCGGGCGTCTTTGGCGCAGTCACCGGCCTCGCCTGGGCTTGGGCCGACTGGCGCGGCAAGCTTCCCGAACCCACACCCGCCGCTACGCTGGATAGCCCCCGCTGATGTACGCGCTCAGCGCCTTGATCGTATGCTCCTGGTCGGAGATGATCGCATTTACCAGATCGCCAATCGAGATCATCCCGGTCACGCGCCCGTCCTCGAGTACCGGCAGATGCCTCACCCGGCAGGTGGTCATCATCACCATGCACTCGTCGACGGTGTGATCCGGACCGACCGTGACCACCTGCGCCGTCATGATCTCCGACACGCGGACTTCCTTCGACGAGCGGCCCAGTAGTATCACCTTCCGCGCGTAATCCCGCTCCGAGAACATGCCCACCAGCCGCCCCTCCGAGATGACCGCTAGCGCGCCTATATCTTTCTCCGCCATGAGCGAAAGAGCTTCGTAGACCGTCGCTTCCGGCGAAATCGACCAGACCGAGCGCCCCTTCCTGTTGAGAATTGCTGCAATCTTTTCTGGCACCGCGCCCCCCTTGGCAGAGAGTGCCAGAAACAGGCTGGGCGGTCAAGCCCCAAAGTTCACTACAGTGGTCACAGACTCCGTTCGTCCGCCGTTTTAAGTGCGATCGGATATGGAGCTAATCGGTGAAATGCCCACGCAACGAGGGTTGACGCACTCCGACTCCGCCGGCCCTGCCGGCGCTGCCGAGTCCGCCTTCGAACAGGTGTTCAACGAATACTATCCCCGCGTCTTTGCGGTGCTTTATCGGATGCTGGGCGATCGCGCGCAGGCCGAAGAACTCGCCAGCGAAGCGTTCGTCAAGTACTCCCGCCAGCTTCCCGGCGCCTTCGAAAACGTCGGAGGCTGGCTCTATCGCACCGCCACGCGGCTTGGCATCGACTCGCTCCGCTCCGCGCGCCGCCGCAGCCGCTATGAGCAGGAGGCCGCCGTTGCGTTTGCCGGTACTACAGCCGGCCCTCTCGACGACCTTCTCCGCAAGGAGCGCTGCCGTCAGGTGCGCGCGACGCTGGCGCGCCTGAAACCGATCCAGGCGCAAATTCTCATGCTGCGCTACAGTGGCTTCTCTTACAAGGAGCTTTCGCAAGTCCTGGGCATTCGCTTGACCTCCGTCGGGCGCGTGCTGATGCGCGCCGAAGCCGCATTCGAGAAAGCCCACCTGCGCACAATGAAGGAGAGTTGAGATGCACATTCCCGATGCGAAGCTGCGGGCGAAGCTGGACGGCGAGCTGCCCGCCGCGGAATCTCTCGCCGCCGAACAACACCTGGACGCTTGCGCCCGCTGCCGGGCCCGCTACGCCGGACTTGCGCGCGCGGCAGCCGAAGTACAGGCGCATTTCGCCGATCTGCCATCGGCTCCCGAAGTTGACGTCGCCGCGGCTCTCGCGCGGACGCGTGTCCGCGCCGCAGCCGGCGCGCGCGAACACCGCCCCTGGTTCCCGCGCCTGACTCCCGCCTGGGCGGTGCTGGCTGCGGCCGTGTTTGCGGTGGTTCTGGTCTCCTCTGGCACGGCGCGCGCTGCCGCCGGGCGTTTCCTTTCGTTCTTGCGCGTCAAGAACGTCGTCGTCATCCCCGTGGAACGGCCCGCCTTCAACGATGGGAAAGGCAAGCTCATCCAGGACTTCCTTGCGAGCAACGTTCAGGTCCTCAAGGACGAGAGGGCGCGTCCGGTTTCCAGCCGCGAAGAAGCCGCGGAGATTGCGGGCTTCCCCGTCCGCCTGCCCACCGCGCTTACCGAGCAACCTCAGCTCATCGTCGAAGGCGCTCGCGAAGTCCAGTTCAACGTGGACCTGAAACGAGCGCAAACGCTTCTGACCGTGCTCGAGCGCCCCGACCTCAAGTTGCCCGCCGAACTGGACGGCGCGAAAGTGGCCATCGACGTTCCGCGCGGCGTGCTGGCGCGCTACGGCGACTGCGAGGTGAAGCGGCACGATCCGGATGAGCCGCCGCCTGTGAAGGGCCAGTGCATCAACGTAATGCAGATCCCGGCGCCAACCGTCGTCACGGTGCCGGAGATCGACCTGGCCGGAGTCGCCGAGATCGGCCTCCAACTCACGGGCATGGGGCCGGAGGAAGCGAAAGCTTTCGCCCGCGCGGTCGACTGGTCCTCGACGCTCGCCATCCCCGTCCCGGTCGGGCTCGCGACGCATCAGACCGTCACGATAGAAGGCGTTGAGGGCGTTCTCGCCGTCGCCAACCCGGCGCCGGAGAGGCCCGCGATGTACTCGCTCGTGTGGGTGAAGAACGGAGTCATCCACACCGTGAGCGGCAGGGGCAACCCAAGCATGGCCGTGCCCGTCGCTCAATCGCTACAGTAAGTAGACCGGGCGCCGCAGCGGCGCGGCGTCCGGCGCATCGCGTACATGAACGCCATCGAGACTCACGAGCTTCGCAAGGTGTTCGGCGGCAAAGTCGCCGTCGAGGGCCTCACACTGCAGGTCCGCCGCGGAGAGGTGTTCGGTTTCCTCGGCCCGAACGGAGCGGGCAAGAGCACGTCGGTCAAGATGCTTTTGGGGCTCGTGTATCCGACGAGCGGAAGTGCGCTCGTCCTCGACCGGCCTCTCGGCGACGTCGGCGTGCGCGCCCGTATAGGTTTCCTGCCCGAGCATTTCCGCTTTCACGACTGGCTCACCGCCTCCGAGTTCCTCCGCGCCCACGCCAGCCTCTACGGAATGCATGCTTCGCACGTGCCCGGCCGCGTGGCGGAACTGCTCGAATTGGTGGGCCTTGGAGCCCATCGCGACAAGAAACTGCGTGAGTTCTCCAAGGGCATGCTGCAGCGCATCGGCCTGGCCCAAGCGCTGCTGAACGACCCCGAGCTGGTGTTTCTCGACGAGCCCACGTCCGGCCTCGACCCCGTGGGCCGGCTGCTTGTGCGCGACATAATACGCGAGCAGCGCGAGCGTGGCGCCACCGTGTTTCTAAACTCTCACTTACTTGGAGAAGTTGAGGTTACGTGTGACCGCGTGGGTTTCATCAAGCACGGGCGTGTGATCGAGATCCGCTCGCTGCGGAACGACAGCGCTGCCGGAATGACGCTCGAAGTACGCGCCGCCGGGATCTCCCAGTCCGCGATTGCGGCGCTGAACGGCTTCGCCTCCTCGGTCCGCGCGGACGGTGACGTGCTCAGGCTGACTCTCTCTAACAGCGATGCCGTGCCTGAGATAATAAGTCACTTAGTAAGTGCTGGCGCACGCATTTACTCAGTTACATCGCGCCAGGACTCTCTAGAGGAGCTCTTTCTGCGTATCCTCGGTTCCGAAGGAGGCCTATAGTGCGGCTCTCCGCGCTGGCGCACATGCTTCTGTGGGGCGGGCATTCAGCCCGCGGCGCCTCCTCAGGCCGCCCGCTCGTGTCCCGTGGGGCAGCCACTCAGCCTGCAGCGCCCGCCTTGCACGGAACCGTGGGGCAGCCCCCCTGGCCCGCACAGCAAACGCTTGCTCGCCGCACCTTTCGAGCCGCAAACCCGCCGTATGTCTCAACCCCGCGCCACGAAATTGTGGGGCGGACCCCCTGGTCCGCGCTGCGAGCCCCTGCTCGCCGCTCCCTTCAAACCGCAGACCCGCCGCATGTCTCAACGCCATGCCGCGGCATCCCCCCGGAGGCGCGCTTCTGATGGGCATCCCTTCCATCGCCGCGCTTACTCTCCGCGAGGCCCTGCGCCGCCGCATCGGCATCGCCGCGCTGGTCGTTGGAGGCCTGTTCCTCGCGTTTCAGGGCGTCGGGCTGTACCTGATGGTCTCCGAGGGACCTCTGCGGAATATGTCCACGGCGATTCCCCCGGTGGTGCGGCGCCAGTTGTTCACGGTGCTTTCGCTCATGGGCCTGTACGCGACCAACTGGCTCGTAGTGCTCATGACTGTGCTTATCGCCGTGGACACGCTGTCCGGCGAGATCGCCTCGGGAGTTATGCAATCCATCGCCGCTAAACCTATCCGGCGCTGGGAAGTCGTCATGGGCAAGTGGCTGGGCTATGCCGCGCTGATCACTGTTTTTCTGCTGCTGCTCGCCGGCGGCGTTCTCCTCGAGAACCGGCTTATTCTCGGCTTCAGCCCTCCGAACATCCCGTCCGCGCTGGCGCTGATGTGGCTCGAAGGCATGGTCCTGCTCGCCGTTACTCTGCGCGCCGGCGCGTCGCTCTCGACCATGACAGCCGGTATAACGGTGCTGGGCCTGCACATCCTCGCTTTCATCGGCGGCTGGATCGAGCAGATCGGCACGCTCCAGGACAGCCAGATGGCCGTAAATGTGGGCGTAGTAGCCAGCCTCGTGATGCCCACCGAGGCGATGTGGCGGAAAGCCGCCTCGGAGCTGCAGGGCCCGCTCATCGGAGGCATCGGGTCTTCTCCATTCGGCACGACATCCGTGCCAAGCGCCGGCATGGTGGCCTACGCCGCGCTGTACATGGCCGTCGCCCTCGCCTGGGCCATCCGCCGTTTCTCGCGCCGGGACCTCTAGTCCCAGCGCGCATGTAGGCCGCCCGGCCGTCCTACAATGGCTGCGTGGGACGCCTTGCCTGCGCGCTGCTCTTCGCCGCTCTGCTACCCGCGGCCGAGCCCGGCTTTGTCAGCCTGTTCGATGGCAAAACGCTCGATGGCTGGACGCTTGTCGGCGGGCACGGCCCCGGCTACGTGGTGGAAGACGGCATTCTCGTATGCCCGGCCGACGGCGGCGGCAATCTTTTCACCAAGGAACAATTCTCGGATTTCATATTCAGATTCGAGTTCAGGATGGAGCCAGGCGGAAACAACGGGGTGGGAATACGCGCGCCGCTCGAAGGCGACCCGGCATACGTTGGGATGGAGATTCAGATACTCGACGAGGAGCACCCGCGCTACCGCTCCTGGATCAGGCCCGAGCAGCGCACCGGCTCGGTGTATGACGTGATACCCGCGCGCTCCGGCTATCTAAAGCCCGCGGGCGAGTGGAACTCCGAGGAGATCGCCGTCCGCGGCCGCCACATCACTGTCACCCTGAACGGCGTCATCGTCCTCGATAACAACCTCGACATCGTTCGCGAACCCGAGGTGCTCAAGAAGCATCCCGGCCTGCGGCGAAAGTCCGGCCACATAGGCTTTCTCGGCCACGGCACCCGCGTCGAGTTCCGGAATATCCGCATAAAGCGCCTCGCCCGCTGACCCCCGCCTCAAGTCCGCCGGCGTCGCGGCCGATAGTTCTCTCGTGGCTTCAACTGGTGGAGACCCCACGGACGTCCTCGACCTTGCCGGACTTCTCGAGCGGTCGGGCGGCGACGTCCAGTTTCTCGTCGAGCTGGCGCAGTTGTTCCTTGAAGAGTGCCCGCGAATGTTGGAAGAGATTTCGGCTGCCTGCGACCGCGGCGACGCGGTCGCCCTGCAGAACGCGGCTCACACGCTCAAGGGCTGTGTGGCCAACTTCGGCGCGCAGGATGCGCGCGCTGCCGCCGCGCGCCTCGAGGAGATCGGCCGCAGCGCGGACCTCGGCCGGGCGCCAGAGGTCCGCGCCGAACTGGAAAACGAACTGTCGCGTGTCACCTCTGCCCTGCTGTCACTCTCGGCAGAGCTTTCGCGCGGATAGAGCGGAGCCGGAGCGCCAGACTGGCGCGCCATTCCGGGGTACCCTCCGCCCTCTCGCGCGATCGATCACGGGTTTTGCTGCGCCGGATAGCGCAGCACCGTGAAGTTCTTCAGCGTGACGATATCGGCTCCCGCCGCGAGTATCCGCCCAAGGAAGTCCACCGTCAGGGCTTGCGCCACCGAGTCGCCCGCATCGCCGGCCGCGACGGCGAATGACTCCGATGTCCCCCAGCTCTGGGTGCTCCACTGCGCGCCCGAAGCGTGCACACCTGCATCCGCGCGTCCCGAAACGGCCGTCTCAGCCGCCGCCGCAGTCCGCGCCAGCAGGCTCGTTCCGCCCCACCTCACGTCTATTGCGAACTGGCTTGACGTGCCTGTATGTGCGTAATCGAACCTGATGTCCACGCGGTCGCCGGCTTTGAGCAGGTTCGCC
>JBLNBX010000254.1:0-8454 GCA_050260275.1 bacterium
GTGAATGCCGAAGACCGCGACCGCAACCGCGATCGCCAGCTCGAAGTTGTTGCTGGCAGCGGTGAACGACAGCGTCGCGGTCTTCGGGTAATCCGCACCGAACCTGCGCCCCATCCAGAACGACGCCAGGAACATCACCACAAAGTAGATCAGCAGCGGAACGGCGATGCGTACGACGTCCAGCGGAAGCCGCACGATGTAGTCGCCCTTGAGCGAGAACATCACGACGATAGTGAACAGCAATGCGATCAGCGTGACCGGGCTGATGCGGGGGATGAACTTCCGCTCGTACCATTCGCGACCGCGCGCGCGGATCAGCGCGAAGCGCGTGAACATCCCTCCGAGGAACGGAATTCCCAGGTAGATGAACACGCTGCGGGCGATCTGGCCGATCGAGACGTCAACCGCGGTGCCGGCCAGCCCGAACCACTCCGGAAGCACGGTGACGAACACCCAGGCGTACACGGAGTAGAACAGCACCTGGAATACGGAGTTGAAGGCCACCAGCCCCGCAGCGTACTCCGAATCGCCCCCCGCCAGCTCGTTCCAGACGATTACCATCGCGATGCAGCGCGCCAGGCCAATCATGATCAGCCCGGTCATGTACTCCGGATACCCGCGCAGGAACACGATCGCGAGGGCGAACATCAGCACCGGTCCCACCAGCCAGTTCTGCGCCAGCGAGAGCGTTAGCACCTTGCGGTTCCGGAACACCTCGCCCATCTCCTCGTAGCGCACCTTCGCGAGCGGCGGGTACATCATGAGGATCAACCCCACAGCGATGGGGATGGAGGTGGTTCCGGCCTGCATCCGCGAGATCACGCCCACTGCGCCCGGCAGCGCGTAACCGGCCAGCACTCCGGCCGCCATCGCCAGGAAGATCCAAAGCGTGAGGTATCGGTCGAGGAACGAGAGGCGCTTTGTCGCAGCCGCTGCCATATTTCGATTATCCTCGAAGTATCGGCCCGCTGTCTAGAGCGCTCCGCGCACGATCGCCTGTTTTTCGACCATGTCCGGGTCCAGCGAAATGCCGAATCCCGGGCGCTCCGGCAAAGCGATGCGGCCCTTCTCGACCACGAGCGGCTCCTTCTCGAAGAAGTGATAGGACTGCATTTTGATGATGAGATCCTCCACCATCGGGCACGTCATCGGCGATTGACTGGCGACGACGTGAACCGCCGTATGCATGCTGTGGCCGTGCGGCACGACGTGCACGTCGTATACGGAAGCCAGCGCGCATATCTTCACAAGCTCGCTCACGCCGCCGCACCACTCCGGGTCGCACTGAATCACGTTCAGCGCGCCCGCGCTCAGGTACCGCTGCGCCTCCCAGCGGTTGTAGATGTGCTCGCCCGACGCCACCGGGATCGTCGTTGCCCGCCGAAGCTCTGCGAAGCTGGCGATCTTGTCCGGGGAGAACGCCTCCTCAATCCAGCGTGGCCGGTACTGCTCGACCTGCTTGGCCCACGCGATCGCGTAGTTGAGGTCCCAGGCCATGTAGGCGTCGAACATCAGATCGGCGTCGTCGCCGGCCGCCTCGCGCACGTTCTTCACCAGTTCCACGTTCTGTCTGAAGCCATCCGCTCCGCTGCCGGGGCCGTAGGCCAGAAACCACTTTTGCATGCGGAAACCGGCTTTCTTGAGCTCGACGGCTCGCGCCCGGGCCGCCGCCGGCTCGACGGAGTAGCCGAGCGTGCTCCCGTATACCTCCACGAACGGCCGCGTCGGCCCGCCGAGCAGCCGGTACACCGGCTGGTTGAAATACCGCCCGCGCAGGTCCCAGAGAGTGTTGTCCACGGCGCTGATGGCCATCATGAAGTGGCCCGTGCGCGCGTGCCGGTTCAGCCGGTACATCTGATCCCACAGCGCCTCTATCGCAAGCGGGTCTTTGCCGATGAGGAACCGGGCGAGTTGCTGATCAACTACGATGGCGGCCTCCTTGTCGATCGGGCCGTAAAACCCGTCCAGTCCGGCATCGGTTCTGATCTTCAGATATAGAGCGCTGATGGGAGCGAGCGCCTTCTGCGGGGCCGGGTTGTCGCGGTACGGAGCCGGCCGCCGCTCGTCATAGATGTGTATGGCCTGCGCCTGGTACTGAGCGTTGATTCCGCGGACGGTCTCGTGCCGGCCATCTACACGCCAAATCTCGACGGCGCTGATCTTGAGCCGGCCGTTAGGACGGTTCGAAGGGGACTGTGCGGCCTCGAGAGCTGGCGCGGCAAGCGTCGCGCCAAGGAACGTTCGTCTGCGCATTCCAGGATTGTACGCGAGTGGCGGCCGGCCGCGGGGTGCGCCGCCGCTCCGGGCGGTTCAAGACGCCGCTACGAGTGTAACGACAGCCTGGGCCTCTGCAGACCGGCCTTCTCCAACCGGGCCGAGCCTCTCCGCTGTCTTGAACTTCACGGAAACGCAGTCCAGGGGCAGATCCATCACCTCGGACAGCTTGCGGCGGATCGCATCGCGACAGTCCTTCAGCTTCGGCCTCTCCAGGATGACGTTGGCATCGACGTTCGCCACCACGTAGCCGCGCTCGCGCGCGAGCGCCAGGGCGTGACGCAGGAACACCAGGCTGTCGGCGCCCTTCCAGCGCGGGTCGCTGTCGGGGAAGTGCATGCCGATGTCTCCGAGCGCGGCAGCGCCGAGCACGGCGTCCGTTATCGCATGCGCCAGGATATCGGCGTCGGAGTGCCCTTCGAGGCCAAACTCGGATTCTATCCGCACGCCGCCCAGCATCAGCGCGCGTCCGGGCGCGAGGCGGTGCACGTCCCAGCCTATGCCGCAGCGGTGGCGAGTCACTTTGCCTGTGTTTGCGCTGCTTCCTCCGCCAGGAATAGCCGCGCCAGGTCCATGTCCGAAGGCTTGGTGATCTTGATGTTGCGGTCGCTGCCGAGGACCACGGTGACCTCGGCTTTCTCCAGCCGCTCCACCAGGCTGGACTCGTCCGTGCCGATGTAGCCGTCCTCGCGCGCTTTGGCGAACGCCTCGCGAAGAAGCTCGTACCGGAACACCTGCGGCGTCTGCGCGAGGGTGAGCCGCTCGCGCGGTATGGTGGCCGTAACCTTACTCTTCTGCACCTGCTTGACCGTGTCCACCGGAACGATGCCGACTATGGCGGCGCCGGTCTCAGCGGCCGTATTGATCACCTTCTCGATAGTTTGCAGGTCGATGAAGGGACGCACGGCATCGTGCACCGCAACGAGGTCTGTGCCGGGCTCGATCGTAGCCAGCGCGTTCTCGACGGACTGCTGGCGCGAGTTGCCACCCTCGACAACCCGCACGGGCTTTGGAAACCGGTTTTGCTCGATGAGTTCGCGAACCCAGTTCATGTCCTCCGGCCGCAGGGCCACGACGATCTCGTGGACCTGGGGTGCGGCGACGAACTTCCGTATGGTGTGCAGAAGAATGGGGGAGCCGTCCAGCAACATGAATTGCTTGCGGCTGGTGCCGGTCTTTTCGGCGGGGCTGCGCCCCATGCGGGTACCCATGCCCGCGGCAGGCAAAATAACGGCAACTTTCATGAGGTGGTCCCGTCCGGGCGTTCAAACGACGGCGAACGCCGGAACAACGATTCTAACAGGCCCATGGGGTAGTCCCGATCAAGCCGAAGAGCCCGGAGCCGAAGACGCGCTGGCGGTCTGCTCGCGGTGCTGCGGCTTCTCGGCTGCGTGCGCCGCCTTGTCGTAAACTGTGTGGACGCGCTCGTCGAACCGGCCGAAGATCATCTTGCCGGCCGTGGTCTGGAGCACGCTGGTGACGCTGATGTCGATCGTCTTCGATATCATGCGCTTAGCGTTATCCACCACGACCATCGTGCCGTCGTCCAGGTAGGCCACTCCCTGGTTGTACTCCTTGCCTTCCTTGAGGATGAACACCCGCATCTGCTCGCCCGGCAGAACGATGGGCTTCAGCGCATTGGCCAGCTCGTTGATATTCAGCACCTCGACGCCGTGCAACTGCGCCATCTTGTTCAGATTGAAATCGTTGGTGACGATCTTGCACTTGTACACGCGCGCCAGCTCGATCAGTTTCATATCTACATCGCGCACGTGCGGAAAATCGTCTTCGGTGATCTGAACATTGAGGTGCGCCATCTTCTGCAGCCGCTGTAGGATATCCAGGCCGCGCCTGCCGCGGTTGCGCTTGAGCGAGTCAGCCGAATCGGCTACCAGTTGAAGCTCGCGCAGGACGAACTGCGGGATGACGATCGCGCCATCCAGAAAGCCGGTCTCGGCTATGTCGGCGATGCGCCCGTCAATTATCACGCTGGTGTCGAGAATCTTGAACGCCTGGTTGCCCTGCTTTTCGCCTCCGAAAGCGCCGCCGAGGGCGCCGAGGTTGAGCATGTCTCCCTTGTTCGCGCCTGTGATCAGCCCCACGTAGGTCATGCAGAAGAGCACCAGGACTTCCAGGAACGGCAGCGCGGAGTGGCCCTGAAGCGCGCGTTCGAGCACCATCGACATGAGAAACGCGCCCGCTATGCCGAGCGTGGACCCGGCCACGGCGCCTATCAGCCGCTTCAGGCTGACTTCCCTCACGCGCGACTCAAAGTATATGATCCCGAAACCAGCGGCCAAGCCTGCCAGCGCTCCCGCCGGACCGGCCGCCCAGGGCTCCACTAAGCCCCGGAACGGGGTGAGCCAATAACCGGCGATCCCAACCAGAACTACGAAAAGGCCGCGAATGATACCGACATTAGTCATCAGAGTCCGTCCTTACGCACGGGTTCTCGTTCGCACTCTCCGGCAAAGTAAACCTATCCCTTTGCGCGCCGGAGCAGCGGCCCGGGAGTTATGAAAAAACACTAATCCTAAAACCAGCGGGTCGAGTATATCACTATTCGCCGAAGGATACCACGGGAAACCCGGAATGAGACGTGTCTCCGGCCCGGGAACCTTCCGGGTAGATAGAGTATGCGGGGGCTTACTGAATACGATGGCCCGGCCCGGCGTTACTCCGCCGCGGCCGAGCGCAGGCAAGGCTAGAGAGCCTTGGCCAGTTCGGTAGCGAAGGCGCTCTTGGGTTCAGGCTTACCGCGCCTGCCACGCCGTTCGGCGCGATGCGACTTCTCGTCAGCCTTCTGGCCTTTGGGCCGCGGCGGCTGCGCCGGGTTGGCCCTGAGCAGACGGCCTTCGAGCGGCGCGCGATCGAAGCGGCGGATGATGGCCTGCATCTCTTCCTGATTCGGCGCTTCGATGAAAGCGAACCCTTTCGATTCCTGCGTCTCGGGATTGCGGATTACCTTAATCGCATCGGCAACCATGCCCTCTGCGGTGAGCCACGATTGGATGTCGTCGGCAGTCACCCAGACAGGGAGGTTGCCCAGAAATACGGTAAATGTCATTCGCTGGTTCTTGTCGTTCCGTTGATTGGGATTGTGGGGGAGCAAATCGTGGGCGTCCGTCCAAACTCATTTTAACAAGCATTCGAGGCAGCCGCAAACCGCTGGCGCGACCGGCGGGAGCGATCACGGCCGCGCGGGCCGGCTCAGCCATGTTGGAATCCGCTCCGCGGAACACCGGCCCGAACCGGCAAGTCTGCAACCCGAGCCCGGCGGGGGGCCGGTCCTGCTGCCCGGCGCGATCCCGATGCTATGATGGGAAATCCCCCATGCAGATCGAGAAAGTCTATGAACCCCAACGGTTTGAGCCCCGTTGGGCGCAGTCGTGGATAGAGTCCGGCATCTACCGCGCCGACGCCGCCGCGCCCGGCCCTGTCTTCTCACTGGTTATTCCTCCGCCTAACGTAACCGGCTCGCTCCACATCGGCCACATGCTCGAGCACGCGGAGATCGATGTCACTATCCGCTGGCATCGCATGAGGGGCGATAACACCCTGTGGCTGCCCGGCACAGACCACGCCGGCATCGCCACTCAGATGCTGGTCGAGCGCCGCCTGGCCACCGAGGGCCTCAATCGCCACGAGCTCGGGCGCGAAGAGTTCGTTCGCCGCGTCTGGCAGTGGAAGGAGCAGTACGGCAACGCCATTAAGAAGCAGATGATCCGCGTCGGGGCCAGTTGCGACTGGTCGCGCGAGCGCTTCACGCTCGACCCCGGGCTTTCACGCGCGGTCCGTGAGGCGTTCGTCCGGTTGTATGAGAAGGGCCTCATCTATCGCGGCGAGTACATGGTGAACTGGTGCCCGCGATGCCAGACTGCGCTCTCTGATCTCGAGGTCCCCCACGATCCCGTGGCGGGCAACCTCTGGCACCTGCGGTACCCGGTGAACGGTATCGAGGGCCGCTTCGTGACGGTCGCGACAACGCGTCCGGAAACGATGCTCGGCGACACTGCGGTTGCCATCAATCCGCGCGACGAGCGCTACCGCGACCTGCATGGGCGCACAGTCCGGCTCCCGCTCATGGACCGCGACATTCCCATCATCCTGGATGAGGTCGCCGACCCTGAGTTCGGGACCGGCGTCGTCAAGGTCACGCCCGCCCACGACCCGAACGATTTCGAGGCCGGACGCCGGCACAACCTGCCGCTCATCCAAGTTATCGACGGCACGGCTCACATGACCGCTGCCGCGGGCCCGTATGCCGGGCTCGACCGCTTCGAGGCGCGCAAGCGCGTGGTGGCCGACCTCGACCGCCTCGGCCTGCTGGAGCGCATCGAGGCGTACGAGGTATCGCCTGGGCGCTGCCAACGCTGCAAGACGCCCGTGGAGCCGCTCGTTTCCACGCAGTGGTTCGTGCGGACGAAACCGCTGGCGGAGCCGGCCATCCGGGCCGTCGAGGACGGAAGCATCCGGTTCACACCCGAGAACTGGACCAAGACTTACTACGAGTGGATGTACAACATCCGGGATTGGTGCATCTCGCGCCAGCTCTGGTGGGGGCACCGGATACCGGCCTGGCATTGTGCGGACTGCCGGGAGGTCACCGTTACCCGGGAGGATCCCACGCGCTGCGCGCATTGCGGCTCCGCCCGCATCGAGCAGGATCCCGACGTTCTCGATACCTGGTTCAGCTCGGGCCTCTGGCCGTTCTCCACCCTCGGCTGGCCCGAAGTTACTACGGATCTGCGGACTTACTACCCGACCTCGCTGCTCATCACCGGCTTCGACATCCTGTTCTTCTGGGTCGCTCGAATGATAATGATGGGCATCGAGTTCACCGGACAGGTCCCGTTCCGCGAGGTCTACATCCACGGCCTCGTGCGCGACGCCGAGCGGCAGAAGATGTCCAAGACCAAGGGCAACGTGGTCGATCCCCTCGAGCTGACAGAGAAGTACGGCACCGATGCCGTGCGCATGGGGCTGCTTTCGGGCGCCGCTCCCGGCACCGACATCGTCCTCACGGACGAGCGAATGGAGAGCGCTCGCAACTTCGCCAACAAGCTCTGGAACGCGGCGCGTTTCGTGTTCATGAACATGGAGCGGTCCGGCGTGGAACCGTGGATTCCCGATGCCGGACGGGCCCGCGTCCCCGAGCCCGGCGCATCGGGCGAAGCCGCGCTCGAGGACCGCTGGATATTCAGCCGCCTGAACGCCGCGGCCGAACAGGCGAACAGGGCGATCGAGCGCTACCGGTATCACGAGGCCGCGCAGATCCTGTGGCAGTTCGTCTGGCACGAGTTCTGCGACTGGTATCTAGAGATAAAGAAGCTGCGCTTCAGGGAAGGCTCGGGCCTCGATTCCGGATGGCGCAACATCCTTACCGTCTTTGAAGCGCTACTGCGCCTGCTCCATCCAGTGATGCCATTCATCACCGAGGAGCTGTGGCAGCGCCTGGCCGTGAACACGCCTGCGCGGAAGCAATCCATCGCTCTCACCAAGTACCCCGAGCCCGTGGCCGAAGCCACCGACCCCGCGGCCGATCGCGACATGGCGATACTGCAGGACATCATCGTATCTGCGCGCAACCTGCGGGCCGAGATGGGAGTCGCGGACGCGCGCAAGCAACTGGACGGCGTGCTTTACTCGACCGGTCCGGCGGCGGCAATCGCGCGCTCGCAGGCGGAGGTGATTCAGAAGCTCGCCGGCGTCGCGCTCCAGGTATTCGAGACCGCTGCGCCGCCCAATGCGCCCGGCGTGAAGCGCGCCACCGCCGAGTTCGACCTCATACTCCGGGTGCCGCTCGAGCAGGCCGGCGCCCAGCGCAAGCGGCTCGAGAAAGAGATCCAGCAGCTCGAAAAGGTGATCGCAAACTCCGAGCGCCAGCTTGCGGACGAAAAGTTCCTGGCCCGTGCGCCGGAGCACGTGGTTAACGGGCTGAAAGAGAAGTTGTCCGGCTACAAGGCGCAGCTAGCGAAGAGCCGGGAAGCCCTCGCGGCTTTGAACGGCGAATGACTCCCGATTCCAGATCCTCCGAGATCGACGCCATCGTCCGACGTGCGCTCGATGAGGATATCGGCTCAGGCGATATCACCAGCCAGGCATGTGTGCCCGCCGGGCGCAGCGCCCAGGGGCGGTTCATCGCCCGTCAGGACCTCGTCGTCGCCGGCATTGAGCTGC
>JBLNBX010000255.1:0-14778 GCA_050260275.1 bacterium
GTCGAGCGGGAGGTCGAACGAGCGCAGTTCGCCGCGGAAATAGGCGGCAAGCTGGCGCGCGGTTTCGCGGACCAGCGGATGCGCGTCATTGCGCTCGCAGCCGGGGACGTCGCCGCCGAAAGACAGCCGCTCCAAACCCCGGAAGCCTGCCACCGCCGCCATCCTGAAGGGCGGCACAGGCTCAATTACCCCGTAAACGGACATGTCGCCAGTTTATTCCCAAAACGGCGCTGGTGTTAAGGTTCAAGTGAACGCGATATAATTTGTTGTTAATGTTGGCACGCGACATGGGCTCTGGGCCGGCCCCGCACAAGAAGGTGATTCTCCTCAAGCCGCGGGGTTTCTGCGCCGGCGTGGTTCGCGCGATCGACGTCGTGCGAATAGCGCTCGACCTGTACGGCTCGCCCATTTACGTCCGGAAAGAAATAGTCCACAACCGCCACGTGGTAGACGAATTGCGCGCCGCGGGCGCGGTTTTTGTCGAGGAACTGGACGAGGTGCCCGAGGGTGCGCGTGTCATCTTCAGCGCTCACGGCGTTTCCCCGGCTGTGCGCGAGCAGGCCGTGGCGCGGCGGCTTCAGGTGATAGACGCAACCTGCCCCCTTGTGACAAAGGTCCACCTGGAGGCGGGGAGGTTTTCCCGGCTTGGGTACACCATTGTCCTGATAGGGCATCGCGACCACGACGAGGTTATCGGCACTCTGGGTGAAGCTCCTGATTCCACAATGGTTATTTCCTCGGTGGAGGAGGTTGAACGGCTCGCTCCGCCCGACCCCGAGCGCGTCGCGTACCTGACCCAGACCACGCTCAGCCTGGACGAAACGCGCGAAATCGTGGCGCGCCTGCGCGAGCGCTTCCCCGCCATAGTCGGGCCGGCTGCGCAGGACATCTGCTACGCCACCGAGAACCGCCAGCAGGCGGTTAAGGCTGCGGCGGTCGCCTGCGACGCCCTGATCGTTGTGGGCTCGCAGAACAGCTCAAATTCAAAACGCCTGGTTGAGGTTTGTGGCAATTGCGGCGTCCCCGCATATCTGGTGGACGACGCCGGTCAAGTGAACCCGCAGTGGCTGGAGAATGCGCGGACAGTTGGCCTAACGGCAGGCGCGTCCGCGCCCGAACATTTAGTACAGGAGCTTGTGGAGTACCTCCGGATGAAGGGCTTCACCGAACTAGAGGAAATGAGCCTGAAGGAGGAGGACGTGCGTTTCACGCTCCCTCCCCAGCTACAGGCCGCGGCGGATGTCGAGGCATCCCGAACTCCCTGGTTGAAGAAATCACTTATCCGCCCCGGTAGTGCGAGCGGGGCTTGAAAGCTGAGATGATAGGCGCTCATACGGAATCGTTGATTGATGCAGCCGCGCGGTCGGCCCACCGTGCGGCGCAGTATGTGCTCTCGCTCCAGCGCCCGGAAGGGTACTGGTGGGCCGATCTCACAGGGGCGGACGCGACGCTCGAGGCTGACTACATACTTGTCGAGCTGTGGTTGCATCCGCCCGAGAATGGTGTATGGAACCCTCCCACACGCGAGCGGATTCAGCGTGCAGTGAAATCGATCCTGGCACGCCAGTTGCCGGACGGGGGGTTCAACATTTACGCACGAGGACCGGCGGACGTCAGCGCAACGGTTAAGGCGTACTTTGCGCTGAAGCTGGCCGGAGTTCCCACAGACGACCCGCGCATGGTCGCCGCACGCGAGCGCATCCTGTCGCTGGGCGGCATCCAGGCCTGTAACAGCTACGTCAAGTTGAACCTGAGCCTGTTCGGGCTCTACCCGCGCGAGCACTGCCCAAGCATTCCTCCGGAGATGATCTTGTTGCCGCACAAGTTCATCTACCGGATGTCGTCCTGGACTCGGGCGATCGTAGTGCCGCTGGCCATCGTCCACGCGGCGAACCCGGCGCGTCCGGTGCCGGCGGGTTTCACACTGCAGGAATTGTTCAAGCCAGGCGGCAGCTTTTCCTACCGCCGCGATGAGCGGCTCTTCTCCTGGCGCACTCTGTTCTTCACCGCCGACCGCCTGCTCAAGTTTTGGGAGCGGCACCACATCCGCGCGGTCCGGAAAAAAGCCATCCGCGAGTGCGAGAAGTGGATGCTCGAGCGGACCAAGTACTCCGACGGGCTCGGCGCTATCTACCCGCCCATGATGTACGTCATCATGGCGCTCGACGTGCTCGGCTATCCGCCGCAGCACCCGGAACGCGTTGAGGCGCTGAAGCAGTTCTGGAACCTGCTAACGGACGACGGCGAGCGCTTCTTCTTCCAGCCGTGCTTCTCTCCGGTGTGGGACACCGCGATAGCGGCCTTCGCTCTGGGCGAGGCGGGCGAGCTCCCGGCCGGACGCGGGAAGGCCTGCGCGGACTGGCTGCTCTCGAAAGAGGTCCGGAGGCGCGGCGACTGGAGCGTTATGCGGCCGGACCTCGAGCCATCGGGCTGGTACTTCGAGTTCGCCAACGAGTTCTATCCCGATATCGACGACACCGGAATGGTGCTTCTGGCGTTAATGCATGCCCACGCCTCCGACCCGATGGCGCAGGAAGCGTGCCGGAAGCGCGCGGTGAACTGGCTGCTCGGGATGCAGTCTTCGGACGGCGGCTGGGCGGCCTTCGACGTGGACAACAACTGGACGCCGCTGAGCTATGTTCCGTTCGCCGACCACAACGCCATGCTCGACCCCACGTGCCCGGACATCACCGGGCGCGTGCTCGAATCCCTGTGCCGCACCGCCGGTCTGGGCCCGCACGACACGGCGGTGAAGCGCGCCGTCGAGTATCTCCGCAGGACGCAGGAGCAGGACGGGAGCTGGTACGGGCGCTGGGGCGTAGCCTACGTCTACGGCACCTTTCTCGCACTTCGCGGCCTTCGCGCCGCGGGCGTCGACGACCGCGATGCCTGCGTCCTCCGCGCCGCTGAGTGGCTGCGCGCCGTGCAGAATGCCGACGGCGGCTGGGGCGAAAGCTGCGCCAGCTACGAGCGCAACTGCTTCGTGGCCGGCCCGAGCACCCCAAGCCAGACCGCCTGGGCTATCCTCGGCCTGCTTGCCGCCGGCGACACGAGCAGCCTGAGCGTGCGCCGCGGCATCGAGTGGCTGGTAGAAAACCAGCGCGCGGACGGCGGATGGGACGAGGAACTCACCACGGGTTCAGGCTTCCCGCGCGTGTACTACCTCACGTATCACTACTACCGGCATTCTTTCCCGCTGCTTGCGCTTGCGACATACGTTAAAGGTGGCGGCCGGTGAGGTTCCCGCTCTCGATGGCCTTGAACATGGCGGCGTACATGGTGCGCAACCGCCTGCATCCCCGTCCCGAGTGGCAGAGGAACGAGGCCCAGAACGGCGCGAACCCATTCCATGTTCTTGGCCAACGGGAGCCCGGGGCTAACGGTACGCGCCGGCACCCCCTGATAGCGAAGCGTTTCCCGCTGGTGCTCATGCTTGAGCCGCTGCATGCCTGCAACCTCACATGCACCGGCTGCGGGCGGATCCGCGAGTACAGGGATAGCATCGGGCGCACGCTCACTCTCAACCAGTGCCTGAAGGCGGTGGACGAGTGTGGCGCGCCGGTGGTGTCGATATGCGGTGGCGAGCCGCTGCTCTATCCCCGCATCGGGCCGCTGTGCGCAGCCATACTTGAACGCCGCAAGACCGTCTACCTGTGCACCAACGCCATGCTGCTAAGGAAGAAGCTCGATGAGTTCCGCCCGCACGAGCTCTTCTACATCAACGTGCATCTGGACGGGATGCAGCGCACGCATGACGCCGCGGTCGAGCGTGAAGGGGTCTTCAAGGAGGCCATCGAGGCGATACGCGAGGCCAAACTGGCTGGCTTCAAAGTCTGCACGAACACCACCGTCTACAAGGAGACCGACATGGCGGAGGTAGAGGCCCTGTTCGAGTTTCTGGAGCCGATGGGCCTCGACGGCCACATGCTCTCGCCCAGTTTCGGCTACTCGGCCGTCGACGAGCAGGAGATCTTCATGACGCGCGACGATATCCACGAGAAGTTCCGTGATATCGACCGTCTGGCCGCGCGCTTCCGCCTCACCAGCACGCCGGCCTATCTAGATTTTCTGAAGGGCGGCCGCGACCTGCCGTGCACGGCCTGGGGCAATCCGACGTATAACATCAAAGGCTGGAAGGGGCCCTGCTATCTCATCACCGACGCGCACTACGCCACCTTCGAAGAACTGATGACCAAGACGCCCTGGGAGAGTTACGGGCGCGGCAACGATCCCCGCTGCGAGCACTGCATGGTGCACTGCGGCTTCGAGCCCTCGGCGGCGTTGGGCATCAACGCGCAGCCGGGCGACCTGCGCAGGCTCATCGCCTGGACCTTGCGCTAACTCATGAAACCCATCCTCGTCACGGGAGCAAGCGGATTCGTAGGGTGGCACGTGGCCCGCGCGCTGCTCGCGCGCGAGCACACAGTGCGCGTGCTTCTGCGCCCCACCAGCCGGCTTCGCGAGCTGGACGGTTGCGAGATCGTTACGGGCGATCTTCGCGATCCTGAGTCCCTCGCCCGCGCCGTTGCCGGATGCGGCGTTGTGTATCACGTCGCGGCCGACTACCGGCTGTGGGCTCCCGACCCGCGCCCGCTGTACTCCTCGAACGTAGATGGCACCAGGAATCTGCTCGAAGCTGCGCTGCGCGCGGGCGTCGAGCGCGTGGTATACACGAGCACGGTCGGCTGCATAGGGCTTGTCGATAACGGCATCGGCGACGAATCCGTGCCAGTGTCTCTGGAAAATATGCACGGCGCTTACAAGCGCTCGAAGTTCATGGCGGAGCGGGTGGCGATAGAGTATGCACAACGAGGTTTGCCGGTTGTGATCGTCAACCCGACCGCGCCCGTAGGTGATCACGATTTCAAGCCCACGCCGACGGGCCAGATCATAGTCGATTTCCTCAGGCGCGCCATGCCGGCCTACATCGAGACCGGCTTGAACTTTGTTGACGTGCGCGATGTCGCCGAGGGCCATCTGCTGGCGTGCGAGAGCGGGCGTGACGGAGAGAGGTACATCCTGGGCTGCGAAAACCTTACACTGGCCCAGGTGTTCGAGCGTCTCGAAAAGATCAGCGGCATCCCCGCGCCGACGAGAAAGGTGCCTTACGCGGTCGCCATGGCTGCGGGGCTTGTGACCACCGGCCTGGCCGGAATCACGGGACGCACGCCGAAAGCGCCGCTCGACGCTGTGCGAATGGCGCGAAAGAAGATGTGGGTCACTCACGCGAAGGCCGCCGCGGAGCTTGGCTACGCACCGGGTCCCGTGGATGCCGCGCTGTCGCGGGCGGTGGAGTGGTTCAGGGCTAACGGACATGCGTGAGGCGCTGATCGTGGCTGCGGAACCGGGAGAACTGGCGGGCATTCTGGCGCGATGCGCGGACGTGGAGCGCGGCAATCTGCCGGTCTGGTTCTCGCGCACGGGCAAGCTCAATGGCGTTCGCATCACCGCCGTCGCAAACGGTCCCGGCCGCGAACTGGCCGCTGCGGCGATGGACGCCGTGGGAGGAGCGGATATCGTGGTCAGCACCGGATATTGCGGCGCGCTCGACCCGGCGCTCGCGCCCGGCGACGTTCTGGTGGCGTCGAGCGTAAACGGCATGCCCTGTGAGCGCCCGGTCTCCGGACGCCCGCACTCCACCGGGGATCTTGCAAGTGTTTGTAACGTCGTGACAACGGCGGAAGAGAAGAAGCGGCTGCGCACGGCGAACGGCCACTCGCCGGTTGCGGTGGATATGGAGGCGGCCGCTGTTGCCGGGGCCGCCCGTAAGTGGGGCGCCACGTTCTACTGCATCCGCGCCATCTTCGACGCCGCCAATGAGAGCTTTTCACTTGATTTCAACAGGCTCAGGGATGCGCAGGGACGGTTCAGCCGCCCGCGCATTCTCGCGGCAGCGCTGGCCCGGCCCTGGTCCGGCGTTCCCGAACTGATTCGGCTGGACGCCCGCGGGCGGCGCTGCGCGCGGGCCCTCGGAGATTTCTTTGCAGACTGCAAATTCTGACATCGGCGTCCCCGCCACGATGCGGGCCGCTGTATACAGGGGCGACGGCGCGATATGCATCGAGCAGCTGCCCGTTCCGGAAATTGGCCCCGGCGAGTTGCTGGTCCGTGTGGAGGCCTGCGGCGTCTGTCACACGGACCTGAAGAAGGTGGAGCACAACTTGTTGCCGCCGCCGCGAATCTTCGGCCACGAGACGGCCGGTGTCGTGGTCCGCGTGGGCGAGGGGGTAACGCGGTTCGCGCCCGGCGACCGGGTGATAGCCTTCCACCATATCCCCTGCCGCAACTGCTTCTACTGCGAGCGGAAGCTCTACGCGCAATGCGCCACATATAAGCGGGTCGGGGTAACGGCGGGATTCGAGCCGGCCGGCGGTGGTTTCGCCCAGTATGTCCGCGTGATGGACTGGATCGTCCGCGACGGCGTAGAGAAGTTCGGCCCCGACGTCCCGTTTGCGCGAGCCTGCTTCGTCGAGCCGGTCAACACCTGTCACAAAGCGGTGGCGCTGGTGGATCCGAAACCGGGTGAGACTGTTGCGATCCTCGGCCAGGGGCCCATCGGCCTGATGTTTACGATGCTCGTCAGGCGGACCGGGGCGCGCATAGTCGCAACCGACACCATAGCCCGGCGGCGGGAGCTGGCGATTCGGTTCGGCGCCGAAGCCGCCCTCAACCCCCGGACCGAAGATCTCCGGCCGGTGATCGGCTCAATGACCGAAGGCCGCGGGGCCGACCTGGTGATCGTGGCCGCCTCCGTCCCCGGTATCGTCCAGGAGGCCATCCGCCTGTCGCGGCCCGGCAGCCGCATACTTTTGTTTGCCCAAACTTCCCATCAAGAAGCTGTAGAATTGTCTGGGGCGGACATTTGTGTAGGGGAACGTGCCCTGCTCGGGTGCTATAGCGCCTCTGTGGACTTGCAGGCGGAGTCCGCGCGGCTGGTGTTTCGCAATGAGCTTCCTGTGGAGGAGCTTATTTCGCACCGTTTGCCGCTCGATTCTATTCGCTCCGCCATCGACCTGGCGCTGCGTCCTGACGAGCAATCGTTGAAGATTATCGTTGAACCGCAAAGGAACGCACAGTGAACACGCAGATGATGGCTGCCGTGCTCTACGGGAAGGAACACCTCGAGATAGAGCCGGTGCCGGTTCCGAAACTTGGCCCTGGGGATGTACTGGTAAGAGTGAAGGCCGCGTTGACGTGCGGCACTGACGTCAAGGTCTTCCGGCGCGGCTATCACGCGCGCATGATCATCCCTCCCGCCGTGTTTGGTCACGAACTGGCCGGCGACGTTGTCGAGGTAGGCGAGGGCGTACGGAAATTCCATCCGGGCCAGCGAGTGGTGTCCGCCAACTCCGCGCCCTGTGGCAAGTGCTTCTTCTGCGTGCGCAACCGTGAGAACCTCTGCGAGGACCTGCTGTTCAACAACGGCGCGTACGCGGAATACATCCGTATTCCGGCGCGCATTGTGGAGCGGAATACATACGAAATTCCGGACGGCGTCAGCTACCAGGACGCCGCCCTTCTGGAACCGCTCGCGTGCGTACTTCGCGGATTGGATGAGACGGGCGTTGCTCCCGGAGATACCGTGGCCGTCATGGGCCTGGGCCCCATCGGCCTGATGTTCGTCAGGCTCGCCAAGAACGCGGGCGCCCGCGTAATCGCGCTCGGGCGGCGCAAGACGCAGATCGACCGCGCGGAGGCGCTCGGCGCCGATGAACTCATCTCCACCACTCACATGCCGGACCCGGTTTCGGCCGTGAGAGACCTTACCGGCGGGCGCGGCGCCGACATTGCTATCGAAGCCGTGGGCAAGCCGACCACCTGGGAAACGTGCGCGCGCCTGGTTCGCAAGGGCGGAACGGTGAACTTCTTCGGCGGGTGCCCGAGTGATACGCGCGTTTCGCTCGAAACCTCGCTTCTGCACTACTCCGAGATCACCTGCAAGGCCAGCTTCCATCACACACCGGCGCACATACGGCGCTCGCTCGACCTCATAGCGCAGGGCGTGGTGACGGCGAAGCATTTCGTCAACGGCGAGGAGCCGCTGGTGAACCTGCTCGAGGTGCTCCGGCATCTGATGAGCCACAACGGCCATCTCAAGACGGCTATAATTCCGTAACGCAGTGCATCTCGCGCCGCGCGAATTCGTAAGGACGCCGGGAGCGCTCGCCCGGACGGCCACGCTTGCCGAGGCCGAAGCATATACACGCTGGCTCGCCACGCATCACTACGAGAACTTTCACGTTGTGACGTTCCTGCTGCCCAAGCGGCTTCACCAGGACTTCTACAACGTGTACGCTTTCTGCCGCTGGGCTGACGACCTTGGCGACGAGATGGGCAGCACGGAAGAAAGCATCCGGCTGCTCGAGTGGTGGCGCGAGGAACTGGATGCCATGTACTGCGGGCGCGCGCGGCACCCTGTATACGTCGCGCTGGCGGATACGGTGGCGCGGCACAACCTGCCGCGCGAGCCCTTCGAGGATCTCATCAGCGCGTTCCTGCAGGACCAAACCGTCACGCGTTACCGCAACTGGGATGAGTTGTTCGATTACTGCCGGCGCTCGGCCAATCCCGTCGGCCGCCTGGTGCTGTATCTGTGCGGCTATCGCGACGAGCTGCGGCAGCGTTTGTCCGATGCCACCTGCACGGCGCTACAGTTAGCCAATTTTTGGCAGGACGTTACGTTGGACCTCGAAAAAGGACGGATATACATTCCGCTCGACCTGCTCGAACGGCACGGATCGAGCGCTGCGGAGGTGGAGGCGAGGCGCGAGACGCCCGCATTCCGATCGGCGATGCGTGAAGCGGTTGGCGTGGCGCGGGGGCTGTTCACTGAAGGTTTGCCGCTCGCGCGCATGGTGGACCGCCGGCTTTCCGTAGATATCGAGCTGTTCAGCCGTGGCGGCATGCTCATACTCGACATGATCGAACGGCAGGGCTGCCGGGTTCTGGCGCGCCGCCCGCGCATCGGAAAGGTTGGGCGCGTGCTGCTGATGCTGCGAACGCTCGCGGGCGCGGCCGTGAGGAGCGTGGCATGACCGCGCTCGAGCGCTCCTACGAGCACTGCCGCAGGATCGCGCGCACGCGCGCGCGCAACTTCTACTATTCGTTCGTGCTGCTGCCGCGCGCCCAACGCGACGCAATCTGCGCCATGTACGCGTTCAACCGCCGCTGCGACGACCTCAGCGACGAGCCGGGCGTAGAGCTTGCGGCGCGCCGCGCCGCTCTCGAACAGTGGCGGTGCGAGCTTGAGCGGTCGCTGGCCGGACGGCCGGGACAGGACCCGCTGTGGCCGGCCTTCTGCGATACCGCCGCCCGCTACAAGATCCCGCGCGAGTATTTTCACGAGATGCTCGATGGCGTAACTTCGGATCTCGAGCCGCGCGCCATCGCCACCTACGACGAGCTCTACCGCTACTGTTACCAGGTGGCCTCTGTCGTGGGCCTCACGGTGATCCACATTTTCGGGTTCAAGTCCGAGGCCGCTCTGCAGCTCGCCGAGAAGTGCGGCATCGCGTTCCAACTGACGAATATCCTGCGCGATGTGCGCGAGGACGCCGTGCGCGGCCGCGTCTACATACCCGCGGAGGACCTGGATCGTTTCCATGTGCGCGCGAGCGACCTCGCCGAAGGCAGGCGCAGCGACGAGTTCGTCTCCCTGATGGCGTTCGAGGCGGCGCGCGCGAGGGCCTTCTACAACGAATCCGCGCCGCTGGTGGAGATGATAGAGCCGCACGCGCGGCCGTCATTGTGGGCGCTGATCGAGATCTACTCGCGCCTGCTGGCGCGGATCGAGCGCACCAACTATGACGTGCTCTCACGGCGCATCGAGCTTCCCGCGCGGGAGAAGCTGGCCGTGATCGCGCGCGCGCTGGTGGGATCGCACTAGAGCCGGGCGCTATTGCCGGCGAGCCATCCAGAAGGCGTACCAGAGCAGCGTGAACGCGGACGGCCACACCCGCACGCGGGCGAGTTGGAACAGCGCCAGGGCTCCGAGCCCCACGAAAACGGCGCTGTCGAGATCGAAATTGCCGCCCGTCAGCGCGTGCATGCGGCGGTCGGCCACCCGTATCCCTGCCGCGGCCTGGCTGATGACGGTAGCGGCCGCGCGCTGCCGTTCCTGGATATCGAACAGGCCGCGGCTGCGCGCGTGCTCTCCGATGGAGTCGAGGCTGAGCCTGTGGAGCAGGAGGATGCTCGCCGTGATGGGGTTCGCTACCACGTAGTCTATTCCTTCCAGCTCACGCAAGACCTCCTCGGCCCGCTTGAAGAAAGCCGCATCGTGGCGCTGCGACGGCACCTGCACCCGCGTGCGGCCCGTGATGTTGTGAACGGCATGGGCGGCCGGAAGCATACGTCCTCCTAATGAACCTGCGCGTTTCCTTGCGCGGGCCCCGGCTCGGGGGCGGTCTGGACGGTGTGGCCGTGCTCGCGCTCGGCCTCCATTTCAGCGCGCACCTCGGCCACCATGTCCTCGATGAACTCCGCCGCGTTCGCAATGGCCTCGCGGCCGGTGTCGTACGCGACGATGCCTCCTTTGATGAGTCCCTTCGCCACCGGGCGGCCCAGGCTCGACAGGGCCGGCATGAGCACCTTTACTATTCCGGCTGCGGCCAGCCCCACGCCTACGCCGATCAGAACGCGTTTGTCGCCATCATCCATCAGTCCCATTTCGCACTCTCCCAGGCTCGGGCCTTCGCAGCCCGGCCGCCACATTGTTAGCGAGCGTCTCTTCGTCGGCCAGCGCGGATTCCTCCGCCCGCGGCCGCCGCAGCGCTTCGTTCACCAGAAAACTGGCCAGGGATGCTCCGGCGCACACGAGCGCCTCGAGCGGCCCCAACCGCACGGTCCCCAGCAACCGTGTCAGCCCGAACTGCGACAGCGCCAGCGCGCCGAAGCCCCCCAGCACCGACATGGTCATGTACGGATTCGCCGGCGGACGCCCGCGCGTCAGCACCGCGCCCGACGGGCCGCGGGCTGAGATGCCGTGCAGCAACTGCGCCGACGTCAGCGTTAGGAAAGCCATGGTCCCCGCGGCCGGCGAGCCTCGCGAGCCCCCCCACGCGTAAGTGCCAAGGGCCGCTGCGGCCATCACGGCGGCCTGCGTGCCGAGAGGTACGTAGTCGGCGCGGGCCAGCGCGGGGCGATTGGCACCCGCCGGAGGGTGGTTCATCAGGTCCGGGTCGGCCGGGCCCACGGCTAGCGCCAGTTCCGGGAACACGTCGCTCAACAGGTTGATCCACAGCAGTTGCCGCGGGTTCAGCGGCTGGCCGAGCCCGGACGCGACCGCGCCGAACATCAGAATGATCTCGCTGAGGTTTGTCGCCGAGATGTAGTGGATCGCCTTGCGGATGTTCTCCCGGACGCGCCTGCCCTCGGCGAGCGCCGGCAGGAGGCTCTGGAGATTGTCGTCGGCGAGGACGATATCCGCCACCTGGCGGGCGACGCGCGTGCCGCTCTGCCCGAGCGCGATGCCGATGTCGGCGGCCTTCAGCGCAGGCCCGTCGTTAATGCCGTCGCCGGTCATTGCCACCACTGCGCCGCCTTGCTGGAATCCGTGGACGATCTGCAGCTTCTGTGCGGCGTCCACGCGCGAGAAGATCTGCACGCGCTCGAGCTGTACGGCGAGTTCGCTGCTCGCGATGCCGTCGAGTGTGCGGGAGTCGATGGTCTGAAGATTTTCGCCGCCGTTCAGGTCCATGGCGCGGCCAATGGCGTGCGCCGTCGCCGTCTGATCGCCGGTGAGCATGACGGGACGCACGCCCGCGCGGCGGAAGTCCGCGATGAGCTCCCGCAGGCCTTGCCTTGGCGGGTCGGCGATGCCCACCAGGCCGGCCCAGATCAGCGGAGGAACGGCTTCCATTCCAGTCGAACCGGGGTCGGCGCTTCCGTTGACGGGCGTCTCAGCGAAAGCAGTTCCGAGCACTCGCAGCGCCGCGCCGGCCATGCGCTCGTTTTCGGCCCTAATGAGCCTCCGGTCGGATGGCGTGAGGGGGCGCTCGGCTCCGTTCACGAGTTGCGAGCCGCAGAGTTGCAGCACCTCGGTGGGGCTGCCTTTGACTGCCGTGATACGCGTGCCGTGCCCGGTCAGGTGAGTGGTAGCCATATAGTTCTGCCCGGTGGCGCGGTGCTGCACGCGCACAATAGGGCGCTTGCGCCTGAGCCGCGCGACGTCGAGGCCGCCCTTGAGCGCCATCTGCAGCAGCGCGGCTTCGGTGGGCGAGCCGGTCACGGCGCCCGATGCCGGGTCGAATTCGGCCTCGCTGCAGAGCGCCGATATCTCCATGAGGCGCGCCAGTTCCGGGTAGCTCGATGCCTGCACGGGTCTGTGGTCCGCAAGGAAGCTTCCTCCGCTCACCTCGTAGTGACGCATCCCGGCAAACGCCGCCACGACGGCCATCCGGTTCAGGGTCAGAGTGCCGGTCTTGTCGAAGCAGACCACCTGAACCGAGCCGAGCGCCTCCACCGCTTCCAGCCTCCGCACGAGAGCGCCGTGACGCGCGAGCGAGCGGACGCCGCTCGCCAGGCTGACCGTCGCGATTGTGGGCAGCCCTTCGGGGATCGCCGCCACGGCGAGCGAGGTGGCCGCCCTGAGCATCGCGAGCGGATGCAAACCGCGCAGTATTCCCGCCGTGAACAATGCCGCAGAAACAGCTCCCGTGAACCACAGCAACTGGTTTCCGAGCCCCCGCATCTGGCGCTGCAAAGGCGTTTCAGGCTGCGCCGATTCGCTGATGAGCGTTTGCGTCCTGCCGATCTCAGTGTGGCGCCCGGTCGCGAAAACCACCGCGAGGCCGCTGCCGCCGCTGACAACCGTCCCGCGATGGACCAGGTTGATCCTCTCGGCCAGCGGCGTGTCTGGCGGCATCACATCGTCCGCGCGCTTCTCAACCGGCATGCTCTCGCCGGTCAGCGCGGATTCGTCGAGCGCGAGGTTTTCCGCCTCGAGGAGCCGCGCGTCCGCGGCCACCTGTGCGCCGGGCGCGAGCGGCAGGATATCTCCCGGCACCACATCCTCGCCGCCGATCCGGATGATTTCGCCGTCGCGCAGCACCTCGACGATCGGCTCCGAGATGGTCATGAGCGCCGAGAGTGTCTTTTCGGCCTCCAACTCCGTCGCGGCCCCGATAGCGCCGTTAAGCAGCAGAACAACGCAGATCGCGACAGTGTCCGCGAAGCTCCCCATCGCCAGCGACAGGGCCGCCGAACCCGTAAGGAGCAGCACCGGCAGGCTCGCGAACTGTCCAAGGAGGATCTGCGCGGCCGAGCGCGGCTTGGGGTGAGGCAGCACGTTGGGTCCGTACTTTGCGAGCCGCATCCGCGCGGTATCGCTGTCCAGGCCGGTGCGGGACGTCTTCCAGAAGTCGAGCGCCGCTTGCCCTGTGAGCGTGTGCCACGGCCGGGGCGGACGCTCCGGAGCGGCCATTCGCACTAGGTCCCGCGCGGTCATCGTGCGGGGCGGAGCTTTCCTGAGTTCGGCGAGCGAGTGCAGCAGGTTCCTGAGGAAGCCGGCCGCGCGATTGCCGGCTCGATCGGCGGGCGATTGCGCCTTCGCTAGGCGCGCTGGATGCGGCGTGACCCACTTTGGCTGTGGCTTCGGCTGGGCGGCAACGAGCCTGACGGTGATCTCCACCGCTCCGATGATCTCGGGCAAGCCGCGGTCCGGCTCGTAGTACACCAGCAGCTTCCCCGTGACTGTGCTCGCCGAGGCCGCGCGAATGCCCGGCTGCCGCCTGAGTTGCTCTTCGAGCGCGCGCTTGACGTCCGGACGATCCTCGAGCGCGCCCACGCGCAGCCGCACACGTCCCCTGATGGCGTGGACAGGCGTCACGGCAGGCTCTGCCGGGGAGTTCACAAGCATCCCAGAGTGTCTGTGATGAATTTAGCTCAATTTTTGTAGCGATGCGCATACACCTTCCACAGGTGGGTCTTGTATGCCAGCTCTGGCAGGGCTATATTAGAGTTTCTCCATGGTTTACGCCTACGCCTATTCGTTTCGATTTAGGCTCTTTACCCGCTCAGGGTAGAGTGGCGTTGGCCTGGAGACCCGTTTCTAAGAGATAGACCAACCCACTCGCAAGAGTGGGTTGTTTTTTTTGATGGGAGTGTATCAGGGGGAGGCCATGATCATATCGATGAAGGCGCACGCAAGCCAGGAGGAGATAGAGGCCGTCTGCGCGCGCATCCAGGAGTCCGGGTACCGTGTGCACACGATCCAAGGCGACGAGCGGGTGGTGATCGGCGCGGTGGGAACCGGCGACGTCACGGAGTGCCTGGAGTCGCTCCAGGCCATGCCGGGAGTGGAGACGGCGGTGCGGATCTCCGCGCCGTACAAGTTCGTCAGCCGCGAGTTCAAGCCGGAGCGCAGCCGCATACGCGTTAACGGCACGGTGGTAGGGGATTCGGAGTTCGTGATCATGGCCGGCCCGTGCGCGGTTGAGAGCGAGCGGCAGATACTGCAGACCGCCGAAGCCGTGGCTCGCGCTGGCGCGCGGGTGCTGCGCGGCGGGGCTTTCAAACCTCGCACGTCTCCGTACGATTTCCAGGGGCTGGAACTCGCGGGTCTTAAGCTGCTCCGCAGGGCCAAAGAGGAAACGGGACTCGACATCGTGACGGAGGTGATGTCGGACGGCGATGTTGAGCTTGTGGCCGAGTACGCCGACATTCTCCAGATAGGCGCGCGCAACATGCAGAATTTCGCTCTGCTGAAGGCCGCCGGACACGCTGGCCGGCCAGTGATGCTTAAACGGGGAATGAGTTCGACGCTGAAGGAACTGCTGA
>JBLNBX010000256.1:0-11613 GCA_050260275.1 bacterium
ACATCAACATGCTGCCAAGCCAGGCGCCCAGCCCACGTCCCGCCCCACATCAAGAAAAAGATGCTGCCAAGCCGGGCGAATCGGGCGACTCGCCCCACATCAGCACGCATTTCTTTATGTAGGCGTATACACATGGTGCGATTTCGCCAGGGTTGTGCTCGAGGGCGTGTATCCGGTTATTCCCGCTAATTGAGGCCGGCAGATCCCGCGCGCAACAGTTCCGTCCGCCGGGCCGCCGCGATGGAGTGGCTTTCTACTCCTGCGCCCGCTCGGTGATCTCCGAAACCGGCCCGTCGAGTTCGTCGATCACGATGCGCAACTGCCGCCGCTGCCGGAAGGCCTCCTCGGGCATCTCGAACCGGGCCGCTACCATGCGGTCCTCCGTCTGGCCCGCCGGAATCGAGTTCCGGATCATGAGCGACGGGTTGTAGCGCTGGCCGGCCGCCGGGTAGTACTTGAGCACGGTATCGGTGTCGGCGCTCGTGAGCACGTTTCCTTCGACCTCGTCGCCCTGCGCCGGCAGCACGAAGACGCGAACATTCTTCACGTTGAACGTGTAATCGGATGTGTTGTGGGCGCGGAAATCGATCAGCGCGATGGTGCTCATATCCTCCGGCGAGACTGTTCTGACCTGCTTGACCGAGCCGGCGAGTTCCACGCGCCCGCCGCGGTTTACCCACCACGTCGCGCCCGCCACGATGAGCATCACCACGATACCGATGCCGAAGAACGGCAGCAGCTTGATGTAGGGGTCCAGCCGCTCCCTTGGCCCGGACGGCCTCGCTACCGTGGAACCTTCGTGCATTCCCTGCAACCTCCGCGAATACTCCTTAGGAGGACCATACGGGCCATCCCCCGACCATCTTATCGCCCCCTGGCCGGTTCCCGCCCCACCGCGGTCTTTTCGGGAGCACGGCCGCGCGCTGCTATCATAGATGACATCCCGCGGCTCGCATGATTGTCGAAACGCAATCTGTCACGTTTGATTCGCTGGCACTCGACTGCGGCGCCACGCTGTCGCCGGTCGAGGTGGCCTACGAAACCTACGGCGAGCTGAACGCGGCGCGCTCGAACGCCATCCTCATCGTGCACGCGCTCACGGGCGACGCCCACGCCGCCGGCATCTCCAAGACGGACGGCAAACCGGGCTGGTGGGCCAACATGATCGGCCCCGGCAAGGCCTTCGACACGGACCGCTACTTCGTCATCTGCTCGAACGTGCTGGGCGGCTGCCGTGGCACCACAGGCCCTGCCTCCATCGACCCCGCGACGGGCTGCCCCTACGCGATGTCGTTTCCTGTGATCACGATAGGCGACATGGTGCGGCTCCAAGCGAAGCTCGTGGACTACCTCGGGATCAGCCGGCTCCTGGCGGTCTGCGGCGGCTCCATGGGCGGCATGCAGACGCTCGAGTGGGCGGCGCACTGGCCGGACCGCGTGGTTGCGGCCATTCCCATAGCCACCACCGCGCGCCACAGCGCGCAGCAAATCGCCTTCAACGAGGTGGGCCGGCAGGCCATCATGGCCGATCCGGATTGGAACGGAGGCAACTATTACGACTCGAAGCCGCCCGCGCGCGGACTTGCCGTGGCGCGCATGGTAGGCCACATCACCTACATGAGCGACGAGTCCATGCGCGAGAAGTTCGGCCGGCGCCTGCGCGGCAAGGAAAAGTACGGCTTCGATTTCTCCATCGATTTCGAGGTGGAGAGCTACCTGCGTTACCGCGGTTCGCAGTTCGTCAACCGCTTCGACGCCAACTCCTACCTCTACATCACGAAAGCGATGGATTATTTCGACCTGGCAAACGGCGCCGGCTCGCTGGCCGACGCCTTCCCCCGTAACGCACCACGGTTCCTTGTCATCAGCTTCACCTCGGACTGGCTGTACCCCAGCTATCAGTCCGTGGACATCGTCGAGGCATTGCGCAGCCGCAATCACGACGTCGCTTACGTTGAGCTCGCCTCGAACTACGGCCACGACGCGTTCCTGGTCGATATAGGCGAGCAGACCGAGGTCGTGCGGGGCTTCCTCGCCAACACCTACGCAAGGCTATGACCACCGCCGCAAGCACATCGCGCACCTCCGTCAGGCAATTGTTGGGCCGCCGCGATCACGCCATCATCAGCGAGATCGTCGAGCCGAATTCACGCGTGCTCGACCTCGGGTGCGGCGAGGGTGAGCTGCTCGAGTGGCTCTCCGCGAACCGCTCCGTGGAGGGCCGCGGCATCGAGATCGACGGCCGCAAGGTGCAGCGCGCCATCGCGCGCGGCGTCTCGGTCTATCAGGGCGACATCGACCAGGGGCTGAGCGGATATCCGGACGACTCGTTCGACTACGTGATCCTGAGCCAGACGCTGCAGGAGACGCGGCGCCCTCTCCATGTGCTGCAGGAGATGCTGCGCGTCGGCCGCCGCGCCATCGTGGCGTTCCCGAACTACGGGCACTGGGCCATGCGCGTCTCGGCACTCCTGACCGGGCGCGCGCCGCGGTCGAGGTGCTTCCCGTACGAGTGGTACGAGTCGCCAAACATCCACTTCCTCACGGTGCGCGATTTCGAGATACTCGCCGCCGACCAGGGCTGGGCGGTGGAGCGCAAGATATTCCTCTCCGGCCAGCGCTCCGTGAAGGTGCTTCCCAATCTGCGGGCTGAGGTCGCGGTGTACCTGGTGCGGCGCTGAGCCGCGCGGCCCGGTGAAAGACGTTCCGCTTCGCGAACCGGCTAGTTAAGCGCATCAGCGCGGGACGCCGCGCCCGAGGGCGGTGCCGGAACGCCTACACCCGCTGGATTCTGCGCAGCGTGAACGCGTCCCGGTGCAGGCTGTTCTTCTCCAGCCGCTTCAGGTCGTCGTTGATATGGATCAGTTTTCCGCTGACGTGATCGGAGCGCTCTGAGGCCAGAAAAAGCGCGAGCTGTATCTGCTTTTCCGGAGGCGTGCCGCCGTTCGACCGCAGATGCATCGCCTCGGCCAAGGCTTTTTCGCCCGCGCGCTTGCCAGCTCGCAGCACCTGATCGGTCAGGTGCGTGTACGTGGGGCCGGGGCTGATGCAGTTTACCTGCACGTTGTACTCGCGCACTTCCTCGGCCAGCGTCTCCACCAGCCTGACCACGGCGGTCTTGGCCGCAGCGTAGGCGCTGAAGTACGGCCGCGGCCCGGTAGCGCCTGGGCCGCTCAACACGATGATCTTGCCTGCGCGCCGCTCGATCATGTGCGGCAGGACGGCGCGGCAGGCGTGCATGACGCCGAGCAGGTCCGTGCGGATGGCCTCCGCCCAGAGGCGCGGGTTAGTCTCCGCGAGAGGCCCGATGGGGCCCTGCACGGCCGCCGCCGCAACCAGGATGTCGATGCTGCCGAAATGCGATCGCATTCGCTCCGCCGCCGCGCAAACCTGCTCGTACTCGCCGACGTCGGCGCGAAAGCGCATGGACGTTCCTCCTGCCTGCTCTATTTCCAGGTGTGCCGCGTCCAACTCAGCGCGGCTTCGCGCCAGCAGCCCCACACGGGCGCCCGCCCGCGCGAAGCCCACCGCAAGCCGCTTGCCGATGCCTCGTCCGGCGCCGGTGATCAACACGTTTCTGCCGTCCAGCTCCCGCATCTCCAAACAAGAGGGTAGTACAGCGAGGTACTGACCGCCACCTCTGCTAGACTTCACCAGAGATGGCGTACCTGGTTCTTCTCGGCATCGGACTTGTGGCCGGCGTTTTCGCCGGAATGTTCGGCATTGGCGGAGGACTCATAATTGTGCCCGCGCTCATTTTCATCGTGAAGCTGCCCGAGCTCGAGTCCATCGGAACGAGCCTGGCGGCGCTTATTCCGCCGGTGGGTATCCTCGGCGCGGCCGAGTACTACCGTAACGGCCTCATAAACCTCCGCTACGCCGCGCTGATCGGAGTTGGCCTGGTCATTGGCACTTACTTCGGCGCGAAAATCATGATTGGCCTGCCTCCGCACCTCATCCGCCGCATCTACGCCGCGTTCTTGCTGGTGATCGCGACGCGCATGATGATCATGGGCAAGTGAGCTGCCGGGCGGATTCGATCGTCCTCAGCGGGGCGCGAGGTTCCGGCGCGGGCGGCAGTTCGTGCTCGATCCATCCCGTGAGCGGGACCGTGCGGAAAAAGATGCGTTCCTGAAGCAGCACCCCGTGCCCCCGCCGGAACTGCCGCTCCTCGACCCGGATATCTGAGAGAATCTCGTCCAGAGCCCGCCTGCGCGCCGCCTCCTCGATGCCTCGAATCCGCGCCGCCTCCACCTGGTCGCGCGCCTGCAGAGCCGTGCGCAGTTCCGCTGCGCGGGCGCGCTCTCTCGCCAGCAGGCACTCGGCATGCGCCTGCATCAATATCGCGGTTATGATGGCGGCGCCCACCGCGGTCATGACAGGGACCGCGAACAGCAGCAGCGTCTGTATGCTACCGTCCACGGACACCTGATCGGGGCAACGGTAGAGAAACTTTAGGGCGACACTGCTCACGTGCTGTCGGGCCAGGCCTTCCAGCCTGCCCGGCCCGCCGCTCGAGCGGCTGGTCGCCTGTGGTGCTCAGCACCCGACGGGCGGCCGGGGGGTCGCCCGCGGACCTGGGGGTCCGCCCCACAAAGCTGTGGTTTCCAGAGCTGTAGTTCCCAGGTGTGCAGGTGCGAGAGCGCGACCGTTGCGGGCCGCCACGGAATAGAATTCAGGCAACACTCTCTTGGTGGGCAGGGGCTAAATCCCGATCTATTCCCGGCGATTTAGCCGTACTTCCTGCGGTCGTGCACGGCAGCCCGAACACGCGCCTCTAACGCTATGTGCGCCGCCTTTAACAAAAGTTTATTGCCGATATTATCGTCTGGAATATCCTCTGTTAACTGAAATCGGTACCATCGGCAACCTTGACGGTATTCGGTATTCACAGTACGACTGAAATGTGAATCACACTGGGGGCATCTTTGCCGTCGATCGGGTTTCGGACTCCGCCCGGATTCGCCCGAACGGGCGCCGGCGGCGAGGCTTCATTCTTATAGCGTTCTCGCTGGCGCTCCTGTTCATCCTCGGCGTCGCCGGCCTTGCTTTCGACATCGGCCGCATGTATTGCGCCCGCAGCGAGGCCCAGGCGTTTGTCGATTCCGCCGCCCTGGCTGGCGCCGAGCGGATGAACGGAACTAAGGCAGGGCTATACGAAGCGATAGCCGCGGCAACCTCGAGCCCCGACGAGAGGAAGCGCTGGCAGTTCAGCACGGAATCGTTTACGGACATCACCGTGCAGTTCTCGAAATTCGCCCGCTCCGGGTTCGTGGATGTGGCGGCGGTGCCAGATCCGCCCACCGGGTACCGGTTCATCCGCGTCGAGACTCGCGTGGACGTCGGCCTGACGCTGCTGCGCCCGCTGACGAATGCCGTCTCGTCGCGAGTTGCAGCGGCGGCCGTCGCAGGCCAAATAAAGAGAGATACGTTCTCCGATGGCGTTTTCCCGTTCTCCCCCATGGCTCCGAATGTCAATGCGGTCGAGGGGGACATGAGCACGTGGGGGTTCATCCCGGGAGAGCTCTACACCCTGCAGTGGGCTTCCGTTCCGCAGTTGGATCACCCGAAAACCATGTGCGCCGGAGACATGAACCAGTCGATGATCGACCGGTTCCTGGTTGACAAGAACAACCGTGGTTTCATCGTCAACGGCGCCTCGGCCGCAGAGATTGCAGAGGTGATCGTGAACGGAACCGAGGACTACCCGATCTCCGAGGGCGACTCGCTGATGACAACCGGAACGAAAGAGTCCGAGACCAAGTACGTGGCAGAGAGAAGCGACCGTGATGCGGATCCGGAGACGGACTTCTGGTCGTACCTCGACGGCCCGGAGACGCTGAGGCCGAAGAGCGGCAATGGCCTGCGCCTCGTCATAGTTCCCGTCAACAGTGGCCCGCCGGACCGCAAGGTTCTGGGTTTCGCAAGATTTCTGCTGCAGCCCCCAAGCGACTACAAACAGGGCGGCAACAGGCCCATGTGCGCATGGTATGTGGGCGCGGGCATCTTCGGCGGCTCCGGCCGTCCGGTTGAAGAAAACGGGCTATACGTCATTGCGCTAGTCAGATGAGGCACACCAAGAGAAAGCGGCGAAGCGGCAGCGTCCTCCTGGAGTTCACGATCTGTGCTCCATTCCTGGTGTTGTTGTTCCTGGGGGCCTGGAATTACGGATACGCGTTCTGGTTGTACAATACCGTTGAGCAGGCGGTCCGGGCCGGAGGCCGGTTCGCCTCGGTACAGACGTACCGGGCGCCTGAGGGCGCGCCCCCCGATGATGCCTATCTAACCGCGGTGCGAAACGTCGTGGTGTACGGCAGTCCCACCGGGGGAACCGAGCCGATCGTCCCTTCGCTGAGGCCGGATATGGTGTTCGCGGAGGTCACTTTTGAGAACAAGGTGCCTTCGACGGTGCGGGTCTGGGTGCAGGGCTACACGCTCCCCGGGCTGTTCTCTCACATCGAACTGCAAGGGAAGCCGTGGGTGCGGTTCAAATACCTCGGGCACTGGGCGCCGCCGGTGACGTAGGAGCAGACCCCATGCCTGCACGCATTTGTAAAGAGCACCGGCGCGGAGCCGCCATGATCGAGGCGTCACTGACGCTGCTGCTGTTTTTGACGATCGTGTGCTCGATCTTCGATTTCGCCTTCACGACGTTTCAGCGGCAGACCATCCTGCATGCCGCGCGCACGGCGGCGCGGTTCGGCGTCACTGAAGAGTGGAAGTGCGAGACCGAGGACTGCACGGATCCGGACACTGTTGCCAAGATCAAGAACATGGTTGTCTATGGATCACCCGAGGGCGGCACGCGCGGCATCTTCGGCCTGACGCCCTCGATGGTGACGGTGACGAAGCCGGGGAAGCGCCATTCGGCGGGGGAGGAACTAGTCATTACTGTGAGGGATTTCCCGCTGATCTTCATCACCCCGGGTTTCGCGGGGCGGAAGACCGGCCGGTCCATCACGGTGACGCTCCCGATGGAAGAATACTCTCTGTAGACCGGCCGAAGGACATCGCTGCGCAGCCGTCCCCCGGAACAACCCCGCTTTCGGCTTCTGCTAGCATATCGAAGTGCTGGGCATCGCCCAGCACTCTGAGCCGGGAAGCGCGCCTGCGATCCCCCGGCCGGAGCAAACCGCCGGTCACATAGCCGGCCGGCTTGATAGGAAAGGCGTCGACATTTTGCGAGCAGATCGAATCGCTTTTGCGCTCCCGATTCTGGCTTTGGCGGTGGGGGCCGCGTTGTCCGCCCCCGCGTCCGCTCAGACCAAAGAGATCGCGATCGTGGCCGGCCCCCAGGATCACAGCGCCCCGGGTAGCCACGAGTACATCAAGGTGAGCAAGATCCTGGCGCACTGCCTTGAGAACTCCACTAATGTTAAGGGCATCAAGGTCAGGCTGTTCCTGGACCGCGTCCCCAAGGACCTCAGTCTGTTGAAGGGCGTGTCCCTCGTGGCCCTGATCAGCAGTTCGGACCGCGCCCCGAACGAGCAACACGCGCTCTTCCCGCAGCACAACGTCGCGGAGGCCAACGGCGGCCGGTATGACAAGGAAACAACGGCATACCTGAAGGAGTTCGATGGCCTGATTAAGTCCGGGGTTGGCTTCGCGGCTTTCCACTATGGCCTCTGGGTTGAGACCCACTCCGCCCGTACCAATTACCTCGACTGGATGGGCGGCGTGTGGGTACAGAGCGCGTCGCGAAACCCGATGGGGCTTTGGAAGATCGAATTCGCGAACCCGGATCACCCCATTCTGCGCGGCGTGAAGCCGTGGCAGTTCAAGGAAGAGCTCTTCTACCGCCCGTACCTCTCCTACGAGGAAAACCGGACGGACCTGCTGATAGCCCATCCGATCGACATCATGAAGGTGACCTGGTGGGGCGCCAAGCCCACCGGACCCGGAGTCGCAGCGTGGGCGTTCCAGAGGGACGACGGTGGCCGGGGCTTCGCCTATGGCGGATTGCACGCGACCGCCACGCTGCTGGACGAGAACGTCCGCAAGTTCGTGCTGAACGGGCTCGTGTGGGCAGCGGGCATGGACGTGCCGCCCGAAGGCGTCGAGTCGGTTCTCACGAAAGAGATGATGGACAAGTTCGACGCTTCAAAGAACTGAGCTTCCCGCTGATTTTCAGCGTTCCACTCGCGAAGCCGGGGCGCCAGGAGCAGGCGGCGCCCCGGAATCGCTGTATCGCATCCGCTATTCGTCAGAGGGCCACGGGTGCACCTGGGCTCCAGAACGGCTCTTTCGCCGGGATGAACTCCACGGGAACTTCGGTGATGAAGCCTTTCAGCCACTCCGCGCAGTACTTCATGCCAGCCTGTTCCGAGACGGTGTGGCCGAGCAGAATCAGCCCCTTCTTCTTTCCCGAGGCGATCGCGGCATCCACTGCGTAGGCGACCATCTCCCACTCCCACGTCTCTCCGGTGATGAATACGTCCACGCCCTCTCTTCCGAGGATTGGAGGCCTCATCATCGTGTGATAGCCCCAGCCCGCGGCGACGCGATTGACCGGCGTTGAAGGATCGCCCACGACCCGCATTGTACGGATCTTCAGCTTTTCCTGAATGTCCTGGGCGAACTTCGCCAGCGGGATACCGTTGAACCTGAAAAGACGCGGGTTTTCGGGATCGACGTTCTTCTCCCACCCGAGTTCTCTGGTCATGCCCACGCTGATGCCGTCAGGACGCCGCATGTGCCAGTGGTCGTGGAAATGCTGCACGGCCATGTTGTTCTTCTTTATGAACTCGACCTTGTACTGGAACGTTGGGTCGTTCTCGAGCCCCTTGGTTTCGTCCTGGTGCATGTAGACCGCGGTTTCGTGCGCAATGACGAAGTTCCTGCCCGCCGCGGCGGCGCGCTGGAGCACGTCGAGGGTCGGGAACATCGTCGTTGCGATGCCCTTAACTTCAAGGTCTGGACTGCCGCCGAACAGGTTATCGACGGTCTGCTGCCTCCATGGCACTCCAATGTTGGCCTTGATGCGATCCATCACCTGGCCTACAGTGAGCCTGCCACCTGCCTGCGGAAAGGCGATATTCGCCGTTGCCGCACCCATACCGGCGAGCACTGCGCTGCGCCGGGAAACGGTATTGGAGTTCTTGGTCACGGGCCGATTATCTCACCGGCAGGACCAACGGGGATAGGCCGGCGAGCGAGTCCAGATGCACGTGTGCGCGGGAGTGGGCGTGGCACAGGCTCAAGTACTTTTCTGGTGGAGTGGTGCCCGACACGTCCGGCTTTGAAGCAATCTTGATGTGGGGCGGGCGCCCTCGCCCGCGCCGGACCCCCTGGTCCGGCGTGGCTGCGCTTTGATCCCGACTGCGAAGAGAAGCCGACAGCGTCCCGCGCCCGATGGGGCGACCGGGGGGTCGCCCGCGGACCTGGGGGTCCACCCCACAAAGCTGTAGTTTCCAGGCGCGCGCCGGAACGCTGGACGAACTGCCGGGCTGAGCCGTTATCATTGGGGGCTGGGCGCGCGTTGCTCCGTTTCGATGCGCGCGCGGAAAACGGTTGCAAGGCCCTGACAGCCGCCGGGGCGGTGATCGCGGCGCGCACGACGGCGGGAGCGCAGCCTCCTCGCGGTGAACGGACCTGTGAGTGCACCCGATGACCGGACGTGGCCTGGTCCGCCACGCAGAGGAGAGTCATGAAAAGACGCGACGTTCTGATCGTCTCGACGGTGGCCGCCGCAGCCGCCGTTGTGCTGTACGCCTACATAACGAGCCCGCTCCCGTCGGGGGCTGGAGCGGCGCAGGGCAAGCCGGGGGTAGCCATCCTCGCGGTTGATACCGACCGGGTCATGGCTCCCGTGGACGAACGCATCTACGGCCACTTCCTCGAGCACATCAATCATTCGGTTGTCGATGGGCTGTTCGCCGAGCAGATCCGCGGATGCGGTTTCGAGGGCAAGGATTTCGAGACCTACTGGACGCCGTTCTCCGAGCGCGGCAGCGCTGGAATCGCCGAGGTCGAGTTCAAGAACGGAAGCAGGAGCGCACGCCTCCGCGCGGAGGGAGGCCGCGCCGGCATCAGGCAGGGCCGCGTCTTCCTGGAGGCGGGCCACAAGTACGACGGCTCGCTGTGGGTCAGGCGCGAGGAGGGTTCGCCTCGGTTGACCCTTAACGTCACAAGCTCGAAGGGCCAAGCCATCGCATCCGTGCCGCTCGCGGTCACCGGCTCGGACTGGCAGGAAGTGCCGTACGAGTTCTCCAGTCCCGTGCGTGACGAGCAGGCCTCGGTGGAGATAGTGGCGGAGGGCAACGGAACGGTGCTCCTCGACCACATATCCCTGATGCGCGCCGACGTGCGCCGCGACGGAATGCTGCGTCCCGATCTGCTGCAGGCGCTGCGGGATCTGGCTCCGCCGTTCATGCGCTGGCCCGGCGGATCGTTCGCTTCCACTTACAAATGGAAGGACGGCATCGGCCCGCACGCCGAGCGCCGGTACCACCCCAACGAGATGTGGGGCGGTTACTCGGATTACTACGGCTTCGGGACCGACGAATTCATGACTCTCGCGCGAAAGCTGGGGACCGAGCCTCTGGTGGTGCTCCCGGCGCCCGGAACCGCCCCTGAGCAGGTGGAGTACGCCATGGATTGGGTGCGCTACCTCAACGACCCGCCGAACACCGAATGGGGGCGGCTGCGGGCTGCCAATGGCCACCCGGAGCCCTACAACGTGCGGTACTTCCAGATCGACAACGAGCCCATGAATAACGGCTTCACACCGGAGAAGTACGCCGAGGTTGTCAACGTCTACGGCAGCCGGCTGCGGGCCATCGCTCCCGGGGCGAAGATCGTGGCGTGCGGGCAGAAGCGGTCCAACGACATGGGCTGGAGCCAGAAGGTGATCGACCTCGCCGGGAAGAACTTCGACATTCTCGGCGTGCACAACTACGAGTACGAGCCCGAAAACTACGAGACCGGGCTGAGGCGCATCCGCGATTACCTCATCAAGCTGCGCGATTACATCCGCGCCTCGGCGCACCCGCAGATCGAGATCGCAGTGCTCGAATGGAATCTTTCGCGCACCTACGACTGGCGCGCCGGGCTGCATGCGGCCGGCAGTCTGATTCTATACGAGGAACTCAGCCCCGGCCTGACCATGAGCTGCCCCGCCCTGCTCATGCGGAATACCGAGGACGATCCCACCTGGACGTCATTCATCTACCACGATCACGTCTCCTGGTTCCCCGGCGCGGGCTACGTAGTAGAGAAACTCTTCCGCGAGCACTACGCGGAGCGCTATCTGGCTTCCACGAGCGGCACGTTCCGGGACATCCCCAACCGCGATAGCTTCTTCAAGGAGATCGCGACCATGAAGCCAGAAGACTGGCAGCCCGGCACTGTGGACGCCATCGCCACCGCGAGCACCGACGGCCGCCGGATCGTCATCAAGGCCGTGAACTACGAGGGGAATCGGAACACGCTGCTCGTCGACCTCCAGGGCTCACGCGCATTCGAGAAGGCCACCGCGACGCTGCACACGATCACCGCGGGGCTGACGGATAAAGCATCGCTCGAAAGACCCAACGCGATCGCCCCGGTAAGCCGTCCGCTGAGATACTCAAAGAACTTCGCGGTGGACCTGGATCCTTACACCGTGGCCGTTGT
>JBLNBX010000257.1:0-5895 GCA_050260275.1 bacterium
CACCTTGTCGTCGCGCAGCGGGCGCGGCCGCGCGTTCCGCGCCGCGAGCAATGCCGCGCGGGACTCGGCGAGCGACCGCGCCATCTCTTCCACGTCGAGCTCGAAGTGACGCGCCGTGTCCTGCACGGAGTGCGCTTCGAACAAGATATTGCGCCCGGCGAACTCACGCCCGGGGTCGTAGAACACGTTGCCTCGTTCCTGCACGCCGTACTGGTACATGAACCGGGCGCTCGCGGGCTCGCCGAGCGTGGCGCGAATTTCGTCCGCCGTCCAGAGATAGAACGCGCCTTCGCGCTTGTGCGACGGATTGGCGGGGTCGGGGCTGTCGGCATCCTCGGCACAGCAGAAGCCGCCGCCGGGATCGGCCAGGTCGCGCAGCACGTAGTCGAGCGTGGCGCGCGCGACGTCCGCGTAATAGGCGTCGTTTGAAACCTTGAACGCCTCGATGTACGAAGCCGCTATCTGCGCCTGGTCGTAGAGCATCTTTTCGAAATGCGGCACGAACCAGCGCTCGTCCACTGAGTAGCGATGGAAGCCGCCCCCGAGGTGATCGTGGATGCCGCCGTGCGCCATAGCGTTCAGCGTGGCGAAGACCATCTCGAGCGCCTCGACGTTTCCAGTGCGGCGGTGGTAGCGCAGCAGGAAGTCGAGCACCGAAACGCGCGGGAACTTGGGGGCGGTTCCGAACCCGCCGTGCGCCGTGTCGAACTGGCGCCGGAACGCGTAGAAACCGCTATCGAGCACCTGCGGGTTCACGGGTGCGATGACAGGCTGCAACTGCGAGTGGCGCGTCAGTTGCTCGATGATGTCGGCGCTCGAATATATCACCTGCGCCTGTTCTTTGCGCCACACATCCGCAACGCGCTGCAACACCTCAGTGAACGCGGGCAGGCCGTGACGCGGCTCCGGCGGGAAGTAGGTTCCTCCGAAGAAAGGCTTGAGGTCCGGCGTGAGAAATACCGACATCGGCCAGCCGCCCCCGCCCGTCGCGGCCTGCAAGAACAGCATGTAAATTCTGTCCACGTCCGGGCGTTCTTCCCGGTCGACCTTGATGGATACGAAGTCGCGGTTGAGCGCCTCCGCTGTGCCTTTGTTGTCGAAGGACTCGCGCTCCATGACGTGGCACCAGTGGCACGTTGCGTAGCCGATCGACAGGAAGATCGGCTTGTTCTCCTCGCGCGCCTTCCTGAAAGCGTCTTCGCCCCAGGCGTACCAATCCACCGGATTGTGCGCGTGCTGCAAAAGATACGGGCTTCTCTCGTTGATGAGACGGTTTGTGGGCATCCGCCCCCCTTACCTATATTGTGGACCGGGTAGTATCGGAGCATGGGGGCAACACGAATCGAGCGGGACACCATGGGTGAGGTGCGCGTTCCCGAAGACGCGCTTTACGGCGCGCAAACGCAGCGCGCGGTCGAGAACTTTCCGGTAAGCAGGCTGCGATTTACGCGGCCGTTCATACGCGCGCTCGGCCTCATCAAGAGCGCGGCGGCGGCGGTCAATGGCGAGATGGGCGAGTTAGATGCCGCCATCGCCAACGCGATCGAGAAAGCCGCCGACGAGGTGGCCGAGGGCAAGCACGACAACCAGTTTGTAGTCGACATCTTCCAGACCGGCAGCGGCACGTCCACTAACATGAACGCGAACGAGGTGATCGCCGCGCTCGCGAGCCGCCGCGCCGGGCAGCCCGTACATCCGAACGACCATGTCAATCGCGGGCAGTCGAGCAACGACGTCTTCCCTACCGCGATGCACATCGCCGCGGCAGATATGGTATTCAGCGCGCTCGTGCCTGCCATGGCGCAGCTCACCTCCGCGCTCGAAAAGAAAGCTAAGGAGTTCGACGAGATCGTCAAGATCGGGCGCACCCACCTTCAGGACGCCGTGCCTATCCGACTCGGCCAGGAGTTTTCGGGCTACGCGCGCCAGGTTGAGGCTTCGGGCGAGCGCATCGAAGCCGCGCTCGAGTGGATCTACGAGCTTCCGCTCGGCGGCACCGCCGTTGGCACCGGCCTGAACGCACCGAAGGATTTCGCCGCCGCCACGATCGGCCTCATTTCCGCGCGCACGCACCTGCCGTTCCGCGAGGCGCGCAACCACTTCGAGGCGCAGGCGGCGAAGGATGCCGTTGCGTTCCTCTCTGGGGCCTTGAAAGGGTACGCAATCGCGCTCACCAAGATCGCCAATGACATCCGCTGGCTTGGCTCCGGGCCGCGCTGCGGTCTCGGCGAGTTGAGGTTGCCCGCCGTCCAGCCCGGCTCGAGCATCATGCCCGGCAAGGTGAACCCGGTGATCGCTGAGAGCGTCATGATGGCCTGCGCGCAGGTTGTGGGGCACGACGCCACCATCGCCTGGTGCTGCGCGCTGGGCAGCAATTTCGAGCTGAACGTGATGATGCCGGTGATGGCTTACGACCTGCTCGACTCCATTGAGCTGCTCGCGGCCGCCAGCCGGAACCTCTCCGAGCGGCTCGTGCGCGGCCTCGAAGCGGACCGCGGGCGCGCGGAGGGCTTTGTCGAACAATCGCTCGCAATGGCGACGGTTCTGGCGCGTGAAATCGGCTATGATAAAGCGGCATCTCTGGCCAAGGAGGCATACGCGAGCGGCCGCACCATACGCGAGGTCGCGCGCGAGCAGAGCGGGCTCGACGAAAGGCGCTTGAACGAGCTGCTCGATCCGAGGTCGCAGACGGGAAGCTGATGCGCCGTGCAACTCACAGTTTCGGCCGCAACCCGTGCGCTGGCGCGGTGAGCGTGCACGTGAAGCGGGGCGGACTTCAGTCGCGTGGAGCTTCGGCTCTGTTCGCGCAGGTCGACAGTTCGTTGGCGCGGCCGAAGCCCGCGCGCTCAAAGCCCGCCGCCCGAAGAAAGCAGGTAGCTGGCATACTGCAGCGCAATCGACAGGAGATTTCGGAATAAGAAAAGGGGCACATGATGGACTACTTCGAACAGAACCGTGAACGTTTTCTTGAAGGCCTCAAGGAGTGGCTGCGGATCCCCAGCATCAGCACTCTGCCGGAGAACAAGGGCGACGTGCGCCGCGCGGCCGAGTATATCCTCAACGAACTGCGCTCGGCCGGCATGCACAACGCGCGCCTGATCGAGTCTGAGGGCCGCAACCCGCTGGTCTATGCGGAGTGGCTGGGCGCGCCGGGAAAGCCCACGCTGCTGCTCTACGGCCACTATGACGTGCAGCCGCCCGATCCGCTCGACGAGTGGAGGACGCCGCCGTTCGAGCCTACCGTCCGCGACAACAGCATCTTCGCCCGGGGCGCATCCGACGACAAAGGGCAGACGTACATCCTCGTCAAAGCCGTCGAGGGGCTGATGCGCATCAACGGCAAGCTGCCCATCAACGTACGGTTCCTTCTGGAGGGCGAAGAGGAGGTCGGCGGGGAGCACATCGAAAAGTACGTCGAATCCAAGCCGCCCGAGTTGAAGGCGGACGCCGCCGTCATCTGCGACACCGAGATGTTCGCGCCGGAGCTGCCCACCATCTGCACGGGACTGCGAGGAATTGTCTACACCGAGCTACACGTGCAGGGCGCTGACCACGACCTTCACTCCGGCGTCTACGGCGGCGTCGCTCCGAATCCGATCATGGCGATCGCCGAGATCCTGACGGCGCTCAAGGACCGCGACGGGCGCATTCTCATTCCGGGCTTCTACGATACCGTCATTCCTCCTACAGAGAAGGAGTACGAGGCCTGGTCGCGGCTGCCGTTCGACCCCGAGGAGTACCGCAAGAAGGAGGTCGGCAGCCCCGAACTAACGGGCGAACCCGGAAAGAGCATATTCGAGAGGGTCTGGGCGCGGCCGACTCTCGAGGTGCACGGCATCCGCGGCGGCTTTGTCGGTGAGGGCGCGAAAACGGTTATTCCGGCCCGCGCTGTCGCGAAGATCAGCCTGCGGCTGGTGGCCGATCAGAAGCCGCAGCAGGTCTTCGAGCAACTCAAGGACGCCGTCGAGAAGGCGAAGCCGCGCGGTGTAACCGCGGAGGTGAAGCTGATCCACTCCGCGCCAGCGTCGCTCGTGAACACCGAAAACCCGTTTATTCAGGCCGCCGCGGCGGCGCTCTCAGAAGCGTTCGGCAGGGAGACGGTCTACATCCGTTCAGGCGGGTCCATCCCGATTGCCGGCGCGTTCGACCGCAATCTCGGCATACCGAGCGTGCTGATGGGCTTCGGCCTGCCCGACGACAACCTGCACGCGCCTAACGAGAAGTTCTCGCTCGATAGCTTCTACCGCGGCATAGCCGCCGTGGCGCGGTACATGGAGCGGCTCGGTGCCTGAGAAGGAAGTGTTGCGGCCCGCCGCCCTTGTCACGGGCGCATCGAGCGGAATCGGCGCGACGTTCGCGCGCGTTCTCGCCGCCATCGGATGCGATCTGATTCTCGTGGCGCGCCGGAAGGACCGGCTCGACGCTCTGGCAGCGGAACTTGGCGAAGCCTACGGCGTCGCCGTCGAGCCCGTCGAGGCCGATCTCGCCGACCCCGCCGCGCTGCGGCAGGTGGAGGAGCGCATCGCAGCCGCCCCGCGGCTCGAGTTCCTGATCAACAACGCCGGCTTCGGCTCGCGCGGCCGGTTTCTCGAGCTGGACGCGGAGGCGGCGGAACGCATGCACCGCGTTCACATCACCGCCACCCTGCGGCTCACGCACGCGGCCCTGCGCATCATGGTGCCGCGGCGCGCCGGGGCCATCATCAACGTTTCTTCCGTCTCCGCCTTCGCCCCCATGCCGGGCAGCGTCAGTTACAGCGCGACGAAGGCCTGGATCGTGGCTTTCTCGCGCAGTCTGCAAATGGAACTGAAGAGCGCCGGCTCGCCCGTGCGCGTTCAGGCGCTGTGCCCGGGCTTCACCATCACCGAGTTCCACGACCGGCTCGACATGGATCGCTCGGAGATCCCCGAGTGCTGGTGGATGAGTTCCGAACAGGTGGTGGCGGAGTCCTTCCGGGGGCTCTCGCGCAACCAGTTGATAGTCGTGCCGGGAATGCAGTACCGGGTCCTGGTCTGCCTGCTGCGCTGGCTTCCGCAGGCGCTCTACGACTACGGCGCCATCGCGGCGGCGCGGAAGCGCGGTCGCGATATGTCACCCCTCGCGCCGTCATCGCCGCAACCGGAAGTCCCAGAGTAGTCCACCGTGCGGGCGGGCAGTCCGGCTTCGGCTACGGCATGCTGCCGGGGCACGCGGCGCCCGCCCCGTTGTAAGAGAGAATGGCATCTATGGTAGTCGAGATCGAGGGCGTGCCCCTGCACCTCGCGCATCCGGACGAGATAGCTGTCAACTGGGTCGGGCAGGAGGAGACCATGCGGCAGTTGCTGGCCGCCTGGCTCGTCGTCGGCCCCGGCGACCTGCCTATGAGCCCGCGCCTAATAGGCAAACCCGGTGTCGGCAAGACCACGCTCGCCTACGCCGCCGCGAAGAGGCTTGGCCGCGAGGTCTACATCATGCAGGCCACCGTGGACACCCGGCCCGAGGACCTCATCATCCAGCCGGTGATCGAAGGCGCGTCCAAGCTGCGCTACGTGGCCTCGCCGCTGCTCACCGCCATGATCCGTGGCGGCGTCGCGATTCTCGATGAGGGCAATCGCATGAGCGAGAAGAGCTGGGCCAGCCTCGCCCCGCTGCTCGATACGCGCCGCTACGTTGAGAGCGTCGTGGCGGGTATCAAGGTGCACGCGCACCCCGACTTCCGTCTCGTCACCACGATGAACGACGACGCCTCCACGTTTGATCTGCCTGAGTACATCCACTCCCGCCTTCAGCCCCAGATCCTCATCGATTTTCCCGAGCGCGACGAAGAGTACCAGATCCTCAAAGAGAATCTGCCGTTCGGAGAGGAACGCATCCTTCAATACGTCACGGATTTCCTCCAGCAGGCGCACGCCGCCG
>JBLNBX010000258.1:0-12443 GCA_050260275.1 bacterium
TACGGCTACGCGGAAACGTTGGCCGGGGCGATCATGCAGCTATATCTCGGCTTGACCATGCCAGGTTTCTACAGCCCGTTCAGCCGCATGGGCATGGGGATGTACCCCGGCATGGGGTATGGGCCCGGCTCAGGCTACAACCGAGGCTACGGCTGGGATGGTATGGGTTACGGCCGCGGCTATGGCTACGGCTACGGGTATCCGGGCGCGTACGGCGGAATGGACTACGGCGCGTACGGCTATGGCGCGTACGGTTACGGCGGTTACGGAATGGGGTATCCGGGCAACGGATACCCGCAAGGCACGGCCGGCGCCGCCGGACAGACTGCTGCGGGGGCCGCGGGCACAACCGCTCAAGGCACGACCGCCCCGGCCGATCTAACCGGCTCCTATCTCGGTTTCTCGCGCTACGGCGTCGGACTGCCCCCAAACATGCCCCGCGTCATTCCGAACCCGTTCGACAACACTCTGCTGATCCAGGCCACGCCGCAGGACTACGAGCAGATCGTATCCCTCATCGAGCAGCTCGATATCGCGCCGAGGCAGATTCTTGTTGAAGCGAAAATCTACGAAGTCGACCTTACCGGCCAGTTCGCGAGCGGCGTACAGGCGTTTCTCCAGCGCCGCACCAACGCAAACCGGCAATTCGAGGCCTCACTGGAAACCGTAGCGGGTCTCGGATCGGCCGTCACGGCCAGCGCCGGGATGCTGGTTGGGCAAAGCAGGGAGCTTCTGGCCGCAGTCATCGCGGCCGAATCGAAGGGCCACGCCAAGCTGGTCTCTGCGCCCAGCCTGATAGCTACCGACAGCATACCCGCCACCCTGAACGTCGGCGATGAGGTGCCGACGCTCTCGGCGCAGGCGATCAACCCGGGCCTCCAGGAGGGCGGAAACTCGCTGTTTACGCAATCCATCACCAATCGCCAAACGGGCGTCACGCTGAACGTTCTGGCCCGCGCGAACCCGAGCGGGGTGGTGACGCTCACCATCAACCAGCAGGTAAGCGCGCCGGTGCCCGCGTCCGCCGATGCCGCGATTCCCTCGCCATCGTTCTCCAACCGGACAGTCAGCACGCAAGTGACGATGGAAGACGGCGATACTATCGCCATCGGCGGCATCATATCGGAATCGCACACATACTCCTCCTCCGGCATTCCGGTGCTGCACCGCATACCCGTACTCGGCTATGCGTTCGGCAATAAGACCATATCCACCAAACGCACCGAGCTCCTGATCTTCATGACTCCTCACGTTATTCACGATATGAACCACGTCAGGGATGCGAGCGAGGAGTTGAAGTCGGGATTCAAGAAGTTGAAGAACCTCATGCCGGAGTAATGGCTGGCCGGGGGGCCGCCGTCCCCAGGGTGGCCTCCCGGTATGTCGCGGCCCCTCGGAGCGCCGGCACCGCGCTCCAATAACTAACGCCGAAGTCTATGGCACTAGCGGGTGGGGCGGACGCCCTTGTCCGCGCCGGACCCGCTGGTTCGGTTTCTCCGTACCACTTCCGTATCACTGAGCCTTGTGTGGAAAGCTTCGTATCAGGGCCCGACTTCAGTCGGGCCGAACAGGGCCGGGATGTTCACGGGCTTTAGCCCCTGGTTCTCAAGCGCCACCGCCACAGGGGCTAAAGCCCCAACTTAAGAGGCCCCTATCGGCATGGCTGAAGCCATGCCCTGATACGAACCTCCACGCGAATACTGCACCGCTTGCAGGAAAACTATGCGGCATTGGCTCTGACGCCGCTGCGACACCGCTGGCCGCCGCTTGGACACAACGCAACTGTTACGCCGTGGGCTACTAGGGCTGCAGGCATACGTTGCTGGGCAATCAAGATCGCACCGGTGCCGGCTCCACGGTCACAACGTGCTTCGGCACCCCCACAAGGCTCCTGGGGGGTGGGCTTCGAGCCCGCCACCCAAAGAATAAGGTGCAGGTCTTGGGCGGAATTTAGTCCGCTGCGGAGCTTCAGCTCCGCACACAGGGCTGGTTGTCTCATTGTAACTCTAAGCCCGCCCCAGCACAGTGTTCGTGAGCAAGGCTCTCGGCTGCGGTGCACTATCTGCAATGGTCTGCTCGCGGACCCGGCGCTCGCAACCGGACTGCCCGCGCGTCCGGCAGCGCAAGGCGCGCGCCCGCCTAAAGCCACTTCGCGCGGCGGACGATTAGCTGGTGTGGCCTCATCTGGTTTGGATCTGCGCCCTGCGCTCGGCGGAGGCCGCGTGTGTACGGCTAGTGAGACGGTCCCGGCCAGGAGCTTTGCGGTCCGTAACAGCAGGGTGAGATTGGCTGGTAGTTAGTCATCTGCGTTACGTACTACAACCGCAGTACTGGTACACGGGTGGTTCGATCTGTGGCGCCAAACCTGAGGAGGAGCTGCGTGGTATCAGTCCTAGTGGCTCGAGGTGGTTGGCCGTTGGATACCGCACACAATGAGTAATGTTGCCCGGCGTTGACTGCGGTCGGGCGCGGGTGGCAAAGAGGGACGGAGCCGTGAGGCGGGCGCGGTGGCGCGCTCAGATAAGTTAACTGCCGTGGGACTGTCGCACTGGAAGGCTAAGAGAACACATGCGGACAACTCAATGAAAAGCTGTTGACTTGCGTCGCCGGACTATGGTGTAATCCTCCCGAAACTCGGCCGTTTTGGGTTCCCCGTTGCCCTATAGAGGGCCGGGCTGTAAGGAACTGGCTTGACGCGGACTCGGCTTGCGGAATAACATTTGGATCTGTCCGCTTAGGCTTCGGCGGCCATAATTTTTCAGCTTGAATCCCGCGAGCACGGTCGAAGCAGTACGAATAAAACGAGATCGAAAACGATCCGGGCCGGGTGGCCAGGTCGAGCAAGGCGTAGTGGTTCATGGAGCGCCAGGAGCAGTTGACCGGCACCTGCCGAATTTGCCGTACCTTGAGCTCAGGTTAAAGAGGACTTCCATCGATTCGATTCCGAACTTCACAAGGAGAAGGAAATGGCAGATTTTCGCAAGTTGATGTTGGTGCTGGCTGCTCTGGCCATCGTGGCCGCGCCTGCCAGCGCCCAGCTGGCCTGCACGGAAGTTAACGCCGTTCCGGCGCAACTCCGTTCCGAAGGCATCACCGAGATGGTCGGCAACACCGAGTTCGTTTGCACGAACCAGACCGCGCAGACGATCAGCATCACGGCCATCCTCGGGCCTGACACGGCCATCGATACCAACCGTATCCTCAACACCAGCACCAACGAGATCAACGCTTACGTGCGGGTGAATGGGCTTGGTGGAGAGGACACCTATATCTCCGGCAGGCTGCTGCCTGACCAGCGGACGATCGTGTGGGACAACGTTCCGATTCCCGTAGTCACGTCGCCGGCAACCACGCTGTTCACGATCACCAACATTCGCGTGAACGCGTCTGGTATCGCGGTGGGGTCGGATGTGACGGAGAGAGTGTTCGTCGCCGGTCCTAGCGTCCTCCCGCTGCCGCAGAACCAGGTTGTGGTCGGCGCAGTGTTCCGCGGTCTGTTCTTCTCGGCCACCGCGGCCACCACGTTCCCGGGCTGCAATCCTCGCAACACCGAGATCACGTCCACAACGGCGCCTGACTTCACGATCAGCTTCACGGAAGGCTTCGCGAACGCCTTCAAGACTGAGTCCGACAATACGTTCAACCAGGCGATGGAGTTCAACCCGCTTCCGGTTCCCGTGCAGGGTGTGAACGATGCCACTCGGCTGCGGGCTGTGTTCGAGAACGTTCCGGACGGCGTCGACCTGTGGGTAAGCATTAGGCCTAGTCCGACCGCCAGCACGCTCGTTACTGAGATCGCCAGTGGTGCATCAGGCAACACGGCTGGCTATGCGCAGGTCATCCTGACCAATAACACGGGCGTCGTGGAGTGGCGCATCGTCAGCGGCGCGGATGCCGCGGTCACCCAGACGGCGACCTTCGCCGTTGTCGTCGGCGTTCCGGGCACGGTCATCACGCCTCCCAATGGTGTGACGACCCCGTCGACGGTGTACGGTTCGTTTGCGCCGATCTCCAGTGTGATCCGCGCCGACGCCGTTGCCGCGATTCCGCGTTTCGTCGAGCAGAATGTGGCCCGGACGAACGTGTTCACAGTTAGCGCTTGCGTGACGAACCTGCTGTTCCCGTTCGTGACGAACCTGGGCGGCTTCGACACCGGCATCGCGCTGATCAACACGTCCCAGAGCAACTTCACGGGCGAGAGCAGCACGCCGGCCAATGCACCGTTCAACATCAAGGCCCAGACTGGCGCCTGCACGCTGTACTACTTCGGTCTGAATGCGCCGCTGCAGCCGCAGGAGACGGCGCCGATCGGTGTGGACACCACCGGCGAAGCCATCAACAAGGTGATGGTAGCGTTCTCGCTCTCTGAGAAGGCGCCGGGATTCCAGGGCTACATCATCGCCCGCTGCAACTTCCAGTTCGGGCATGGCTATGCCTTCGTCAGCGACCTGGGCGCGGAGAAACTCGCGCACGGGTATCTGGCGCTGGTGATCCCGGATCTCGGGAACGATCGCTTGGCCGATCCGTTCCCGTTCGCTGGCCGTGGCGTGGGCGAGCAGCTCGGATTCTAAGAGGCTTTCGGTTGTAGGTCCTCTGAGGGAGGGGGGGTAACCCCCCTCCCTTTTTTATTTGATACCCTTACTTCTCTCCGATGTATCCGGCCGGCCAGGCCGTGATCGCGCGTTCAGCGACGAGGCCAGGAGATTGCACACCTATGAGACTCATATCCGTTCTGGCGATCGCGCTATTTTCAGCCGCGAGTCTTCATTCCCAAGATCGCTTGGTTGTTTTCCCGCCGTCAGGTTCTGAAGGAGCGGCGCTCTCGTTATTCGCTCCGGCCAGCCTGAGCCATTCCTGGACTCTGCCTGGCGCATCCCGAGTGCTGATTTCACCCGATGGCAGCCGCATGTATGTCGTCTCAAATTCCGCAGGCGAAGCTTTTCTGACCGTGGCGACGCCCACTGGCGAGATCCTGTCCGCGCCTAGGTGGATAAATGCGGAAGCACGGGATATGCGCGTCACGCCGGATGGTAAGCATCTGCTGATCCTTTCGGGCAACGGTCTGTTCGTTCGCGACACGGCTGACCTGTTCGGCTCCTCGACAACGTTCTTCCATACCGGGCCGACCCCGGTGGCAATCGAGGTGAGCAATGACAGCCGCATCGCCTACATTCTCGATCCGGCGAACAAACGGCTGATCGCCGAAGACATCACCTGCATGTGCGTGACGAGCGGGATCGAGATACCGGGTACCGCCAGTTCGATCGCGGCCGGCCCGAACGGGATGATCTATGTCGCGGCGGCCGGACAGGTGATGGAGCTCGCGCCCAAGAATCAGCGCGGGGAGTTGGTGGTAAGAAGGACGATAAAGCTGCCCGGCGGCTTCATGCCTAAGCAGCCCGAGTTCAGCCCCGATGGCCGCATGCTGCTCGTGCTCAACAGCGCTCCTTCGGGCGCTCCCGGCGCGTTCTATGATCTCGAGAGCGGAGTGCTTAAGCTGCTATGGGAATTCGGCCCGCGCTTCAACGAGATCCTCGCGCCCTCTAGCGAATATGCGCTAGCCGTTGCTGCCGATGGCATGCTCTATTCCATCCCGTTCCTGACTTTGGAGCCTGCCGGGCCACTGTTCGGGTTACGCGCGGTAAGATCGATCGTTATCTCGGCGGAAGCGCCGCGCGCGCGCAGTGTGTTCGCGCTGACCGGAGATCCGGATGCCCCCGCTACGCTGACCCGCGTCGATCTCGATACGTTCGAGAGGGAAGATGTTGCCGTAGGGACGGCGGCGCGTCTTTTGTACCTTGGGACTGCTGGATCCACGGCATCCATGGTCCTTCAGTCGAGCGGAGTTGTAACTGTCTCCCCCGGAGAACCCCTTCCGCCGCTCATAGTTCGCGCAGTCGATGCGGATGGCCGTCCTGTGATAGGTGCGCCGGTGACGTGGTCTGCGCCGTCGGGTTTCACCAGCAACTATCCGGCGATGGCTGAGACCAATGCAGCGGGATACGCCGAGGCAGGTTACTCCGCGCCGTATGTGTTTGGCACGTACCAACTGACGGCGACCGTCGGCACGATCCGGACCGACTTCGCCCTTATCGTATCTTTTCCGCCGGCTTTGAATGACGGATTGGAGGATACTGCCCGGAGTGTATCAATCCTCAGCGGCCAGGGCCTCGTTACCTGGGAAGGTAGGATCCCGAGCGAGCCGTTGATGATTCAGGCTTTTCAGAAGGACGGATCTCCTTTGTCAGGCGCACAGGTCCTGTGGTCGGTCGAAGCGCTGGAAGAACGCCCAGGACTTGCCGCGCTGGAAGCACCGCCATGCGGAGACCGTGATGGTGTGCGCACGTGCATCTCCGATTCTGAAGGCAAATCGAGCGTCCGGTTCCGGCCGATAGAGGTGCCCTACGGCAAGGCGTTTTCGCTGATGAAAGTCACGGCGCAGGTCGTCCACAACGGCGAGACCGTCGGCGCGAGCGAGTTTTATGTTGCGATGCTCCCCGTAGGCGGCGTTCTGAACTATGAGCTGGTCGAGCCGGCGGCGGGCACAGTACTGAATCTCTTACGGGGTCAACCCATCAGCTACCCCATCGCGGTCCGTGTCTGGACGGCAGATAACGAGGCGCTCAGCAACGTGCGTGTCAACATCTCTGCAGCGGACCAGACGCTGAATGCGCACTGCCTGGGCGGGATGCAGCTCACCGATACCGCCGGGAACGCGGCATGCGCCCTCGTCGGATCCGGCTCGCTCGGATCGAGCGCCTTGATCATCGACATTGGAGGCGTGCACTATATCCAGGATGTGCTGTCGGCTACTGTTGTCGCGGGGCCGCCCGCGCGGATAGTGAAGCTCGACGGAGATGGCCAATCGGGCAAACCAGGCGACGAGCTGCCAACTCCGCTCGTCGCGTCTATCCGCGACGGCGCGGGGTTCGCATTGCCCGGCACGCCGGTGAGCTGGGAGGTCGTCAGGGGCAGCGCGCTCCTCTCCTCTTGGCGATCGGTGGCGAATGCGGCGGGCGACGTCTCGGCTGTTGTGACGTTTGGCGCGACCCCTGGGCCGGTTGTGGTACGGGTGCGAGCGCAGAACGCCTGGGCCGATTTCACCCTCTCGAATGAGCCCATCGCCGCGGTCGAGGTGGCAAGTGGGGACGGCCAGTCCGTGCCGCCGAACAGAGTCTTCAAGCCACTGGTTGTGCGCGTGTTGGGTGCGCAGGGCCCGTTGCCGAACGTGCCCGTCACCTTCGCCGTGACCAAGGGAAGCGCGGCGCTGTGGACGCCCGAGGTAAAGACCGGCGCCGACGGCACCGCCTCAGCAATTCTCACCGCGCGGGCGGCGTTAGGCGAAGTGACCGTCACCGCGACCGCCGCTGGCGAGACGGCCGAGTTCAGCCTCGCGGTGACCGAGGCGGGAGCGGTGCTCGATGCGGACGGTTTCGTCAACGCCGCAAGCTTCGAGCCCGGAGTGTCGCCCGGAGGCCTGGTCTCTGTCTTCACGAACGGCCTGCTTGTAGCCGCGCCGCAACTCAGCGTCGGCTCGTGCCTCACGGCAGAGCCGGTGGAAGGGCAGTTCCCGCTGAACCTCGGCGGCGTGGAGGTCGCATTCGCGGATACGCGCGCGCCTCTGCTGGCGTTCTGCCGGACGGCGCAGGAGCAGCACCAGATCAACCTGCAGACGCCGTTCGACCTGACGCCGGGAACCTTCGACGTGACGGTGCGCGCCGGGTCGGGTAGCACGCCGCCCGTTGCAGCGGTCGCGACGGGGGTGCAGGTTGCGAAGGCCGCGCCCGGTGTGTTCCAGATGTTCGCCGAAGGGCGGCTGATTGCAATAGCGATCCGTCCCGACGGCTCGCTGGTCACGCCTTCGAACCCCGCGCTGCGCGGCGAAACGGTTTTCGTCTACGCGACGGGCCTCGGTCCGCTGATAGACGGCGCCGGGGACGAGGTTCAGCGGCCGGCGTACACGCCGGTGGTGGAGCTGGCCGGGATAGGAGCGAGTGGCGTTACAGCGCAGTACCTATCCGACAGTATCGGGCTGTTCGTGGTATCTCTGGCCATTCCGGAGGACGTCCAGGCAGGAGAGGCCGAACTGAGGCTTAACATTCTCACCGACGCCGATGAACTGATTCGCGGCGCCGCTGCCAGGCTGCCGGTAGAGTAGCATTCACGGCGGAGCGCAAACCCGCTCCGCCTGAAACCTTCGAGTTCGGGTGTTGTCCGGCGGAGCCGAAGCCGCGCGCGGGCTCAAGCCCGCCCTCCACAAGATAAGGGTGCAGCAGCGCGCAGCGCAGCCCCTCAAAAAGCCGACCGGGCGCGCTCAGTTGCTCTTCGCGCCGGGCTTTACCGCAGGCGCCGCCGGCGCGGCCTTCCCGTTCTCGGGTTCCTGCTGGGGCGGATTGAAGGTGACCTTCACCGGAATCACTGGCCCGATAGGCAGAACCCGGATGTAGACCTTCCCGACAGAGGGCGGGCCGGAAGGGTTGTAATCGAACACCACGCGCGTGGAGCCGCCGGCAGGGATGAACTTCTGTTCGGCGCGCGCTGTCAGGCCGGGCGTCTCAACGACAAACACCTCCAGACCCATCGCGCCGTTGAGGCTGTTCGAGAGAGTGATCACGTCGGAAGAAGGCTTGCCCGCGTCCAGGACGATAGTCGTCTTGTCTGCCGTGACGGCGCGACGATTTGCCACGGCCCCGACCCCAGCCGCGCCTTTCGCCATCGCTTCTTCAATCCCGGCCGGCAATCCCGCCGCGCCCCCCGATGTACCGGCTGCGGCCTCCGGCGCGGGCCCGGAGTTCAACTTCATGGTTCCGAACGGCGTCTCGCGCTCGGTTGGACGGCTCGCAAACCAGTACCACTGTCCGTTTTCGAGCTTCCACTGGCTGGACAGCGGCACCTTGAGCCGGGACCTGCCCCGTCCCATTAAGAACACTTCGGTGTCGCAGATCACGCTGACGATCGCGCGTGTAAAGCCGTCGGAGTAAGCGATGCTCGATATCGAGAAGCCGTAATACTCGGGCTTTTGCCTCTCGAGAAAGTAATCCTGGCTGTCCTCGGCCACGGCATCCAGGGCAAGCCGCCACTTGCGGTCAACGTGCGCCTGGTAGAACTGCGTCACCCGAGCGCGGAGTGCGTCGTCTATCTCCTTCGGCGCCTGCCCGCCGGAGCCGGTGGTTGCCGCCGGGTCCTGCGCCGCCGCCAGGCTGGCCGTCAGCAGAAGAAGTACGAATCTCCGCATGGCGACCATTCTATCAGCGCCGGCAGGCACAGGCCTTGATCACGATGCTAGAATGAGAGCATCGCAGGACTGGGAGGTCGTCTAACGGTAAGACGGCAGACTCTGGATCTGCTTATCGGGGTTCGAATCCCTGCCTCCCAGCCAGCACCCCTCCTCCAGGTTTGGCAATAGCTAAGGTCTTGCCCCAATCTGATGGTGTCGATCGGCGTGCGAAGAACCGGCACCGGGTTCGGCGAAATACTCTCTGGGAGGCAAGAACCGGCGCCAAGCAGGCATCGCGCACTGGCAATCAGGCTGAGATCAACCCGATCTGAGTGCCTGGTCGAGGTCCTCTTTGAGATCGTCAATATCCTCGACCCCGACGCTCAACCGGATTAGCGAATCCGTAATCCCCTGCGCGCGGCGCTGCGGCTCGGGAATACTGGCGTGCGTCATGGTCGCGGGGTGTTCGATGAGGCTTTCGACTCCGCCGAGACTCTCTGCCAACGCAAACAAGCGGCAGCGGGCGAGTACGGCTTTTGCGTACTTGAGGTCGCCTCGGAGGATGGCAGTGATCATTCCTCCAAACGAGGACATTTGCTTTGCCGCGAGGTCATGCTGTGGGTGCGATTGTAAGCCAGGGTATAGCACGCGTTCGATACGCGGATGGCCCTCCAGCCAGGCAGCCAGTTCCTGAGCGTTCGAGCAGTGCCGCTCCATGCGGAGGTGCAACGTCTTCAGGCCCCGAAGCGCGAGGAAGGAATCGAATGGCCCTGCCACACCGCCGATGGCATTCTGCAGATATCCAAGCCGCTCGCCCAGAGCCGCGTCCCGGACTACCGCCACGCCGCCCACAATGTCCGAATGCCCGTTGAGATATTTGGTCGCGGAATGAATGACGATGTCGAACCCGCGCTCGAGCGGGCGCTGCAGGTAGGGGCTCGCAAACGTATTGTCCGCCACCGCAAGCAGTCCGTGCTCGCGGGCGAACGACGCGACCATTTCCAGGTCCGTTATTCGCAGCAGCGGATTTGAGGGCGTTTCGACCCAGATCATTCTGGTTCGCGGCCTTAGCTCGCGGAGCAGCGCCTCCGGCCCACTCATGTCAACGAAGCTGAAGTCGAGATTGGCGGAGCGCTTGCGCACTCGTTCGAACAGGCGAAAGCTGCCACCATACAGGTCATCGCCCGCGATTACGTGGTCACCGCTGTCCAGCAGTTCCAGAACGGTGCTCATAGCGGCAAGACCCGAAGCAAACGCGAAGCCCCGGCTGCCGCCTTCCAGGTTCGCCACGCACTGCTCGTAGGCGTTGCGCGTCGGATTCTGCGATCGGGAGTACTCGTATCCCTTATGCACTCCCGGCGCCTCCTGAACATAGGTGGACGTGGCGTAAATCGGGGTCATGATGGCGCCAGTGGTGGGATCGGGCGCCTGCCCGGCATGAATCGCTCTAGTGCCGAATCCTTGTGCCATCTTCATTTCAACTGACGTCGGAGGTAGTTCAAAAGATCTGTCCGGGTGATCAGTCCCAGGAAGCGGTCCCCATCCACCACCAGGGCGACGAGCCCGCGGTCGAGTATCTGGTAGACGTCGCCTATGGTGGCCGCCGGCTGCACCGTTTCCAGCCTTGTGGTCATGGCGTTCCGGACAGGTTCGCCAAATCGCCGCTCGTCGCCATGCACTGCAACGAGTACGTCGCTTTCGTCCAGGATGCCGACGCAACGGCCATTCTCCATAACGGGCACCTGCGACACATCCGCCATTTGCATGCGGCGGAACGCGGTGAGCAGAGTGTCGTCGGGGCTGACGGTAATAACGTCTCCCGCCTCGTACCGGCGCGCAATCAGGTCGCGGATGGTGCCGGTCTTCGGGCGATCGAGGAAGCCCTGATCCAACATCCAGTAATCGTTAAAGACTTTCGAAAGGTACTTGGCGCCGGTGTCGCAGGCGAACGTGACCACTCGCTTCGGCTTCGTTTGCTCCTTGCAATACCGGATCGCGCTGGCGAGGAGGGTCCCCGTCGACGTGCCCGCGAGGATGCCGGTCCGCCGCAGCAACTCGCGGGTCATGGTAAAGGATTCCTCGTCCGGAATGCTGTAGGCTTTGCGCACTCGCGAGAGGTCTGCTATTTCAGGCACACAGCTTTGCCCGATACCTTCGACGAGGTAGCTTCCCGACGGCCCATACTTGCCGGTGCGCACATATTCCGCCAACGCCGACCCGGCCGGGTCGGCAAGCACCATCTCGAGCGCGGGTTGGACGCGCGCGAAGAACCGGCTGAGACCCGTCATGGTGCCGCCAGACCCCACCCCGCACACAATCGCATCGACGTCGTGTTGCATCTGTTCCCAGATCTCAGGGCCAGTGGTTGTCTCATGCGCCAGGGGATTCGCAGGGTTCCTGAATTGGTTTATGTGGAAGGAATTAGGCGTCTCTTTCGCGATTCGAACAGCGCGGTCGATGTAATAATCCGGGTGGCCGGGCTCGACGTCCGAGCGCGTGATCTCAATCTCGGCGCCCAGCGCCCGGGCGTGCGCAATCTTCTCTGCCGACATCTTGTCCGGGATGACGAGAATCAGGCGGTAGCCTTTGGTGGCGGCCACGAGCGCCAGGCCGATGCCGGTGTTTCCGGCGGTAGCCTCAACCAGCGTCGTGCCGGCGCGGATGTTGCCGGCGCGTTCCCCAGCCTCGATCATCGCGACGGCCATTCGGTCCTTTATGGAGCCGCCTGGGTTCTGGCATTCGAGCTTGAGAAAGAGCTGGCACGGGCCGGTATCGAAAGCGTCGAGCCGGACCAGCGGAGTGTTGCCGATCAGGGCCAGGGAAGGTGAAGCAACCGACTCACGAGACATAGGCGTATTGTAGCCCTCCGGCTCGAGCTGGGCGGTCAGCCCGAGCGCCGGCAATTCGACGCCACCTATCCACCTCGCGCGAAGACTGGGGCGGGGAGCGCGCCGGTTTCGAGTCCCCAGCCATCATGGTGGCGGTCAGGAGCGAGGCCGCGCGTTTTCCCGCTCAGCTAGGGAGTCCGTACGCCCCCACTCGGCGGCCCGGTACTACCCAAGGCGGCAACGAGTAAATGCGCGCAGGGTACCGCATTAGCGGGTAATTACACCCTCGTACTAGTACGTCAATTACGTCAAGTGGGGTAGAATTGGCGCTGGCCTCTTGCTACAATCATCGAGCGTACTTTGGAGGGATGTCCCATGCGGGCAGTTGCCGTCTTATC
>JBLNBX010000259.1:0-22482 GCA_050260275.1 bacterium
CTATTACGGCGCTAAGTCGCTGGGCGAAACCGCCGAGAGCCTTTTCTCCCCTGCGCTGTTCCGCTTAGCCGAGGCGGGATCCACAATCTCCGCGCGCGATTGGACGATCCGCAACTATGGCGCAATCTACGTCGTCCCGGCCCTGGTTGCTTTGATGGTTCTCGTGGCCGTCTGGTCGGCCCTGCGGCGCAAGGAGTTGGACTTGGCGCTCACCGGCGGGGCGCTCGCCGCGACGGTCGTGCTTCTGATCGCCGCTCACCGCCTCGCCGGCGTGCTCTACCCTCTGGACAGAACCGGCATTGCTCTCGCGTTCCTGTTCACGCTCGGGCTGCTCTTATTGATCCGGGAAGGGAGGTCGCGCGCCGGTTTGCCCATTGCCGTCCCCGCCGCGCTGCTTCTCTGTTTCATGTTGTGGCGGTTCATCGCTCTGTACGACACGAGGTCTGTAGACCAGTGGCGGTACGACGCCTCAACGAAGCAGATGATGCGGGTTCTGCGCATTGATGCCGGGGACCGCCAGGTACGCGTCGCCGCGACCTGGACTCTCAAGCCCAGCTTCAAGTTCTACCGCCGCATGTGGCGTCTCGAATCGTTGCCTACGGAAGCCGGAAATCCAACCGAAGGGGAGTACGACTACTACCTGCTGGACCCCATGGACCGCGCGCTAGTCAAGGAACGCTCGCTCGAGCCTCTCTTTGAGAGCTCCATATCGGGCGCAATTCTTGCCCGGCCGTGCCCTCGCTAGTGCGCCGGCATTGCCGCGCCCCGGCCGCGCGAGCGCCCGCCGTGCGCCGTCTTAGAACAACCTCTCCTGCTTTTTCAGCGTCCCGAACGAACCGATGTTCGCAACCGTGAACGCCATCCGGAACTGGTTTTCGTTCCGGAACCCCAGCCGCCGGTACTGCACGCTGAAGCCGCAGCAATCCGTGTTATAGGTCACCTGCGTGGTCGCGTGGATCATCTGCGACGTGCGGAAATCGTATATCCCGCTGAAGGCGGCGTTCCATCCGCGGCGGTTGTCGTCGCCGATGCCGAACATCGTCCGCAGCTCGTTAGCAGCGGGCGTGAGCAGCTTGTCCGCTCCGTCAATTCCGGGTATGCGTATCGAACGCACGATACTGTGGCCCACCGAGATGAAGTACACGCCCCGGCGCGCATCCGCGCTGATCGTGCTGTTCGTGATCCGCTTCGACCGCATCGTGTCGTAGTCGGCCCGCCACTCGATTCCGAAGCCGGGGATGGGGCTCATCCGAAGCACGGATACGATTGGCGAGTAGTTCCTGGGCCGGTCGAGAAACGTGTACGGCGTTAGGTCGAGAGCGCTCGTCACCACGTTGCGCCGGCCCGGCGATACCGCGCCCCCGAAGTCCGGATCGAAGTACCGCCGCATCCACAGTTCCCAGGAAAGCACCTCTTCCACGCGGTCCCCGCGCTTTGCGTAGAGGCGGTTGGTGAGCGACGCCTCGGCCTCGGTGGTGTTCGAGTACAGCTCGGTCTCGTCGAACGGAATGTAATCGTCAAACGCGCTGCCGATGCCCGAAACGTGCCGGAACGAGAGGCGTGGCTCGATGACGTGCTTCACCTTGTCACCCATCCAGCCGGGGCCGTCGTAGGTGCGCGAGAGCGACGGCGGCACGATGGCGACCGTGAACTCCTTCCCGAACCGGTTGACGTCGCTGCCGCGTATCTGGCCGCTCTCGTCGCGGCTGGAGCCCCAGCAGGTCTCCCGCACGGCGAAGCTCGGGATGATGTTTATGTCCTTCCAGCGGAACGCGGTCATCACGCGCGGGTACAGGTCCACGCGATCCATGAGCTGCCGCGTCTGGAACAGCGGCTGGCTGCGCCTGAGCAGCGCCGCGCTCGACTCCCAGGAGAACCACAGCGGCACGTCGCGGAACACCCGCCGGTCGCGGCTCACGAGTCTGATTTCCGGCAGCTTGCGGATGCTCACCGACTGGTCCTCAGTGAAACCCTCGAACTGGAACGCCTCCACCCGCGTGAAGGCGAAGTCGAGGTTGTAGGTTGACCAGTCCTTGCTCAGCGACGCAACCGAATGCACCTCCGACTGCACGGCCTCGGTGAAGGTCTCGGTAAACGCCCGCCGGAAGGTCATCGACGAGAGGTAGTTTATTTCGGCGCGCGCGTACCAGTTGTCAGGCAGGCCGGCGCTGCCTTTGAACGCGAACAGGAAGCCGCCCTGCTTGTTGCGGCTGCCGTCGCTCAGCTTCTCGCCGCGGTCGTTGACTCCGTAAAGATAGGCGTCGAAATCGGACGTTTCCGTGGGCCGGCCGCGGAGATCAAACGTGTGAGCTAAACCGCGCTGCGTAAAGTACTGTGAACGGTAGCTCGCGTCATAGCTTCGGTTGATCGCCCAGTAGTAGCCCGCGCCTACCATCTTGCCGCGCCGTGAGCTGTTGCCCACGTTAGGAGTAAGGAACCCACTCCTTCGCGGGTAGCGCTCGAGCGATTTCCGGAAAAACGGCGCGTAGAAAATCGGGATCCCCTTCAGCCAGAACACGGCGTGCTTAGCCGTCGCGCGCTCGTTCGGGATCACCTCGAACTTCGGCGACCGCAGCTTCCACCATGCGGCGGGCATCTCGCAATCCGTGATGAAGCCGTTGTAGACGACGTAGCGGTCCTTGTGCTGCTCGGCCCAGGCGCCCTCAAAATAGTAAGGATTGGCCGAGTGCAACAGTCCCGGGCGCCGGTCCGGGTTGACCGGCGCGGAGCCTCGAACCTTGATGAACAGCCCGGTATCCTCTCCGAGGTCGTACTCGGCCTTCTCGGCCCACAGTTGCTCTCCGCCGATATGCCGGAGGTGAACGTTGCCGCGCGCCTCGGCCCGCTCGGTGGATTCGTCGTAGTCGATCTCGTCCGCGCTCAGCGCCAGGGTGTCCGTCTCTATATACGCCGCCCCGCGTAGGCGGTATACCGAGCGGTCTTTCTCCCACGAGGTGGCCTGGAAGTACACTTCTCCGCGCGCGACCTTATTCGGGAGTTCTATCCGTTGCGATTCCTGCCCCGAGGCGGCACCCACTCCCGCCACGGCGAATATAAGGGCAAAATTGACGTGACAATACTTTAAAAATGTGATACTAAGTCGTTGAAAGGACACGCGCACCACACAACGCTGGACGACGCCAACCGTCATCCTATCACGACGCGGCGGCCGGAAAGTGCTGGGACGCGCGACGGCTGGCGTGCGTTGCACCTGCGGAACAGTTCTAAGTGACGAGCACCGCTGCCCCCACTGCGGGCGGCGCGTTCAGCGTGTCCTCATGCCCGATACCGCTCCGGGAGCCGTTGCGATCCAGCCGGAGCAAGCCTCTGATTTGCCGCGCGATGCCGCCAGGGCGGCCGGCAAGCCGCGGCAGGCGAGCCTGTTCGGCGGCCAAAAGGTGATACCGTTCGAGGCTCTCGCGGCAACGCGGCGCCAGTACGGACGCAGGCGCGAGGCGGCCCGAACGCCCACTGACCGCGCGGCGGCTCGCGCCGCACAGACCACTCTCGAACTCCGCGTGCCCGAGGTGGCGAGGCCCCGGACAGCCGATTACCGTTACGCGCATGTGGCCGACATGGGCATGCGTGCCCGCGCGGCGGCTATCGACGCATTGTTCTGCCTGGCGGCCATCGGTATCTTTGCCGCCACGTTCCATTTGGTGGGGGGCGAGTTCTGCTTCACCCGCGCAACGCTGCCCTGGTGGGCGGCCGCCGCGCTCCTGGTGTCCGGTTCCTACCACCTGATCTTCGCGCTTGCCGGAACGAACACCGCCGGGATGGCGTGCTGCCGCCTCGCGGTAGTGAGCTTCGACGGCGTCCCTGCGCGCCCGAGGGCGCGCGTCGCGCGGCTGTTCTGGGCCGTGGTGGGCATGGCCTCCGTGGGACTGGGGATCGCATGGGCGCTGCTAGACGACGAGCGCCTGACCTGGCACGACATGATCACTAAGACCTTCCCGACGCCACTTGAGCCTGCCGGCGCACCGCGCCGAGGCTAACCTCCGCGATAGACTCCGCTTTCGGTTGTGAATTGTTTTTCATGTTTGTGTTTCAATTGACAGCAGGGGAACACCATGCGCATCCAATTCGACGACCGGAACCTGACGGCTGAGATGGTGGGCGACGTCCACGGAATCACCCGTGGCGAGCTCAAACAGCACTCTCCGAAGGCGTTCGACGTGCTCGCCGCCTTCAAGAAGACGGTGGAGGACGGCGCTATCGGCTTTCCCCACCTTCCTTTCCAGAACTCGGTGGCGAGGGAGATTCTCAAGTACGCGAGAGATGTACGGGGCTCCTACGAAACGGTTTGCCTGGTTGGCATCGGCGGCAGCGCGCTGGGCGCATGGGCGATAGACTGCGCTCTGCGCGGCCCGCACCCGGTGCAGCGCGCCTTTTCGCGCGACAACCCGCGGCTCGTGATCCTGGACAACGTCGATCCCGAGTTCATAGCGCTGGCGCTGGACTCGATGAACGCGAAGAAGACCCTGGTTGTCGTGGTGGCGAAGTCCGGCTCGACAGCCGAGACCGTCGCTGTGTTCCAGATCGTGCGCGAGTGGATGCGAAAGAAGCTCGGGCGCAAGGCGTCGCAGCGCATAGTGGCGGTAACCACCGAGAACAAGGGCGACCTGTACGAGCTGGCCGTGCGCGAAGGCTACCGCCTGTTCTTCATACCGGCGAACGTGGGCGGACGCTTCAGCGTTCTGTCGCCCGTCGGCATGCTTCCGGCCGCGCTAACCGGCATCGACATACGGAAGATGTTCAAGGGCGCCATGCAGATGACGCACCTGTGCTGGCAGGACGATCTCCAGAAGAACATCGCGCTGCGCGCCGCCCTGATGCACTGGCTGTCGCTGGTTACAAACGACAAACCGATTCAGGTGGCCTTCCCCTACTCGAACCTGCTGTGGGGAACGGCCTTCTGGTTCCGCCAGCTCTGGGCGGAATCGCTCGGGAAATCGCACCAGCGCTCGGGCGAGTACGTGAACATTGGGCAGACGCCCGTCGCCGCACTGGGCGCGACGGACCAGCACTCGCAGGTGCAGCTCTATATCGAGGGCCCGAACGACAAGGTCGTGACGTTCTGGGCCGTCGCAAAGCACCGCGACGCGGGCAGGATCCCCAAGGGCAAGCTCGGCCTGCAGGCGTTCGATTACCTTGGCGGGCAGACGCTCGAAAAGCTGATCGACTCCGAGCGGCGCTCCACGGAGGCGGCGCTCGTCGAGGCCGGCCGGCCGAACTGCACTTTTACGCTCGACCGCGTCGACGAGGAGCACTTAGGGGCGTTCTTCCAACTGCTTGAGTTTGAAACGGCTTTCATGGGCGAGCTGCTGGATATCGACGCGTTCGACCAGCCCGGCGTCGAGCTTGGAAAGCAGTTCACCTACGGCCTGATGGGCCGCCCCGGCTTCGAGGCGTTCGCGGACCGCTTCGAGCAGTACGAGAAAAAGCGCGGCTAGAGGCCGCCCCCCCTGCCACGCCGCCCGGCGCGGGCGCGCGGGTGCGAATGACCTCTTGAATTGCGGTCCGCTATGGACCAAACTGGGATTCCTGCGGCTAGACTGCCCCAAGGAGGCACGATGCCATTGGCTCCCTCCGCTGCGCCGGCGGTGATCGACTTACCGGCGCTGGCTTCGCTTATACCCCTTCTTGCTGCGCGCGGCTACGAGGTTATAGGTCCCGTTGTCCGTGACGCCGCTGTGGTCTACGACGTAGTCGAGAAACTCGAGGATCTTCCCGCGGGCTGGACTGACGAGCAGGATGCCGGGCGCTACCGCCTGGTGCAGACAGGCGGCCCGGAGGTGTTTGGGTACACAGTCCCGGCGCAGAGCTGCAAGAGATACCTGCATCCGCCGGAGGTGCTGGTGTTCGACGGGCTCCGCGACAACGGCGATTTCCGCATCGTCCCGCCGGTGCCCATAACGACGAAGTATGCATTCCTCGGCGTGCGCCCCTGCGACGTGGCGGCCATCGCCGTGCAGGACCGCGTGTTTTTGGCGGATCGCTACCTCGAGCGCGGCTATAACGTGCGCCGGTCGAACGCCCTGATCATCGCGGCTAACTGCACGCGCGCATCCCGCACCTGTTTTTGCGAGTCGATGAAGACGGGCCCGCGCGCCAAGGGCGGCTTCGACCTCTGCCTGACGGAACTGGTGGGGGATGGACGCCACGAGTTTCTGGTAGAAACCGGCAGCGAGGCGGGCGCGGAACTGCTCGCGGAGCTGGAACACCGCCAGGCCACCGAAGCCGATATCGCCGAAGCGGAGGCCGCAATCAGCCGGGCCGGGCGCCAGACGCGAACGGTGCAGACCGAAGGCATAAAGGAACTGCTATACGAGAGCTTCGAGCACTCGCGTTGGGAAAAGACCGCCGGACGTTGCTTCGCCTGCGGCAACTGCACGATGGCTTGCCCCACCTGCTTCTGCAACACCATCGAGGAATCCCTGGACATTCCCGGCGAGCACGCCGAGCGGTGGCGCAAGTGGGATTCGTGCTTTACCGAACAGTTTTCCTACATCCACGGCGGAAGCGTGCGCCAGAGCGTGCGCTCGCGCTACCGCCAGTGGCTCACTCACAAGCTGGGGTCCTGGATAGATCAGTTCGGCACGTCCGGATGCGTCGGCTGCGGCCGCTGCATCACCTGGTGCCCGGCAAAGATCGACATCACAGAGGAGGTGGCTGCCTTGGGCGGCCTGGAGGGACGCAATGGATAGTAAGGCGTTTGCGGAGGCCGTGCGCGACCATCCGTTCGTCGCGGGCCTCAAGCCCGCCTTCCTGGAAAAATTCGCCTCGCTCGCCCTCGAGGTGCAGTTCGGGCGCGACGAGAAAATCTTCCAGGAGGGTGAAACCAGCGGCCGGTTCTACCTTCTGCTTTCTGGCAAGGTGGCGCTGGAGGCTTCGGCGCCCGGCTGCATTCTTCGCATACAGACGCTCGGGGCGGGCGACGAACTGGGGTGGTCGTCCGTGGTCTCGGCGGAGGGCAAGCATTTTCAGGCGCGTTCGCTCGAGCCCGTGCGGGCACTTGCGTTCGACGGGCAGCGGCTGCGGCAGCTTTGCGAGCAGGAGCCGGCCTTCGGCTACGCAGTCATGCAGCGCCTGCTGCGCGTCGTGGCCGAGCGGCTGCAAGCAACGCGCATGCAGCTCATCGATATGTACGCGCCCCGGGGGTCCAAGCTGGTATGACTCAACCCGTAACCACGCCCGCGCCGATGCCGCCGCCGCACATGCAGCCGGCGCGAGTGGCGTCCGTCCTGAAAGAAACGCACGACACCTTCACGCTGACGGTGGAGCCGCGCGGGCCGCAGCCCCTGGCCGGGTTCGCGCCCGGACAGTTCTCCATGCTGTACGTCTTCGGCATCGGCGAGCTGCCCATTTCCATCAGCGGCGATCCCTACGACGGCGGCAAGCTCGTCTATACGGTTCGCTCCGTAGGAAAGGCGACGCACGCGCTCGTGCACCGCAAGCCCGGCGACAGCATCGGCATCCGCGGCCCGTTCGGAACCAGTTGGCCCGTTGAGGAGGCGCGCGGGCGCGACGTGCTGATTGTTGCCGGCGGCATCGGGCTGGCGCCGCTTCGGCCGGCCATCCACCACATACTTCGCAACCGCGACGACTACATCCGCCTCATCATCATGTACGGCGCGCGCAGCCCCAGGGACCTGCTGTACCGCAAGCAGCTTGCCGAGTGGGGACGCCAGCCGGATACGCAGGTGCTGATGACGGTGGATTACGGTGGCGTGAACTGGCGCGGCTACGTCGGCGTCGTGACGACCCTTTTCAAGTACGTGCGTCTGCATCCGGGCCGCACTACGGCCATGATCTGCGGCCCGGAGATCATGATGCGCTATGTCATCCGGGAACTCGAACGCAGGGGCCTGCCGCAATCCGACATCTATCTTTCGATGGAACGCAATATGAAGTGCGCGCTCGGTTTCTGCGGGCACTGCCAGCTCGGCCCGTACTTCGTGTGCAAGGACGGCCCCATCTTCTCCTACGAACAGATGCAGCCCTGGCTGGAAAAATACGAGCTCTGACATGGCCAAACCGAGAATCGCCGTTTTCAAATTCGCCTCCTGCGACGGTTGCCAGCTAACGATGCTCGACTGCGAAGACGAGCTGCTGGACATCGCCGGGGCGATGGACATCGTCTACTTCCCCGAGGCCACCAGCACGATGCTCAAGGGGCCATACGACATCGGCCTCGTCGAGGGGTCTATAACCACCCACCACGACGCCGAGCGCATACAGCAGGTGCGGCGGCAGTGCGGCGTGCTGGTGACGATCGGCGCCTGCGCCACCTCTGGCGGCATTCAGGCGCTGCGCAACTGGGCGGACGTCGCCGACTACGTGCGAACGGTCTACGCCCACCCGGATTACATTCAGACGCTCAAGATGTCCACGCCGATTGCCGAGCACGTGCCGGTCGACTATGAGCTGCGCGGCTGCCCTATCAGCAAGCGGCATCTCATCGAGTTCATCTCGGCGACGCTGGCCGGGCGCAAGCCGAACATCCCGACGCAGAGCGTCTGCATCGTCTGTAAGCGGCGCGGCAACGTGTGCGTGCTGGTCGCCCGCGGCCTCCCCTGCATGGGGCCGGTCACGCAGACCGGCTGCGGAGCGCTGTGCCCGCGCTACGGGCGCGCCTGCTATGGCTGTTTCGGGCCATCGGAAACGGCCAATACGGGCGCGCTGACGAAGCAGTTTCGCACTCTGGGCCTCACGGACGACGACATCGCGCGGGCCTTCCGCACCTTCAATGCCTGGAGCTGGCAGTTCCGCCAGGCCAGCGAGGAGGCGGAGCGCGCCTGACGGGCGCATCCGGCCCGTTCGCGCACTGCTTTACGCGCTCAGGTACGGGTGATTCGCCGCCGGCTGGCTGGGCGTTCGGGATGCGCGCTGCGCGCCGGGGCTGCGTACAATCGGGATAGCGGCCTCAATGAACGAACGCGCTTTCTTCAACGAATCCGAGACGACCAAGTCGGCGGAATTAACCTGTCCGTTCTGCCGGACTCCGAACACGTATGGCCTGCGCTGGATAGTGCGCCAGAAGAAGGATCGCCTGTCCGGCGGAGCCAACGAAGAGGATCGCGCCCGCTTCCTCAAGGCCCAGAGCTACATGGTGCTGCTCGACGACAAGGTGATGTGCAAGAACATGCGCTGCCGCAAGCGGTTCGACGTCTCCGGCGTCAAGACCATGGCGTTTCTGTAGGGTATGGAACTGGCGCCCGCCTGCCGTGCCCGATATGATGGAGCCTCATGACGCCTGGTGTTCAGCCTGAAGCGCCGCCTGCCGCGCTGGCCCGTCTCGGAGAGCTAGAGACAGCGCTCAGCTCTGTGATACGCGGCAAGCGGGAAGTCATCCGGCTCTCGCTCGTGTGCCTCCTGGCCCGCGGGCACCTGCTCATCGAAGATGTCCCCGGCGTCGGAAAGACAACGCTCGCGCAGGCGCTGGCGCGCTCGGTGGAGTGCCAGTTCCAACGCCTGCAGTTCACCAGCGACATGCTGCCGAGCGACGTTATCGGCGTCACCATCTACAACGCGCACACTCAGGCGTTCGAGTTCAAGCCGGGGCCCATCCTGACGAACATCCTGCTGGCGGACGAGATCAACCGCACCACGCCGAAGACGCAATCCGCGCTCCTCGAGGCGATGAACGAGGAACAGATCACGGTGGACGGCCGGCCCTACAAGCTGCCGCAGCCTTTCATGGTGATCGCCACGCAGAATCCCGTCGAGCACCACGGCACTTATCCCCTGCCCGAATCGCAGCTCGACCGCTTTTTCATGCGCATCCGCATCGGCTACCCGGACCGTGCGAGCGAGCGCGACATCCTCCGCGAGGTGAACGGAATGCCCGGCGCGCACCTCGAGCCCGTAGTCACTGCCGCGGATGTGATCGAGCTGCAGAGCTGGGTGCGCAACGTAGCGGTGGACGAATCTCTGGTCGACTACATACTGGCCATCGTCGACAAGACGCGCACCCATGAGATGCTCGCGCTCGGCGTGAGCCCGCGCGGAGCGCAGGCGCTGCACCGGGCCGCGCAGGCGCTGGCGGTTCTCGAGGGCCGTAACTACGTGATCCCCGACGACATAAAGCGCCTCGCCATTCCCGTTTTCGCCCACCGCGTAGTAGTGAACACGCGTCTCGCCCTCACGCAGCGCACGGCGGACGCGAGCGACCGTATTCTGGAAGAGATACTGACGCTCGTGGAAGTCCCCCTGTGACCTCCGCGCCAGTTCACTAACGGCTCACATGAAAACCGCGATCATCGGCCTGCCCATGGTGGGCAAGACATCTCTCTTCACGATCCTCACCGGCGCGCACGAAGCGTCCCGGCTCGGCTCCATGCAGACGCGAATCGGCGTGGCCCGAGTGCCCGACCCCCGGCTGGATGCTCTGGCCGAGATTTTTAAGCCGCCGAAAGTGACGCACGCCACGTTGGAGTTTCTCGACACGCCGGCCATCTCGAAGGAAGCGTTGCGCGACCCGTCGTTCCTGGCGGGGCTGCGAGTGGCCGACGCTTTCGCGCACGTGCTGCGCGTGTTCGAGGACGAGGCCGTGCCGCACGAGGCCGGCTCGATCGGCCCCGAGCGCGACGCCGAAAACGTCGAGGTGGAGCTGATACTCAGCGATCTCGTTGTGGTCGAGAAGCGCCTCGAGCGGCTGGAGAAGGATCGCAAAAAGATGAAGTCGCCTGAGCTCGACCAGGAGTTCGAGGTGCTGCAGAAGGTCCGCGCCACGCTCGAGGCGAACCGGCCGGTGCGCAGCATGGAGCTGTCCGGCGACGAGGAGAAACGCGTCCGCGGGTTCCAGTTCCTGTCCCAGAAGCCCATGCTGTACGTGCTCAACCTGGGCGAGGCCGACGCGCCGCGCCTGCACGAGATCGAGGACGAGTTCCGCGCCGGTCCGCTGGGCGCGCAGCCGCACACTGCCGTCACGGCCGTCTGTGGCAAGATCGAGGCGGAACTGGCCGAGCTGTCGGGCGAGGAAGCACGCGAGTACCTGGCCAGCTACGGGCTCTCCGAGCCCGGCCTCGATCGCATGGTGTCCGCGACATACTCGCTCCTGGGGCTGATGTCGTTCCTTACCGCCGGCGAAACGGAGGTCCGCGCCTGGACCATCCCGGTGAACTCTACCGCGGTCAAGGCCGCCGGCGCTATCCACACCGATTTCGAGAAGCGCTTCATACGCGCCGAGGTGACGAACTGGCGTGCATTGGTGGAGAACAACGGCTACGCCGGCGTGCGCGACAAGGGCCTGCTGCGGCTGGAGGGCAAGGAGTACATCGTCAAGGACGGAGACGTGCTGGTGATCCGGCACGGGTGAGGTGCGCTAGGATGGCGCCTGTTCTCGCCGAGTGCATGGCGCGGAGGTTCATTCTGGCTCCGGCAGTGATCATCAGGTCGCGTGCTGGCACGGCAAGCAGCGCTAACCGATGCTTCGCTACTACATAACGGACAGCCGTTCCGCAGGCGGCGTGCGCGCGGTGCTCGGCTATATCGCCGCAGCCCTGAGCCGCGGCGTCGATCGCATTCAGATTCGCGAGAAACACCTGCCCGCGCGCGAGCTTATGGCTCTGGTGACGGAAGCCGTCGCTCTTGCGGAACCGTATGGCGCGCGGATCCTCGTCAATCACAATACAGGCATCGCCCTGGTCTGCGGCGCACACGGCGTGCACCTCACGTCGGACGACGTTCCGCCTCCGCGCATCCGCGCCATCGCCCCGCCCGGATTCCTGATCGCTGTTTCCTGCCACAGCGTGGCGGACGTGCGCGCGGCCGCCGAATCCGGCGCCGATTTCGCCGTGTTCGGCCCCGTGTTTCATACGCCTTCCAAGGAGCGCTACGGGAGCCCGCTCGGTCTCGCGCAGCTTGGCGAAGCCTGCCGCGCGGTATCTATCCCCGTGCTCGCCCTCGGAGGCGTCGACGAGACCAACGCGCCCGCCTGCATCGCGGCAGGCGCGGCCGGAATCGCCGCGATCAGGATGTTTCAGCGCGCTGGCGGGCCAGAGCCGCTGTGATCCACAGCAGCTCGTCGAAGAACTTTTCCGCCCGCTTCTCGTAGGCGGGATCGGCCGGCGTTCCGTCCTCGGCCAGGCTCTGCCCCACGCGCGATATCGGCAGCGCCGCAGGTATGGGGTATGCGCCGAGAGCCAGCACCACCTGCCGCAGTTGCGCAAGGCAGTTGACGCCTCCGAAGCCGCCGCCCGAGACGGTTACTATGCCCACGGGCTTGCGGCGGTACTCGGGGTAGAAGTAGTCCAGCGTGTTTTTCAGCACTCCGGGGTAGCCCCCGTTGTACTCCGGGCTGACTATCACGAGTGCGTCGGCGCGGGCGAGTTTGCGCCCCAGTTCCTCCAGGCGCGGCGGCGGGCTCTCCTGGAACTCCAGCCGCTCCTCCATGATGGGCAGGTCGCACTGGAGAAGGTCGAGCAGTTCGGTTTCGGCGTGCGCGCGAAGTCTGGCTTCGACGAACCTGGCCGCCCTGTCGCTGCCGCGCCCCCGGCGGACGCTGCCGAGAAGAATAGGGATGTAGAACACGCCGCCCCCCTTGGTGACATTCTCCCCCAGGAGGATGTCCCGCCGCCGGGCCGCTGCACATGTCAGCCGTTTGTGCGCCGCTCTTACTCAGGCTGCGCGCCTGCGCCGGCATCTGCGCTCCGCCTCCGCTTACAATGCGTGCATGGCGGCGGCCCGGCTCTTGCGAGCCACCTCGACTCAGCTCAAGCGGCTTGCCCTGATCGAGCCGCGGCTGTTGCTCGCGCTCGCCGCAGTGGCCGGGGGCATCTGGCTGTTTGCAGCCATCGCCGACGAGGTCGCCGAAAATGAAACGCACCGCGTGGACCGCGCCATCCTGCTCGCGATGCGTAATCCAGGCAACATCGAGCAGCCGATCGGCCCACCATACGTTCAGATGGCCGCGCGCGATATCACGGCGCTTGGGGACGTCGTTTTCCTCGGATTTCTGACGCTCGTGGTGGGCATCTTTCTGATCCTCTCGGCGCGCACGCGAACGGCCCTGTTCATCTGGGCCGCGGTGGCGAGTGGTGCGGCCTTGAGCACCGCGCTCAAGGCGTTGTTCGACCGGCCGCGGCCGGAGCTGTTTCCGCACGGCACCATCGCCTACCAGGCCAGCTTCCCGAGCGGGCACGCCATGCTCTCCGCGGTAACCTATCTCACGCTCGGCGCCTTACTCGCGAAGTCGCAGCAGAGAAGGCGGATCAAGATCTTCGTCCTGGCGGTTGCGATCTTCGTGACTGTCACAGTGGGACTCACGCGCATATACCTGGGTGTGCACTGGCCCACCGACGTGCTGGCCGGCTGGACGGCCGGTGCGGTCTGGGCGCTCGTCTGCTGGGAGGTCGCCGACTGGCTGGAGCGCCGCCGCGCGCTGCCAGATAGCGAGGGCGGCCCGCAGCTCGACTCCTGACCGTGCCTCTACGGCTCGCCGCGCCAACGGGCCGGTCTCGAATCCTGAGCGACTCCGCAGACCCGCCATGCTAGACTTCCGCGAAAGAGGGCCCGCGCTGCATGTCTTAATGTCGCCGGCCCGGGTGGGAGGGAAATGCTATGGCGGGACCGAACGGTCCGGAGGATCGCAGCGGGGGACACGGCAGTGCCTGGGTGACCTGGGTGGTCGTCCTGATTATCCTCGGAGTGGGCATCTGGCTGATCTTCGCCTGGACTGCCGGTCCGGCCGTAGTAGAGCGCCCCGCCGCGAGGCAGTCCGCGGGAGCCGCTCCTATCACCGCCTTTGCCGATCTCGGCGGCATAGGCGCGGACTGGCAGGAATGGCTCGGCCGTGAGGTGCAGTTTGCCTCGGTTCCCGTGGGGACTGTCTATCCCGGCAAGGGCCTCTTTGTCGGCACCAGCGAGCGGCTGTACTTCGTCAGGGCTACCACCATCCCGCCCCTGGCCCCGGGCGACAACGTATCCCTCATCGGTGAGATCAGCCGGCTGCCCGCCGACCCCGGCAAGGTATGGGGTCTGCCGCAGGAAGCCGCCAGCCGGCTTCAGAACGAGACAATTTACATCCAGGCGACGAGCCTGGAGCGGGTTCCGCCCGGCGGTGCGGAGGCGACCCCGGCGCCGAGCGCCTCGCCCGCGGCCTAGTTACCCGCCGCTATTTGATTCGCGGTTCGTATCAGGGCACGGCTTTAGCCGTGCCGAGGAGGGCAGTTAGAAAAGGGGCTTTAGCCCCTGTCCTCAATGGTGTTCATGCAGGGGCTGAAGCCTGCGATTGTGGTGGCACTACCGGCCCGACTGAAGTCGGGCCCTGATACGAGGCGCCTTATCACTGGGTTCAGACGGAAGCTGACTGCTGTCCGCAAGCCAGCTCCAGCCGTGCCCGGAGGAGAAACGGCTGCCCGGGCTGGAGTTTCCGAACGTCCGCCCGTAGCCGCTGCGTGCGCGCTTGCTTGCGAATGCTGTGCGGCGAATCCCTTAAGGTTCTGCCATTAACTTGAGTGAAGGTTAATCCCCCGTCACATGAAAGCAATTTGAGGTACAACGGGCATTTCTTAGGCTAGACTCATATCAAATAGCATCCCGATGGCGCTCCCCAGAGCGCCGTTGCCCCTCTGAGTGAAGCCCCGTTGCGTGAGCGCGGGGCTTCGCGTTTTGTGCCAACCCCAATAGAAGCTGAAGAACTTCCGGCCCCCGCCGCTGAGCCGCTGCGGGTTTCACCCCTCACCTGCGCGGGCGCGAACGGCCGGGGTGCGCGCCCCGATTGTGAGTCTGCCGCTGGCAATTTCTTATTTGGTACTGCGCGGATTGAATCCCCACGAAATGGGGCGGGCAATGCCCTCACAATTTGTTTGACAGGAAGCGAATATCGGTGTAAAAAGGTTTGGGCGCGCCCAGGCAGGGGTCCCGAGCGCGCCCATTAGGTTAGGTCTCGCCGATCTCACGATCGGCGTCAGGCTTAATGCTTACCTGTACGGCGTCCGCTGCGGGCGGTTAGTTACACGTCCGCAGCGATACGTGTCTCTGGCGAAGCGGCCTTTCATGCCCGGCCACGAATCCTTCCACTTCAAATCGTTAGATGCACTTAATGCAGCAATCGTCGCGCTAGGGCTCGAAATTCAAACCGACGCGGATGTATCGCCGCTCAACGAACCCGCCGGCTGCGGCGCGCTGCGCCTCCCCAACCGCTTCGTTGTGCTCCCGATGGAGGGCTGTGACGGCCTGCCGGATGGCTCGCCCGGCGAACTGACCCTGCGCCGCTATCGCCGTTTCGCCGCAGGAGGAGCGGGCTTGCTGTGGTTCGAGGCCACCGCGGTCGTGCCCGAGGGCCGCGCCAATCCCCGCCAGCTTTGGCTGCACCGGAACAATGTTCCGGCATTTGCGCGAATGCTCGAGGAGAGCATCGCAGCCGCGCCCACTCGCCCCTTCACGGTAGTGCAGCTAACGCACTCGGGCCGCTACAGCCGGCCGGAGCGGGCGCCCCGGCCTGTCATCGCGCACCGCTCGCCTTACCTCGACCCCATCCACAAGCTCGGTCCCGACTACCCACTCGTCACGGACGACGAACTCGAGCGCCTCGAAGACGCCTATGTGGATGCCGCGCGGTTCGCCCGTGCCGCTGGTTTCGACGCCGTTGACGTCAAAGCCTGCCATCGCTACCTCGTCTCCGAGCTGCACGCCTCGCACACGCGCGAGGGCCGCTACGGCGGTTCGTTCGAGAACCGCACCCGGTTCTTCCGCAACGTCGTGATGAAGATCCGCGATGCCGTGCCCGGGCTCATCGTGACCTCGCGCATGAACGTCTATGACGCGATGCCGTACCCGTACGGCTTCGGCGTCGATCGCAACGACGTATCAAAGCCCGATCTCTCGGAACCCGTCGAACTCGTGCGTTTCCTCCGCGCGAGCGGAGCGCCGCTCGTGAACATAACGATCGGCAATCCTTACTACAACCCGCACGTGAACCGGCCGTTCGACATTCCGGTGGCGGGCGGCTACGTACCGGACGAACACCCGCTTGCCGGAGTGGCGCGGTTCATCTCCATCGTGCGCCGCATCCAGCAGGAGTTCCCGGATATGCTCGTCGTGGGCGGCGGTTACTCCTGGCTGCGGCAGTTTCTGCCGAACGTGGCCGCGGCGTCCGTGCGCAACGGATGGGTCTCTCTGGTTGGACTCGGCCGCATGGCGTTCGCCTATCCCGACCTCCCGCGCGACCTTGCCGCCGGACGCGCGCCCGATGTCGAGCGCGTGTGCGTTGCCTGCTCCGCCTGCACCCAGATCATGCGCGATGGAGGGACGGCGGGCTGCGTGCCCCGGGACGCCGCGATCTACGAGCCTATCTACAAGGAAGGCCGCGCCAACGCCCCCGACACCATCGCCGCGATGGCCGCGACGTGCCGCCAGTGCAACGACCCCTCGTGCATCGCGGGCTGCCCCGCCGCCGTCCCCATTCCGGAGTTCATCGGACACATCGCCGCGGGCCGCTACCGCGAAGCTTACGAGAGCATCCGCAGCCGCAACGCGCTCGCCGCCGTCTGCGGTTTTGTCTGCCCCGCCGAGACGCTCTGCGAGCCGCGCTGCATCAACCGCTTCTACGGCGAGCCGGTTCCCATACGGCATCTCCAGCAATGGGTATCGCGCAAGGCCGTCGAGGAAGGATGGGCCGCCGAGCCGCGGCCGTCCGCTCCGGCGTCAGGCAGGCGCGTTGCTGTCATAGGCGCTGGTCCCGCGGGCATTTCCGCAGCCGCCGCGCTTGCCCGTAAGGGCCACCATGTTGCGCTGTTCGACGGCGGCTCCGCGCTCGGCGGCGTCGCGCAGCAGACCATACCGGCCGTTCGCCTGCCTGAGGAAATCATGCAGCGTGAAGGGCGCGACGTTCTCGCCTCGAGCGGCGTCGGCGAACACCGCAGCAACGTGCAGCTCGGCCCGGGCTACACGCTGGATGACGTGCTCGCCGAAGGCTTCGACGCGGTGCTGCTGGCTCCGGGGCTGAGCAAGTCGGTTGCGCTTCCCGGCGCCACACGCCCCGCTTCGGGCGTCATCGGCGCGCTCGAGTTCCTTGCGTGTATGAAGCAGGGCGGCAGGTGTTCCGGAACCGTGCTCGTGCTCGGAGGAGGCAATGCCGCGATCGACGCGGCCGTCGCGGCGAAGCGAGGCGGGGCGGAGGACGTCTCCATCGTCTACCGCCGGTCCTTCGCCGAGATGCCGGCCTGGCCGAACGAGCGCGACGCGGCCATCGCCGCAGGCGTCAATTTCCTGATCCTGACCGCGCCGGTCGATTACGTTGTTGACAATGCGGGCCGGTTGACGGGAGTGAAAGTCGTCCGCACGCGTCTGGGCGCTCCCGGCGCTGGCGGCCGGCGCACGCCGCAGCCCATTCCGGGCACCGAACATGTGCTGCCGGCCAGCCTGGCGATCGAGGCAATCGGGCAGCAGGCCGATCCTGAATTGAGCTCCGCGCTCGCGGGCGTCGAGCTCTCGCGCTCGGGCCTGGTTCGCACGCTCGATGGCGCGTTCCAGACAACGCGGCCCGGCGTTTTCGCCGCGGGAGACATCGTGAACGGCGGCGCGACTGTTGTTCAGGCGGTAGCCGAAGGCGCTCGCGCCGCGGAGATGATCGACGGCTGGCTGCGCGGAGAGGCCCACGGCTGACAACTGCGGCGCGGCTGGCGGGCGGTTCTGGCTCAAGCGGCCGGCGCTATTCCAGCCTGAATCCGTGCCGCTCCTCGGCGGTTTGCCCGCCGACCGCGTCCCTGAGTGTCAGGACAAGGAAGTATTCGCCCGGGTTCGTGTTCTTCTGCGTCGTCACGCTTACAACTCCGGGCACGTACTTCTGCGGGTAGAACGATTCCTTCTGCTCCGCCGCCGCCTCGGGCTGCTCGAACAGCACCTTCCCTTCGGCATCGGCCACCGCGATTCCATACGTCACGTCGATGCCGTTCCGCTCGCCGAATTTGTAACCGGCGATTTCGAAGCGCGCCCAGATGGTGTCGCCCCGCCGGTACACCGGCTCGCGCATCGGAACGGGGTCATCTTCCGAGTGCAGAAACCGGAAGTTCCGCGCCACGAGCGTATCGCTGGGAGCCACCTCCCGCCCGCGAACCATTAGCGTGATCTCTTCTTTCGCTTCCGAGCCCGCGAGCCTGTCGTTCACCTTCACCACGAGCCTATAGGGACCCGGCGGCACGATGGGCGGAATCATGAACGTATGCCGCCCGATGGGCATCCACTCCTTGTCCTCGGCGGAGAGATCCGTGTCGATATCCCTCTCGACGCTCTCGACGAGCTTCACACCCTCGGCGTCCAGCACGTCCACGGACCAGTGCAGGTTAACGCGCCCCTCCGGAGATCGCCTGTACCCGCCCACCTGGAAGCTGAAGAAAACCGTTTCGCCCGGGCCGAGCGTCTGGCTTGCGGCCATCACCGGCCCGTCCTCGTATTGCCGCAGCGCGGGCCTCACGATCCGCAGCTCCTGGGCCGCGGCTGCGCCGCACAACAGAACGGCAAACGCAAGAACTGCTCGCATACTACTGGTTTACTGCGTTACGCGCGGCAGCGGGCGCTCCCCTTGTCCTGGCAGAAGCGAGTGCGGCTGGTATGGGATGTCGACTAGCGCCGCCTGCGCCTGGCCGGGATCGGCATCTTCCATCACCTTCAGGCGGTACGCTCCGATGGGAACATCGAAGACGACCCGGCCGTGCTCTGTCTGTCCCGGTTCGATGGTCCGAAGTGCGCCGAACCACTCCGGCAAATCCGAGGCGTCCACGAGTTCCGGATGCGACTCGCCGCGCGAATCCAGCAGCTCTGCGTTGGGAATGGCGAACTGGCGCGCGCCTCCGTTGGTGACGCTCATCCGTATCGCTAGAAAACGGTGCTTGGGGAGCCGCGCGCCGGCGCCGGAGCCGAGCTGATCCAGCCACTCCACCTCGGTTACCGTGTAGGCCAGTGCGCCCAGCCTCGCCGTCTCGCCCATTCGCACCTGCATCGCGGTCCTGATCGTGTCGTCATCCTGACCGCACCCGGCGGCGAAGAGAACCCACGCCAAGCAACCACATGCCAGCACGCTTCGAAACATAGGCATCTTCTCTGGGTTCAATCGAACTCTACATCCTATCAGAGCCTGCAGGCGTCACTAAACCGGAAACAAGAAAGGGTACAGCACGTCAGACTGGAAGGAACGTGCTGACCTCGTTGAATATGGATCGCACAAAATCTTTGGCTGTTTCCGTCGCGGCGTTCGCGTCCGCGCCGGCCGGTACGACCACGCGGACCATAGCCGTGTCGGTACGGTTGTAGCGGATCGCGTCCGCCACCATGTAGATCTTGGCCATGTACTCGCTGGCGACCACGCGCCGCGGCGTTTGATACCAGTAGAGGACCACGCTCCGCGACTCGCCTTTCGACACCAGATACCGGTTCACGACAATAGGCTCGGCGCGCCCTGGTATCTCCACCGGCAAGAAACCCGACTCCGACGGTTCCCATCCCGAGCCCGGCAGGCAGTTCTTCGGCGAGTGCGGGGTCTGGCCCGTGCGCTGAGACTTGAAGTAGGCCACGAACAGGCTTGCTGCCTCGCGCTTCTCGTTGTTGTAGTACGTACGCGAGAGCACCTCGTCCGCCCGCAGCACGTCCATCGTCGCCTCGTCCAGAGCTTCCTCGCGCACCATCGTCCACGCGCCGGCGGCCGCCGGAAAGGTCGCCAGCGGCTGGCGCAGCGGCACGACCTCCTGCTTCGAGATCGCGTACAGCCCCGCCATCTGCGCCGCCAGCACCACGCTCAGGATCGCCGCATGCCTGCCGCGCAGGAAACCCAATGCGTTATTTGCGCCCATTCAGGCTCCCGTACACCCTGTTAATCACCAAGTGCGCCGCCATGAGCATCGCGAACCCGAGCATGAAGATCACCCAGCCCTCGAGCTGATGGAACAGGCCCTCGGCCAGTTCCGGGTTCCACTCCGTCATCAGTCCCGTCAGCGTCACGCGGAACGCGTTCGCGGAGATGGCGATCGGAACCGTTGCCACCAGCAGAGCGCCGCGCATCCACACCTTGCGGTCGAAGAAGTATGCGTAGACAAGCGACAGGAACGCCAGCGTCAGAAGCGAGCGTATCCCGCTGCACGCCTCCACCACCGACAGCCGCTGCGTCGAGAGTTCGAGGATGTTGCCCTCGCGCAGAACCGGGACGCCCAGCGCGTTCAACGAGAACTCCGCTAGCGAACTCGCCAGAAGCTGGAGCTTGAACGTGAGCTGGTTATAGATGATCGCCGGAATCGGCACCATCAGGAACAGCAGCCCCAGCGGGAATGCCATCAGCCGCAGCACCTGCCACCCGCCCAGAAGCAGCACGATCCCGATCAGCGAGATGATGAACGCCGTGCGCGCCAGAAACAGCTCCGCGCCGAGCGTAGCCGCGTATAACTGGAGCGCGCCCCAGGCCAGCGGCGCCAGTCCCCACCAGGTCGGAGCCGCCTTCACGGCCAGCAGTTTTTCGCGCCGCTGCCAGACGATGTAGGCAGCCACCACGGGCACGAAGAAGCCGTGCCCCATGTCCGCGTCTGTGTACCACTGATGAACCAGCCGGTACAGCACCGGGGCGTAGCAGGCCACCAGCAACGCGCCGAACCACGCGATCGCAGCCCACGGGAGACGCTGCGGCCGCCCGTCCGGAACCGCCGCTACCGTCTTCGCGCGTGAATCCATTCGGTAAGACATACTAGCATTCACGCCGTTTGCGGGTAATACCCGCATGATACTGAGGGATTCGCCCAGGGTCCGTCGAGGTCCCCACCGTAGGTAGTGAGCCACTCTGGATGAAAATTTGTTTCGCACCACCTCACAGTGGGCATTACACTCCCTGTGGGAGGCGATTGTGTCACACCATCAGAAGCACGGTTCACTGCACCCGCGCACCGAGATCATCACGCGCGGCTTCGACCCCGCGCTCTCGGTCGGTTCAGCCCGCCCCGCCGTCTTCCGCAGTTCGACCTATGTCTTCTCTAGCCCCGAAGCCGCCGAGTACGCCTTCGATGTCGCCGCCGGACGCCGCGAGCCGCGCCCAGGCGAACGCGGCGACCTCATCTACGCCCGCCTCAATCACCCCAACGCCGAAATCCTGGAGGACCAGATAGTTCCGCTCGAACTGGGCGCCGGAGCCGCGCTGGTGTTCAACTCCGGCATGGCGGCCATCTTCACCACATTCATGACGTTCTCAAAGCCGGGCTCGACCATCGTCTTCACCGTGCCCCTTTACGGTGGCACAGCACGCCTGATCCATGATGTTCTCGAGCCCTTAGGCTGGCACAGCGCCGGTGTTCCAGCGGGACATGGCGACATGCTCGAATCCGCCATCAGGTCCGCCGAGAATCCGGCGATCGTTTTCATTGAGACGCCCGCGAACCCCACGCTCACGATGACCGACATCCGCCGCGCCGCCGTGGCCGCCGCCGAACACCCTGCTCATCCACTCGTCGTGGTCGACAACACGCTGCTCGGGCCGGTCTTCCAGCATCCGCTCCTGCACGGGGCGGACCTGGTGGTGTACTCCGCGACAAAGTACCTGTCCGGTTTCAGCGACCTGATCGCCGGCGCCGTGTTGGCCAAGAACCCCGACCTCATGAAGCCGCTCTTCGCGCACCGTATGCTGTTCGGCAACATCCTGCCTCCTGACGAGTGCTGGATGCTAAACGGCCGCCTGCCCACCGTCGCGCTCCGGATGAACCGCCAGAGCAAAAACGCGCAGCGGCTGGCCGAGCGCCTGGACCGCCACCCGCGCGTCAAGCGCATTTTTTATCCTTCGCTGTTCGACGACGCGGACCAGATCCGCATCCGGCTGGCGCAGTGTGAGTTCCCCGGAGCGATGATCTCGCTTGAACTGGGCAGCCGCGAGGCGGCCTTCCAGTTCCTGCGCAACCTGAAGCTGGCGCACATCGCGGTTTCGCTCGGAGGCGTCGAAACCCTGGTCTGCCACCCGAAAAGCACCACGCACTCGGGCCTCTCGCAGCAGGAGCAGGATCTTGCGGGCGTAACCGACGGCCTTGTGCGAATATCAGTCGGCATAGAGGACTGGCGCGACTTGCTGCGCGACTTCGAGGGAGCGCTAGACGCTATAGCCGGGTAAGCGAAGCTCCGCCGCGGCGGAGTTAGCTTTATTTCTAACGCCAGCGGGGGGCGGCGCCTGAGCAAACGCCTGTTGACGGTGCGCAGGCACCCGTACCATTGGACTGTTTCTGGCCTCGCGCACGATTTTTCACGTGTTACAAGGTCCGAAACTGCTATTCTGAAGTCAAATCTCGGAGGGGTGGCGCGTCCGCGCGCTTCCTGAGCCAAGAGGAGAGTTTTTTGACCGTACATCCGAAGGGCCGTCGCGCCCGTGTGTTACTTACTTCCGTTTTCGGCCCTTACGCGCAGGACGACCAGTTCGGCAGCCGCGCCATAAACCCCATGGAGCTGTACCACAACCAGGTGACGCGTGCACAGGGGGCTTTCTCGCTGCGCATGTTCCACCGCTCCTGGGGCATCACGCTC
>JBLNBX010000260.1:0-11839 GCA_050260275.1 bacterium
GGCGGCCCGGACTGCGCCAGAATAGCTTCCTATGAGACTGGCACTTTGCTTCTTGGCCGTGCCGCTGTTGTGCGCGCAGACTGGAGCGCCGCAGCCGCTACGCTACTGTAATCCGCTTCCGCTGCCGCAATACCCTCTGCAGACCCGCGGCGGGCGCGACATGCGGTCCGCAGCCGATCCCACCGTCATCCGCGTCAAGGACAAGTGGTACATGTATCCCTCGAACGGAATGGCGTGGTGGTCCACCGACATGGTCAACTGGCACTACCAGGAGATGACCTTGCCGGGCGTCAGGGATGACGTGATCTGGGCGCCGACGGTTATGGAGCACAACGGCGCGTTTTACCTGACCGCGAACGACATCGGCCTGTACCGCGCCAAAGACCCGCTCGGCCCCTGGCAGCCGATGGGCAACATCGTCGACGAGAACGGCAGGCGCTTCGTCCCGTTCGATCCCATGCTGTTCCGCGACGACGACGGCCGCGTGTACCTGTACTGGTCCGGGCGCGAGGGCCGCGGAATCTTCGGAGTGGAACTCGATCCCGCGGACCTGACGAAGTTCAAGGGGCCCCGCACGCACCTGTTCAAGTATGAGCCGTCGCACGTGTGGGAGCGTTACGGCGACTTCAACGAGGTCTCCAGCACGACGTGGATCGAAGGCCCCTGGGTGACGAAGTACAAGGGGCGCTACTACCTGCAGTACTCTGCGCCGGGCACCGAGTGGAAGACGTACGCGGTCGGGGTGTACACGTCCGACAAGCCCCTGGGACCGTACAAGTACGACCCGCGCAGCCCCATCCTGGTGGACCGGAAGGGCCTGCTGAACGGCAGTGCGCACCACAGCGTGGTCGAAGGTCCCAACGGCACCTACTGGGTCTTCTACCACGTGCTCTATCGCATTCGCGAACGCTTCGAGCGCCGGATTGCGATGGACCCCGTGGGCTTCGACGCCGCCGGCAACATGATCATGAACGGACCCACCGAGACGCCCCAGTGGGCGCCCGGCGTCAAGGCGCGCCCCTGGGAGGACAACAGCTCCGGATCGATGCCGCTCACCGTGAACAAGTTCACGTTCAAGGCGAGTAGTTCCGCGCCGGGCCGCGATCCCGAGTACGCGATCGACAACTACATCCGCACGTGGTGGGAAGCCGCGCCAGGCGACGCGCAGCCCTCGCTCGAGGTGGACCTGATCCAGGAGTACACGATCGACAGCGCCCGGATCCTCTGGTCCGACAACGGGCTCGATTTCAAGCGCGGCATCAAACCGGGGCCTTACCAGTACAGGATCGAAGCGTCGCGTGATGGCCGCGAGTTCAGGACCGTTCTCGACCGCACGCAGAATAAGGAGGACCTCAACATCACCTTCGACGAGATACCTCCCGTTCGCGCGCGCTTCGTGCGCCTCGTTATCACCGGCGGGCCGCCGCAGGTTCCGATCGGCGTTATCGAGTTCACCGTGTTTGGAAAGGAGTAAGCGGCTTCACACGAGTTCGAAGCCCATCCGAACCCTCGCCGCCTCCGGGACCGGGCCGGGCCGGCAGACTCGATGGAGTGAACGTGCGCGCCGCTCAGCGGGAGCGGCGCGCATGAAACAGACCGCCCGCTATCGCGTGCGCGGGTCCACTACATACTCGCGCTCGCGGTACTCGAAGTAGTCGAAGTCCGCGTGACGCCGCGTGCCGGCCATGTCCTGGCAGCACATGCCCACGAACGCGCCGGTGAAGTTAGGTGTGCCGGGAGCCGCCGCCTCGTCCGAAGCAATGCTCGCATCGAAGTGATCAGGCATCCACCGCCAGTCTCCGTCTCCAACGCGGAACGCGAAATACAGGCGCTCCTCGTCCACTTCCATGCGCATCTGGACGGGGCCATCGGGGATCGCGATGGGCGCGGTGAACGCGTCTGCCACCACCGAGTCCGGCAGCGCCGACATTACGCGGATGTGCCTGCCGAGTTCCTCGTCGCGCGAGATGTACATGTAGTGGAACTTCGCGCCGTTGTAGTAGTAGATCATCCCGGCCATTTGCTGGTAGTGCTCGGGGTCGAAGTCCACCACGGTTTCCGCGCTGAAGCAGTGCGACTGCTGCCGCCGCGCGACCAGCGCCTGCTTGAAGAGGCTGCCCGGCGTGTCGCGTCCGAACAGGCGCAGGTGGCCGGGGCGCTCGGTAAGGCTGAACAGCTCCTCGGGCCAGGGCGAGCGCAGCCACTGGAACTCGATGGGCAGTTCGGGCGAGTCGAAGTCGTGGCGCGCGGGCGGCTCGGGAAACACATGCGGCGGCAGATCCGGAGCGGGCACTTCCACCTGCGGCACGACATCGCCCGTGGCCGTGCGCAGCCACCCGTCGGCCGACCACTCCATAAGCTGGATTGCCGTCTCACGCCCCAGCGTGCAGCGCCCGCGGCGCCGCAGCGGCCGGCCGCACAGGTGCACCATGTACGTCTGTCCGGTCTGCGTCTCGACCAGGTCGGCGTGCCCGGCCCTCTGGAGTTCGGCGTCGGGACGATTCCGCGACGTGAGTATCGGGTTCTGAGGATGCAGCTCGTACGGTCCCATCAGGTTGCGCGAGCGCGCAAACGTGACGGCGTGGCCCCATCCGGTGCCGCCCTCGGCTGTGAGCAGGTAGTAGTAACCGCCCCGCTTGTACAGATGCGGGCCCTCGGTCAGCCATAGCGGCGTTCCCTTGAAGATGTTGCGCCGCTCGCCGATCAACCGGCGCTCGCTCGGCGAGTACTCCTGGATCACTATGCCCGCGAAACGGTTATGGCCGGGGCGGTGATCCCAGAGCTGGTTGACAAGATACTTGCGGCCGTCGTCGTCGTGGAACAGCGAAGGGTCGAAGCCGCTGCTGTTCAGGTATACAGGGTCGGACCATTCGCCGTCGATGCGGTCGGTCATGACCAGGTAGTTGTGAAAATCCCTGAAGGACGCGCCCGAGGCTCCGCCCACCGATGTGCGGCCATACCGTTTCACGTCGGTGTAGACGAGGTAGAACAGGCCATCCGAGTAAGTCAGGCATGGCGCCCAGATGCCGCACGAATCGGGATCGCCCAGCATGTTGAGCTGCGAGGCGCGGCGCAGCGGCCGCGTGAGCAGGCGCCAGTGGACCAGGTCCCGCGAATGGTGTATCTGAACGCCGGGATACCACTCGAACGTCGATGTTGCGATGTAGTAGTCGTCGCCGACCCGGAGTATGGACGGATCCGGGTTGAAACCGGGCAGAATCGGATTGCGAATTGTGGTAGCCGCCATAGCAGTTCCCTCCAGCGTTTATGCGGCCGCGGGTGCGGCCTCTTCCTTGCGTTCGCGTACAACGGTCCAGAGCACCGCCGCGCCGATCAGGTCCAGCACGCCCAGGCAGATGAAGAACGGCCCGTATCCGATGGTCGCAACCAGCGCGCCGATAGCGAGCGAGAAGAGCAACAGTCCGGCATTGCCGCAGGTACCGGCCATGCCGGCGACGGTGGCGACCTCATTCTTCCGGAACAGGTCGGATGCCATCGTGATCACCGTCACCGAGAGCGTCTGGTGCGCGAAGCCGCCCAGGCTGAACAGGGCGATCGCCGCATACGGGCTCTCAACATATCCAACGAACCCGACTCCCATCATCAGCAGCGCGCCCACCGTGAACGCCCAGCGGCGCGCGTTGATCAGACTGACTCCGCTCTTCTGGAGCCTCATGCTGATCATGCCTCCGAACATGCAGCCGAAGTCGGCCGCAAGGAACGGCATCCAGGCAAAGAGCGCGATCTCCTGCAGGTTCATCTTCCTGACCTGTGTCAGGTACAGCGGAAGCCAGAACGTCAGCGTGCCCCAGGTGGGGTCGGCGAGGAATCGCGGGATGGCGATGCCCCAGAAGTTCCGCATCTTGGCGATGCTGAGAATCGAGGGCCTCCTTCCGTCGCTCTGAAGATGCTTCTCCTGCCCGGAGATGATGTGTTCCTTTTCCTTCGCCGAGAGCCAGGGATGCTTTTCGGGGGGCTGGTAGAACAGAAGCCACAGCACCAGCCACGCCAGCCCCATCGCTCCCGTGATGACGAATGCCATGCGCCAGTTGTAGGCCAGGATGGCCCAGGCTACGAGCGGAGGCGCCAGCATCGAGCCGAACGACGCCCCGATGTTGTAGATGCCGCTTGCAAGCCCGCGCTCCCTCGCGGGAAACCACTCCGCAGTCGCCTTCATGCCGGCGGGATTGGCGGACCCCTCGGCGAAACCCATCAACCCGCGCAGTCCCGCGAGCGTCTGCCAGTTGTTCGCCAAACCGTGCGCCATGTTGATCATCGACCAGGCTGCTACGAACAGCGCAAGCCCGATCTTCAGGCCGATCATGTCCAGCGCAAGCCCGCACAGCGGCTGCAGCATGATGGCGCCTTGAAATGCTCCGACTATCCACGAGTATTCCTGCGTGGAGATCTTCAGCTCTTCCAGGACGGTCGGAGCAGCCACGGCGAGCGTGCTCCGCGTCAGGTAGTTCATGACCGAGCCCAACATGATGAGCCCGATCATCCAGTATCTAAGTCCTCGGATTCTTGGCATTCGCCTCGCACCTCCGGGCAGGCGCCGGTGCGTAAGCGGCGTGGCAGGGGCCGCGCGGCCGGCGCAAAAGGCCCGAACAATCGGCTTATTATCGCATCTCTTTGTCGCGTGTCGCTTCTCATGGCGCTTGACCTATTTCACATAGCGCAACATACGAGGAGGCGGCCCATGGTCCAGTTGATCCACCGCCAGCGCCGGACACGCTCCTCGAGGAGTCAAGCAGGCGCAGTACCCCAATGCGGGGACCGCTATACCCGCATTAGCGCACACCCGAATGGACGGCTTGGGAGACCAGGAAAAAGCGCTTGACTTAGCAGACGGCGACTGCTACATTCCGTGCTGTCACCCAAGCGCAAATAGTCTTGCACATAATGCAACAGGGGCATGGGAAAGCGGTCGGCCATGGCTCGGATCTCTTTGGGCGACAGCAGAAATCGCGGTACGGCAGCCGGTGGGTTGCCCTCGCGAGCAGTGGCGGATGGCAATCCGTGCTTCTGCATGGGTCCCAGTATTCGTGTGTGTCCGCACTCCGCCGCCGCAGAAACCCTGTATGGCGCATCCATGTCGCTGGCGCGCGGCGCTCTGAAGCCGCGCATTCTAGTTTCCGTTCCATATGCGCAAATGAGGTGATATAAGAGCCCTCAAAGGGGGGCTAGAAGACTGTAAGCTCAACCGATCGCGGCACGTGCGCGCGGCGATCGGAGCGCTAAATCGAGAGGGCCCGGGAAACGAGGGCGATGCCAGAGACGCCTATATCTGAGGATACGTTCGGGTGCACGCCGGGTGCAGCAACCGGCTGCAGAGCGGGAATCCGCGGCTTCGGCGTCTCCGGGTTCTCCCGGATTTCGCCTCCGCAGGGATGAGCGCTACACTTGATTGCGTACTTAAGGTTAAGGAAGGAAGGATGGACAAGATTTCGCGGCGGCAAATGATCGGCGCCACAACCGGGATCGCTGGTTTCACGGTCCTCCCCAGCCGGGTGCTCGGCCTGGGTGGCGCAGTTCCTCCCAGCGAAAAGCTCAACGTCGCGTTCGTCGGCATCGGCAGGCGCGGTTCCTACGACCTCCGGGAGGTTGCCAACCTCCAGCACAACGTCGTCGCACTGTGCGACGTCGACTGGAGGCAGCTCGAAGGTCAGCGCTATCCGCTCGCCAGCGACATGGTGAAGGAGTTTCCGAAGGCAAAGCGCTACGACGACTGGCGCATCATGCTCGACGAGGAGGACAAGAATATCGACGCAGTGATGGTGGCCACGGCCGACCACACGCACGCCCCCATATGCATTGCGGCGGCGAAGCGCGGCAAGGCCGTTTACTGCGAGAAACCGCTGTGCCACTCGGTCGAGGAAGTGCGCGCCATGCAGGCGGCCGAGAAGAAGTACAAGGTCACGACGCAGACCGGCTGCCAGGGGCATTCTTCAGAAGACTGCCGGCTCATTGTGGAGTGGATCCGTTCGGGGCTCATCGGCACGGTGCGCGAGGTCCACATATTCCAGAACATCACCGCCGGCGGAAGATACTACGACTACGAAAAGGACATCCCGAGGATTCTCGGCGAGAGGCACGAGGTTCCGAAGGAAGTGAAGTGGGATCTGTGGCTCGGCCCGGCGCCTGAGCGGCCCTACAACCCCGAGTACCTGCTCGGACCGTGGCGCAGCTGGCGTGACTTCGGCGACGGCGTGCTGGGCGACTACTGCTGCCACTCGTTCGACCCGGTGTACTGGGCGTTGGACCCCGGTCTGCCCGAGAAGATCGAGGCGCGGCCTGACTCCAAGTACGACTACAAGAAGCAGCAGCAGCTCCACGCGAACTGCGCCGCGGTGCGCTGGGATTTCCCTGCGCGCGGCAAGAGGCCGTCGATGGCGATCGTGTGGCACTACGGTCCGGAGAGCGGCGACATTCCGCTGCCGAAGGGCTTCAAGGAGAACGACTTCCTGCCGCCGGCGGGAGGCGGGATCATCTTCGGCAGCCAGGGCGCGATCGTGTACGGACCCATCTACGCTAGCCTTCCGCTTACGGCTTCCACAGGCGAGTACAAGCCCGTGACCTGGGGTACTCCCACCAAGGTGAGGATATTCCCAGAGGAGCTGGAGAAGGAAGCAGCCAAGGTGCCCAAGACGCTGCCGCGGCCGTTCAATCACTGGTCGGACTGGCTGGAATCCGCAAAGGCTAAGAAGCCGGCCGGTGCGCCCTGGTCCTACGGCGGCCCGATGACGGAAGCTGCGCTGCTCGGAAATATCGCCATGACGCAGAAGGGGAAGATCCTCTACTACAACGCCGAGGCGATGCGCTTTGAGAACAACCCCGAGGCCGATGCTTTGCTGAGGGTCTCGTACCGCCCCGGCTGGGAGCTCCCCCGCTAGGCGGATACTGAAGGCGCCCTATGCGCAGGTTTGCCATTGCGTGCCTGGCCTTGGGAGTCTGGAGTTGCGAGGCCTTCGGCCAGGCAGAATCTCCGGTTAAGGAGATAGTATTTCTGTCGGGCCCCACGGACCACGGCCGTCCTCAGGGCAAGAAGGCGGCGCCGGCGGGGCCCGCCCGGCCTCAGCGCCAGCGCCAAGGCCACCAGTACGAGCGCGACCTGCGGTTGCTGGCCCATTGTCTTGAGAACTCTCCGAACCTGAAGGGGAAGATAAAGACCAAGGTGATCGTCGGCAAGCTCCCGTCCGTGAGCGAACTGGAGAATGCCGCCGCCATCGTCATCGAGAGCAGCGGGGACTGGATCGAGCGAGAGACACATCCTCTGTTCCCGCCCTTCTCGACGACGGATCATCAACGCTACGACCCCGAGACCGCGGAGAAACTGAAAGCTGTCGACGCGCTTGTGAAGAAGGGCATGGGGGTCGTTGTATTTCACTATGCCTGGTTCGCGGACCACTGGCAGGCCCGCCAGTACTACCTGAACTGGCTGGGCGGGGTTTGGGTTCAAATGGTCTCCAAGAACCCGATGGACGAGTGGACTATGACGCCCATGGCGCCCGCGCACCCGATCCTTAGGGGCGTGAAACCCTGGACCTACCGGGAGGAGATTTTCTGCCGGTTCTTTCTGCCCAATGATCCACGGCGGACGGATCTGCTCCTGGGAACACCGGCGAAATCGCCAATTGGTCCGCAGGTGGCGGCCTGGGCGTATGAGGCAGAAGATGGGCACCGTGGTTTTGCCTTCGGCGGGCTCCATGACCACACGAATCTGGCCTTGGAGGATCATCGCCGCTTTGTGCTGAACGGCATCGTCTGGGCGGCGGGTATGGACGTCCCGGCCGGGGGTGTGCAGTCCAGCGTGACTGAGGAAGACATCGCGAAGTAGCTGCGCCGGTGCGGCGGTACGCTTCGCGCGCATCGCGGGAGAATTGAGGACTAGTGATGAAGAACGCACTTAAGTTTACGAGGCGCCACATTCTGGCCGGATCTGCGGCCCTGGGGATGTGCCCGCTGATGGAGGCCCAGAATCCTGCGGGGCCGCCCAAGCCAAAGCCGCGGATCGACCCGGGCCCGCCGTTTGTCCCGAGTGACCCTCCCAACACGCCTATGGGTGTCGGGAAAGGCATCCACCCTGGACGGGTGGTGTGGACGCACCGTCCGAAAGCAACGCGCTGGGACGGCGTTACGAAACCCTTGTCAGTGGAGAAAGCTACGGGCGAGTGGTGGGATGATGCCAACCTCGACCCGGAGATTGTAGCCGAAGCGTTCTCCACGTCATTGCAGAAACTCACGGGCGAGCGCTCGGACAAGAAGGCTTGGGAGATGCTCTTCAAGCACTTCAACGAGACGCACAAGACCGGCAGCGGCGGTTACAAACCGGGCGAGAAGATCTCCATCAAGATCAACATGAACAACGACCGGTCCAACACCGAGCCGTGGCCGTCTGGACGCGGCATGCCGAGCCCGCAGTTCGCGCACACGCTGCTGCGCCAGCTCGTTCAGGAAGCCGGTGTGCGGCCCGAGGATATCATCCTCTACGACGCCACGAACGACCGGTTCATCGGCGACCCGATCTACAACCGCGTCATGTCCGATCCGGACCGCCGTCTGCACGAGATCAGGTTCGAGTGCAACCCCAGGCGAGCCGCCAGGGGCCGCGTCGCAGTCGAGCCCGACATGACCGTGCCGATGAAGTGGAGCGACCCCGAGGTCGAGAGGCAGTCCGGCCCGACTTTCCTGCCGAAGAACGTCATCGCCGCGAAGTACCGCATCAGCCTGGCGCTGCTCAGGGCACACAGCGTCTGCGGCATAACCCTGTGCACGAAGAACAACAACGGCTCGCTCTACTGGCCGAAGCTCGACTACTGGGGGCCGCGCGTGCTCCACAACTTCTTCGCTGCAAGGCGGCCGCTGAAGTCGTACAACGCGTTCGTCGACTACCTCGGCCACAAGCACCTGTTTGGGAAGAGCTTGCTGTTCCTGCTGGACGGCTTCTATTCAGCCGCCCAGAGCGAGGTCAACGTCGTCCGGTTCCAGTCGTTGGGCAATCACTGGACATCGAGCGTGTTCATGTCGCAGGACCCCGTTGCTATCGATTCGGTCGGACTGGACTTCCTCAGGAACGAGCCGAACAGCGAGCAGATGCGGGGCTGGCCGGACAACTTCCTGCACGAGGCGGCCTTGGTTGAGGACCCGCCGTCCGGCACGCGCTACGACCCGAACGGTGACGGAACGCCGCTCACCAGCCTCGGCGTCCATGAGCACTGGAACAACCCGCAGGATAAGCAGTATTCGCGCAACCTCGGAACCGGCAAGGGTATCGAGCTGGTGAGAGGATAGTGAGAGGATAGTGGGGTTGACCGAACGCCGCGTCCGCCCAGGTGCTGGCGCGGCGTTCTTTTACATACAAGTCCGGCGGCAGCCTGATCTGCCGTCCGGTCGTGGGAGGCGACCTTATGCAAAGAGGACTCAGCAGACGGGAGTTCGCCGCCGGCGTGATGGCCGCGGCCGGAATTGGAGCGCTTCACGCAGCGCCCGCGCGCCGGCTCAAGATCGGGCACACCGGCATCACGTGGGGCTACCGTCCCGATAGCGCCGAGCAGGCGATCAAGGACGTCGCGTCGCTCGGGTATCACGGCTTCGAATCGTTCGGGAACGTGATTGAGGCCTGGGAGAAGAAGGGCGGCATCGGGAGGATTCTGGACAGCGTTGGCATACCGCTTCAGTCGGCCTACTGCGGCGTCAACCTGCTCGACCCGGCCAAGCGGCGCGATGAGGTCGAGAAGATGGTCCGGTGGGGCAAGCTCATCAAGAAGTACGGCGGACTCGTCGCAGTCATAGGCCCCACCGACGTAAAGCGCGAGTCGTACGACTTCAACGCGGCCAAGCCGAACATCGTGCCCGCCCTGAACGATATCTGCATGGCGCTGGCCGATATCGGCATAACCGGGGTGCTGCACCAGCATACCGGCACCTGTATCGAGGTTCGCGACGAGGTCTACAGCATCATGGACGCCGTCGACACCCGGTACGTGAAGTTCGGCCCGGATGTTGGCCAGTTGCAGAAGGGCGGCTCAGATCCGGTCAAGGTGGTTTCCGACTTCGTCAGCCTCATCGAGCACGTTCACCTGAAGGACTGGGATGGCGGCCCACATTGGGAGCAGTACTGCCCGCTCGGACAGGGCAAGGTGAATCTGCCCGCAGTCATCGACCTGCTCGAGAAGTCGGGGATCAAGGTCATGATCATGGTCGAACTCGATCCCTCGCGCGGCATGCCCTTGCCCGCGATCGAGACTGCCAAGATCAGCAAGGCCTATCTCGAGAAGATGGGATACACCTTCCGCAAGGTCTAGACTCCGGTCGCAGCGGACCGCAACCAATGAGAGCTTTTCCGGCCCGGAGGCGCACTTGGCGCTTCCGGGCTTTTTCTTTGTCTCCGGACCTGCGCTGGCGCCCCGCGGCCAAGCCAGCGGCTCCATTCCACCCAGGCTGCCCTGCCCCACGCGCAGCTCGGTTTGCGGATACGGACCCCAGCAACTCCGGATTGGCTCCGCTACACTGGGGGCGAATGCGGCATAGGGTTGAGCGATGCTTGTGGCGTGTTGGGTTGTCTCTCGCGGTTCTTAACTTGCCGGGTTTGATGCGGGCGCAACTGTGCGACCACATACCTGACGAGCCCCGCAGCGAGTTGCGGCTGTTCGGCGGATACTCTCCGGATTCGTGGCGCGCAATCGGAGGCGCGGCAGACCGGCAGTTCGTTCTGGCAGGAGTCACCTACAGCTACCTGTGCCGTGTGTGGGGCTCGACATCGGTTAGCTATACCGGCGCTATCATGCCTGTGGCCATCCTGCTGCAGCCCGCGCAGACAGTAACGGCGGTGGTCGACGGCGCGCTCGTGCGCAGGTCGCTGCCGGCGCACTCCGTATACGGCGTGGCGGTCTCTCCGCTGGGCGCGACGATCGAGTTCGCGCGCACTCGCAGCCTGCATCCCTTTTTCGAAGGCTTGCTCGGCCTGATCGCCTCGACGGAGCCGATACCCATACCCGCCGCCAACGCCACGGGCCTAAACTTCACGGTGGACCTCGGCGGGGGCATACGATGGAAGATCGCCGAGCGAAGAGCGCTGACCTTCGGCTACAAGTTCTTCCACATATCGAACGCCAACACCACCAGTTACAACCCTGGGATAGACAACAACATCATCTACGCTGGTTACTCCTTCTACTGGTAAGCGTCCCGCGTGCAGCGGCGTTCGAGCTGCCGAACCGCTGTGTTCGCCAGCTGCCGTGTTGTGGTATCGTGCGCCGCGGGCAAACCCGAAACGAAACTTATACCCTTATTAGTTCTGCACCTTCCTTAGCGCCATTCGATGCGCGTTTTGCTACCCTACCCATTTAGCCAAAATGTTGAGCTATTCTAGCGGTCCCGCAGCCGCTCTTCTCGAAAAGACCATCTATGAGATCCTCCTTGCCACGGAGGTGCGAATTCCGAACGGGCTGGCGATAGTTTCCAGGCATCAGGGTTTGAGGCTGTCCTGGCGCAACCTTCGCGAGCGCGCTGACGAGACCGCGCGTGGCTTGTGGGGCATCGGCATACGCCCAGCCGATCGCATCGGCATGTGGTCGACGAGCTGCGCGGAATGGCTGTATCTGCAAATAGCCGCCTCGCGCATCGGAGCGGTCCTGGTGAACATCAACCCGGCATACCGCGCTCACGACCTGCGCCATGTCCTCCTGCGTTCGAGGATCAAGGTGCTGTTCATGCACGAAGCGGACCGCCGCGCCAACTACGTCGAGATACTCGAGGAGGCGCGGCGAGGCCAGCCGATTGAGCTCGAGCGGACCGTGCTGCTCGGCACCCCGGAATGGGATGCGATGCTGGCGGCCGG
>JBLNBX010000261.1:0-7000 GCA_050260275.1 bacterium
CCGGATCGGCGCAAATGGTTGGTTTTCTTTGGGATATTCGGCGAGACCGTGCGGACGCACGAATGGTGCCGGTGTCAACTACTGGGGAGGATCAATTAGGAGAAAAAAAAGAATTGGCTCGCCGAGTCGAACAAAGGGCATTCTTGCGGTGGAGAGACACTGGCAATCCATTGATTCCAAAATGGGCTGCTCAAAAACGGCGTCGGCCGCCTGAGCGGTGCATCGACACGCCTTCACGCCGTTTGGTTCCACGGTCAGACTCGGCTTGATCTGAACGTTAACGGGTGGAAAGGGCACGGTATCCACGATTAGATACTCCGCACACTGCTCGTTTTTCTTTGCGACCGCCCGGTACCGGCGGATCAGAATGCCGGCGTTGCGTTGTTCGCTGAGGCGCTTGAATTTCAGCGACCATCCCCGGATCTGCTTGATGCTCCATGTCTCCCACCGCACGCCGGGGATGATAAACACATGCTCGCCCGACTTCGATCTGTACGCCTCGGCAATCTCCTGTTTTGTCGGTTCGCCCTGCTGCCATTGACCGAAAGACGTCGGCACCGCTGCGATGGCGGCCAGTGCAGCAACACAGGGCAATCGCGATCTCATTCCCGGCTATCCTTTCCGGGTGCGGCGAGCCACGTCGTATCGAACGAGTGTGTGGGCACCCGGTTCCCCGGCAGCGGCGTGGCTGCGGAAACCCGATTTGCAGGAACCACAGCTCCGGTTGTCGGAGGCGAAGCGAAGGCCCCGGTACGAACCAGGGCCGTACGGAACGGCGAAGAGCATCCGCTCACCGGCCCGATCATGCCGCCGATCACAGCGCCGCTGGTGCTCGTGAAAGCGGACGTACTCGTAAAGAACAGCGGCGCATAAGAGGATGCTTCGATCAAGTTTCCGGACTGGGCATCCGAGATGACCGGGAGCAGTTTCATCGCGTCTCGCAGAACTTGCAGCTTGGCCCTCTGCTGGTCCGTCAAGGTGGCCACATTCTTCTGCTGGTACGTGTTGGCCTGATCTTTCAGTTCCCGGCAGATGGTTTCGATCTCCACATACCGGGTGCCAAGCGCCATTGGGTCAAGCGTCTCTCTTGCGGTCTCGGTTGCGATCTCGCTTTGGAGTTGCGAAATGCGTGTCTGTTTCGACGTCGCGAACTGGTTGTACTCGCCGTTGTTCGCGAGGATGGTCTGGAGTTGGGCGTCTGTCAGCTGGAGGTACTGCTGAACCTGTCCGAGCGGCTGGTAAAACCACGGATTCGGAACGGTTTGCGCCCACGTCAAGCTGCTGCAAAAGACAACGACAGCCGAAAATGGGAGCTTCATGCTTAAATCATACGTGGCAATCGGTCGGCCGGTTTCAGTGAGAGCCGACTACCGCGTGACTTGAAGGAGGTGCCATCAACCGATGAATCGTGGATCCCTTGTCCGGCCAATGGTGATTTGGCTCGTGTGCTCGTTGCTCGGCCCCAATCCGCTGCCAAGCCAGCAGCACGTTGCGACCGGCGACTGGAATCGCGTTCGCAATCTGCCGCCCGGCACGCCGATTTGGGTAAAGACAAGAGCTGGCGCCTATCATGGTGAACTGATCGGCGCCACCTCCGAAACGGTACGGCTCGACTCCGATGAGCGCAGTTTTCCTGGCCGCACGACGAGGCGGAGAGAACTACGGCAAGAAGACGTGTTGGAGATACGCCGCTTCAGCAGGTGTGCGTCGGCTTTGGCAGGTGCGGGAATCGGCGCGGGGGTCGGCACCGGCATTGGCCTCGCGATCGATTTTTCGGCACGCTCGAACGAGGACCGCGGCTTGGCAACCGTGCTCTTCGCGCTACTCGGGAGCCTTTTTGGATGGGGAGTCGGGCGGCACTCGACACTTATCAAAGGCGACACGATCTACGTGGCGCCATAAACCAGCCCGGCCGTTCGAGACGCGCGGGCCTCGCCACGAGGTACCCGCAACCATAGGAACTGCCGGTCCGTCCAACCGAACAAAGCAACATGCGAAGCCTCTCTGTGTGCCTTTGGCTGCTCACAGCGGCGATAGCGCAGGAGCAGCATCTCATCACGGCCATTGCTACTAACCGCTCGACCGGGAAGGCGGTCGGCGGGCTTACCGCCAATGACCTCGAGATGGTCCAGGACGGCCAGTCGTTCCGGGCGGCTTCCGTGCGCACGATGGACGGACCTAAGGACATCCTGTTCGTCATCGACAATAATCTTCCTCTGGTACGCCAATCTCTCACGGCGGGAATTCGGATTGCAGAATACGAATTCGGGCCTGAAGATCGCGCCGGCATTGTCGCGTTTAGTAGAAAACCAAAACTGGAAGTGCCTCTTACGGGCGATGTAAGGCTCGTGCTTCGCCGTCTGGATGGCATCACCAGGAGCCGGGACATGCGTGTCTCGAAGCAGCACGCGTTGTACGACGCGATTCTTTTAGGTGTGCAGAACCTGCCTGAAAGGAGTCTGGACCGGGTCTCTCACATAGTGGTCTTCACAATGTTGGCCGAGCGGCAATCCAAAGCGAACGCCGCCGAGGTGGTTGCCGCCGCAACCAACCGGCGCGTTGTCATCGACGGGATTGTGCTTGCGCCGAAATACCTCGCGCAGGAAACAAAGCGGCAACTGGGACTCGATGCGGTAGCGGCGGATGATGGTCTGCGAGCACTCTCGAAACCGACCGGCGGAGAATCGCGAATCGAGGAGCCCAGCGGCTATCTCCTGCGCCAGGCGCTCTTGCGCATTCGCAGCCGTCTTCAGGTCGCGGGCACAACTCAAGAGCACGGCCCCGTGGGTCTGCGTTTGACCGCGGAAGGGAAGATCAAGTATCCCGACCTCGAGTTCCGCATACTGTCGGATGAGGTCAGTCCCGCGAAGACAACCGCTGGTGTTGGGGAGCGACAATGACTCGGCGAACAGCAATACAGCGAACAGCAATCGTGGCGGTCACACAACTTGCAGCTATCAGCCGCGCACAGCAGCAGCTTCCCGCTTTTAGCGCCGATGTTCGGCTGATCACCGTGGACGTTCTGGTCCAGGATCGCGCATCGGGCAGGTTGTTGGAGCTGCTTGGCCCGAAGGACTTCGTTATTCTCGACGACGGCAAGCAGCGGCAGATCGTATTTCTGGAGATCGAGACCACCCCGTTGGACGTCATCTTTGTGCCGTACCTGGCTGGACAGCTCAGCACCGCAAGAGACTACGACGCCTTCCTCCGTGGCTGGCGGGCCGCATTCGCGGCCTTCCGGAACCAGGATCGCGCCGGTCTGGTGCGGTCGTTTCGCGACTCGGAGAACGTTGCGCTGACGGAAGATCGCGACAGAGTCCGGGATGCCATTCGTCAACCCTTCAGCCGCATGCGCCCGCCCATCGGTTACGGCGGACGGCTGTACGACGCATTGTGTCTAGCCGCCTCCTTGTTCTCCACAGACGGCGGCGACCGCCGCAGACACGCCATAATTGCCATTACAGACGACGCCGAGAAGGGTTCAAAGGCGCAGATCCAGGATGTGGCACACGAACTGCTGACTGCGAATTGCTCGCTGAATATCGTTCTGCTGGCCACGGCCGTTCCCCTTCGGCGTACGGTCGGCATCGGCGGACCGTGGCCGCTTCCGGGCCGCCAGCGCGATATTGGTGGGGGGACTCCCGAGGGGGCCTCCTGCCGTGAGGCGATGACGGCTACCGGCGGTCTTTTCATTCCCGGTGATGAGATGGAAATCGCCCTTCCGGACATGATTCGAAAGACCGCGTTGCGATATCTGTTGGGCTTCTATGCCGATCTCGCGGTGGAACCGGGATTTCACGCGCTTACAATCCGTTTGAGCGAAGAAGCAAGCCGGCGCTATCCCGGTGCAGAGATTAGGCATCGAAATGGCTACTATGTTGCTGCGAACGGAGCCTGACGCGGCCGAGGTCCTCTGGGAGAAGGGCGTTGTCGCTCGGATTGCTGTTATCGACTTTGGGCGCGCCCTGTTCGGCGAAAGCACCGCGCTTCAGGACGGAGGTGATGAAAATCCGCGTCCAGGTTTCTGTGAGCCAGGATCGGCACATTGTCCCTGAGTTGGAGTTAGGCTGGTGCCTCAGTCCACTGTTGCCGTGCAACCCGACGCGTGCCGTCCTGCCTGTCCCTAATGGGGGGTTGTCCAGAACAGCGCCTGTAAGAGAGGTTCGAGCCAACGTCGGTCTAAAGCGACGGTGTACGAATCCCAAGTCTGAAGAGCTGCTTTGATGCGGGCCATCTCCCCGTCCGTGAATTCGAATTCCTTTGCCGGAATCGAGACCGTAGGATTCCATAGCACCCGCTCCTGGCCGCCGACGATCTCTCGCTTCAGTTCGATCGTCTGCTCCTCGGCGGCGTCGAGCGCAAGGCGGTCCTGAATGGCCCAGATCGCGCGAATGGAACCAACGTCCGCGCGCTGCGCGCCCAGTAGAGCGTGAAGGTTCAAGCGTTGGATGTAATCGAGGGTGAGTTTCATAAGGCTGTTGGGGATCGCCATGCCGTACGTGTGTACCCAGACGGAACCGGTTCCTGTACTCTGGTTATGGAGAGTTGTCGTATGCGCTATCAAGTCTTGTGCGCGGGCTTTTTCGCGCTGGCCACGTGGGGTCAGACGACGCAAGGCGGCTCAGAGGTCGTGCCGCGGCTCATGAGCCAGCCACCGATGTCGTCCGGAGAGGTGGCGAGCGCCGAGGCTCAGGTTCAGGCAAATCCTGAGGACCTCGACCTCCGGCTGCGATTGCTGACGTACTACAGAGATACAGCGCCGATTCCGCCGAATGACGACCCCGGCGAGCGGCTGGCCCGCTTACGGCACATTCAGTACGCTGTGGAGCACTATCCGAGCCTGTTTGATCCTGCTTCGCCCTTGGTCTATGTCTTCCGCTCCGGCGGCGCCTACGCCAACGCCAGCGATCATGAAGCGGTGCGGGCGCAATGGATGCGAGCAGTCGAGGCAAATCCGGCTGACAGCAGACTCGTGCTCAATGCGGCGTTGTTCCTCTTTGTCGAGGACAAAGGGGCCGCCGTGGATTTGCTCAAGCGGACCCTTGAGGCCGATCCCGGCAACCAGCGCGTCGCCGCCCATCTCGGCTTCCTTTATGCGATGGAGATCCTGGGTCTGGACAGTTTCTCTGGCGAGGTCGCAGCGACGATACCGCCTGCGGAACGGGCCGCCGCAGTCGAGCAGGCCAAGACGGAACTTGAGAATTCTTCGAATGCGGCGATTCTTGCGGGCGCGGCCACGGCAATACCAAATCTGGCGATGCGCGCGAGCCGCGGACAGGCGGTCGATCCGGAACTCTTCCAACTCTCATCCAGACTCATGGCGAGAGCGCGTGACCTGGCCGCATCCGATGAGACTTTCCGCGGGCCGATGCCGATGATTCAGTACTACCAGGAGACACAGAGCATCTCGGGCAGAGGCATGTCCCTCGGACAGGTACGGGTATTGAGGACGCCATTGCCTCGACCCGCGCCAGACCCGGACCCTTTGGTGAGTGCGGACCGCGAGACTGCCGGAGCTGCATCCGCACCAGCCAGGGTCCGGATCGGAGGCAGTGTACAGAAGACCAAATTGCTCAGTGGCCCACAGCCTAAGTATCCGGACTTGGCGAGGAATTCTGCCATCGAAGGAGATGTCCGGTTTCAGGCAATCATTGGACGCGATGGCAGCATCCTGGAGCTAACCGTGCTCAGCGGCCATCCACTGCTTGTTGCCCCCGCTCGCGATGCAGTTCAGCAGTGGCGGTATCGGCCCACGCTGTTGAACGGCGAACCCGTGGAAGTCATAACGGACATCGTCGTATCGTTTCCGCCCAAATGACGGCGATATTTACGGATTCGCGTAAAGCAGGATGTAGCCCGCGGTCACGCCGGCAGGGTTCTTCACCTTGATCACGCCAGACCATCCGCTGGGGTTCGAAGCGCCCATCAGTTCTGCGAGACGATATCCGTTGCCGGAGCCGCCGGCGATGACAAGCTCGCCGGCGGACGTGACCTGCAAGAGGGTATGGTCGGCGAGGTTCGATCCGGGTCCGGCAACGCGGAACGGCGACTCAGCGTCGTCTTTGGCGACCACCAGGAGCGGGCCGCATGCAACTCCGGCCGCAACCGGAGAGGCCTGGTAGCCCCACGTGCGAGCATAGCCCTTCTTCGGGTCGTTGCCCTGCTGGAGACATGCGCCCCACAGTAGGATCGAGCCGCTGGTCCAGTCGTCGCCGTTGGCCGCATACTGGCGCACGACGATCCAGAGGCCGGTCTGTGCCGCCGCCAGTGTGCCGGTGATTCTGAATCGCTGCCACGCGGTCGTGAGCGTGATCTGTGTCGGGCCTGCGAGATACGAGGCATACGGGTTATCAACGATGGCGATCGACACCTTCCGGGTTCCGGACGCGACGCGGGCCCAGATGTAGAACGTGTACTGGCCACCCGAGACGAGGCCTGCGATCTGCTGCTGGATGATCGGCGTGGCGGTGACCGCGTCGATCTGGGCGGCGGTCATGTTGCCGTCGGGCGCCGTGGCGGCGTTCGCGGTCACCGAGCATGACCCGCCGTTCTTGTCCCAGGTCGCCGTGGAGAAGTCCTCGGAGTACTTCGCCATGTTCTCGAACGCGCCGCCCACAGTGCCGTAAGCGCCGCACTCAACGGACTGAAGGTGCGAGTCGAAATATGCCCACAGGTTGTTTGCAGCGGCATAGGCGAAGCTGGCGCCGCCCGATGCGTCGCGCAGGACGATCGTGCTTGCCGTTGCGTTCGGTGTCGCATCGCTGACCTGCGCGGACGTATGGCTATGCGCTGGGAGATCGCTCGCTTGAAGAGCCGTCACGGTCACAGCCGCACCCGCGCTCGCCTGCTTCAGGAAACCCGGTCCGCTCACCGAAAGGTCCGCGCCGGTGCCGCCGCGGGCCAGTGCCAGCGCGCTGGAAACGATAAGGCTTTGCGGCAGCACCGCAGCGGGTGCGGCGTTTTGAACGGCGCCAGGCATCTACCTCTTCCACCTATGAGG
>JBLNBX010000262.1:0-14643 GCA_050260275.1 bacterium
ATGGCTGAAGCCATGCCCTCATACGAACCCTAACAGGGCCGCGCCGGAGTCTGCGGTTCTGAAGCTCCGCAGCGGACTGGCCGGCCTCCCGATGCGCGCACTGCACCCTATTCCACCCAGACCACGTTCCAGTGGGGCGGACGCCCTCGTCCGCGCCGGACCCCCTGGTCCGGCCTCTCCCGCCCCCTGAGGCCCCGCCCGCGGCGCGACAATAGCGTCAATCTGCCAACCGGAGTAAGTTGTGTCTATGCAGCAGACCATCTCGTTCACGCTGAATGGCAAGCCCACACGTGTCACGACGGACCCGGACCGCATGCTTCTGTGGGTGCTGCGTTCGGATCTCGGCCTGACGGGAACCAAGTTCGGCTGCGGAGAGGCCCTTTGCGGGGCCTGCACCGTGATCGTCGAAAAGGACGCCGTTCGTTCCTGCGTTGTCCCGGTGAAAGATGTCCAGGGCAAGCAGGTCACCACTATCGAGGGAATCGGCACGGAGGCGCGGCTGCACCCCATCCAGGAAGCGTTCCTGAAGCGGCACGCGTTCCAGTGTGGATTCTGCACGCCCGGCATGATTCTCAGCGCCTACGCGCTGCTGCTCAGAAACCCGCGGCCGTCACGCGACGAGATAGTCCAGGCAATGGACGACAACCTCTGCCGCTGCGGTTCGCACGTCCGCATCGTGGAGGCCATCACCGAGGCCTCCGCCGCAATGAGAGGAGGCGCAAGATGAACGGCCGCGATTTGACATCGCGTCGCGAGTTCCTCGCCGCCGCCGGAGGGCTCCTGCTGAGCTTTCCCGTGCTCGAAGCGCAGGAACCCGAGCGGCTGCCCACTGGGCGGCAGGGATACCCGAGCGACTTCAACGCCTACCTGCACATCGCGCCCGACAACAAGATCACCGGATACGCCGGCAAGGTGGAGCTAGGCCAAGGCCCCTCGACAGCGCTCGCGCAGTTGCTCGCCGAGGAACTGGACGCCGATTTCGACTCTGTCACGATGGTTCTGGGCGATACGGACGTATGCCCGTGGGACATGGGCACCTTCGGCTCGCTCACTATCCGGCAGTTCGGCCCCATCCTCCGTGGTGCGGCCGCCGAGGCTCGCGCTGTCCTGCTCGCGATGGCCGCCGAGAGGCTTGGCGTAAGCGCCGGCAGCCTCACCGTGAAGAACGGCGTCGTTTCCGCGGCGAACGGGAAACGCATCACCTACGGCGAACTCGTAGCGGGCCGGCGCATCGAGCGCCACCTGAAGAACGTGCCTCTGAAACCGGTCGCTTCCTACAGCGTCGTCGGCGCTTCGCCGCGCCGCAGGGACGCGCTCGACAAGGTGACGGGCAAGGGCCGGTACGCAGCCGATATCGTCCTCCCTGGGATGCTGCACGCGCGCATTCTCAGGCCCCCCGCGCACGGCGCGAGGCTGAAATCGGCCGATACGCGCGCTGCCGAAAAGGTGGAGGGCATCCGCATCGAGAAGCTCGGGGACACGATAGCCGTGCTGCACCGGCATCGGGACGTCGCCGATTCGGCGCTCGCCCTGATTCGCGCCGAGTTCGATACGCCGCAGCCCGCCGTGGACGACCGCACTATCTACGAACACCTGCTGAAGACGGCCGATCCGCCGCGTGTCGTGGCCGAGAACGGCAATATCGACGCCGGCGAGAAGGCGGCGTCAGAGATCATCGAGCACACGTATTATAACGCCTACGTCGCGCACGCGCCCATCGAGACGCACTCGGCCACGGCTTCGTTCGAGAACGGCAAGGCGACAGTCTGGGCCAGCACGCAGACGCCGTTTCCGGTGAAGCAGCAAGTGGCGCAGGCGCTCGGCATCGCACCCGGGAACGTTCACGTGATCACGCCTTACGTCGGCGGCGGGTTCGGCGGCAAGTCCGCCTCGCAGCAGGCCGTCGAGGCCGCGCTGCTGTCGAAACTCACCGGCACGCCCGTGCAGGTGGTGTTTGGCCGTGCTGAGGAGTTCTTCTACGACACGTTTCGCCCCGCGGCTGTCGTGAAAGTGCGAGCGGGCCTCACGTCCGCCGGGAAGATGGTGGCCTGGAGCTTCGACGTCTACGGAGCGGGCGACCGTGAAGCGAAGCAGTTCTACGATATCCCGAACGAACGCACGCGCTCCTCGGGCAGTTGGAGCGGCGGGAACCCGCGCGGGATGCATCCGTTCGCAGTGGGGCCGTGGCGTGCGCCATCGGTAAACACAAACACGTTCGCGCGCGAGTCCCACATCGACATCGTCGCGGCGAAGGCGGGAGCGGACCCCGTCGAGTTCCGCCTGAGGCACCTGTCCGACAAGCGCATGCGCCGCGTTCTCGAGCAGGCCGCCGCCCGGTTCGGCTGGAAGCCCGGCCGCGGGCCCACCGGTCGCGGTTGCGGCGTCGCCTGCGGCATCTACGCGGATACATACGTAGCCACCATGGCCGAGGTCGCCGTGGACAAGGCCACCGGGCGCGTGCGGGTCAAACGTGTTACCTGCGCACAGGATCAGGGCGTGATAGTCAGCCGCGACGGCTCTCTCCAGCAGATTGAAGGCGCCATCACGATGGGCCTCGGCTACGCTCTCACCGAAGGCGTGCGGTTCCGGGGCGGCGAGGTGCTGGACAGCAACTTCGATACCTACGAGCTGCCGCGATTCTCCTGGCTTCCGGCGATCGACATCGTGCTGATCGACAACCCGGAGGTCGAGGCCAGGGGCTGCGGAGAGCCGCCCATCGTCACGATGGGCGCTGTGATCGCCAACGCGATCTTCGATGCCACGGGAAAGCGCCTGTTCGAGCTGCCGATGACGCCGGAGCGCGTGAAAACCGCGCTGGCATAGCGCCGGCGGGGGCCTGCTGAGCCGCCCGCGTCAGTCTTCGGGCAGCAGGTCCAGCGCTGCCTGCAACTCGCTGCGGGAGTGCGCGTCTGCCGCGTGGGCCAGGCCGGCTTCGTACATCGCCCGGGCCTCGCCCATGCGGCCGAGCTTTTCGAGCGCCTGGCCGGCGTGATAGTAGGCGTATGTGTAGCCGGGGTTTGCCGCGATCAGCGTACGGAACTCCGCCACCGCCTCCTCCGCTCGCCCCGCTTTCAGGTACTCCATCGCCAGCCCGTAGCGCGCGAGCGTGTCCCCGGGCCTCTCGGCCAGGATCTGTCTAAGCAACTCTGAACGATCTTTCATGACGGTTGAGCGCCCCACCGGCACCGCTCGGGATTCGTACGGCGCAGTCCGATGCGGAAAACCGGGGCGGCGATATTCGCTATGTTACGATTGCAGCCGATGGCGTGTCCCTTTTTCTACCCGATCGAGTGTTTCGATGATAAGACCTGGACGCGGCGCCCCCGAATGCCGCTCGGAGACCCGTACAGCGGGTTCTGTCACGCCGACCCCATGCGCGAGTGGATGCCCGACCAGAACACGCTCAGGGAAAACTGCAATCTCAGCGCCCGCGGGTGCCCGCGCTTCCGCGACGAGATCGGGCCCGATGCTGTCCGGTTCAGCGTCATCAGCGACCGTGACGATGTTCTGAAGATTTTCTATGTGCGCGAGCGCGACAATGCCACGCTCGACCATGGAGTGATGGAGTATTCCGTCGCATCCGGACACTTCGTGAACGGCTCCGATCCCGGAGACGTGCTTCGCAAGCAGGCTCTTGCTTACGCCGAGAGCTATCTCCGCCGCAAGCAGCAGCCGGATCTCAAGGCCAGAAACCCGCACCGCAGGTAGTCCTGATGTCCGGATCCGAAGGAAAGCTCGAGCCCTCGCCTCGGAGCCGGACCGTGCGCGAATCGGCCTCCGAGTGCGTCGAACTCGCGCTTCCCACCGACGCCAACCCGCTCGGATTCATCTTGGGCGGTCGCGTGATGCACCTGGTGGACATGGTGGGCGCGATAGCGGCCATGCGGCACGCGCGCAGGGCCGTGCTGACCGCATCCGTGGATTACCTGAGCTTCCTGCACCCCGTCCCGATCGGGTGCCTGATGGTGGTCAAATCGTCTGTCAATCGCGCGTTCCGTACGTCCATGGAAGTCGGCGTCAAGGTGATCACCGAGGACCTTCTGACGGGTGAGCAGCAGCATACGTGTTCGGCTTACCTGACCTTCGTGGCTGTCGACAAGGAGGGTACACCGGTGGAGGTGCCGGAACTGGTGCCTGAAACCGATGATGAGAAACGGCGCTACGAGGAGGCGGGAAGAAGGAGAGCGCTCCGCCTGGAGATGAGGAGCCGGGCCCTCGAGTAGCCCGGCTGGCCCGTTTCAGCCGCTGACCTTGTACAAATATTTGATCGCTGGCTTGTAAACCAGCAGATTTGGCCCGTCCTGGCGGTTGATCTTCAGGCAGTTGCGGTCGTACCACTCGATGCAGCCGTGAATCTGCTCTCCGTCGTTCAACACAATGACCATCGGCGTCTTGGCCTGCATCTGCTTAACGTAGTAGAAGTTCTCCGCGTTCGTCGTCTCTGGCGGGACGGTGCGCTTCTGAGCGGGCGAAACCGAGCGCTTGTTGCTACTGCTTTGGTCTTTTACCTCAACAAGCGACGGGCGGATTAACTTCCGGTTGGCGGTCTCCATGGCGCAGACCTCTCCTTATATAAAGCAAAGTTAATGTGAACGTATCGCAGGGCTCGTGTGGGAGCCGGGCGGTAAGTCGACCTTTCCTCCATGGATAGCACAACATAGCAGCACCCGCAAGCTTAAACGGTTCGGGCGCGAGCTGCTTGCAGAGGTCCTCAGAAGGGCCTGAAAAAGCGCGCCTCAGATGCCATGCACAGGGGTACTGGTACAAGCGTAAACTCGCGATCAGGAAGCCGTGCGCAGCCGCCACGAGTAGAACTCGCCTCCGACCTCCTTGCGCGATTCGTCCTCTGAGATACGCCGCGCCTCGCGCGCATCGGCGGCCAGGAACAGGTGGACTACTTCACCCTGTTCGGGCGCAACACAAACCACTAGATATGTTGAGAGCCGCTCATCCGCAGCGAAGCCGGGGAATCCATACACGTCGCTCCGACATTGCCACATTCTCAGGCCGGCAGAGCGAGCGCGTTGAGAGCCGGGAGCGAAGATGAGTCATCAATACCCGTTAAGGGCGATTCCGGTTTACTAACCCCGGTACTGCGGCTAGCAGTCCTAGTCCTGGAACGCCTCATAAATTTCGCCACGATGACACCTATGCGCTCGCGGCAGTAGTCAACCTGGGGTGAATGGGAGTAGACTTCTCTTCGTGAGCTTGGAGCGAGTTAGGGTGAGCGGCCGTTACAATCTTGCTGAGTTCCTCACGCAGGAGATCGATATCAACACGGATCTCATCCCAGTGTTTGCGGATGAGGGCGAGGCGCGCGACGCGGGCTTCGAGCCGGGCGACATCTTCAAGACGCCGGACGGCCGGCTCGGGATGGTTGGCGTGCTGCCCGCGGACGGCAGGGAGTAGGGCTCGGACGCCCTGTATGCGGGCGCCGGAGAGGAGCGGCGCGCGTGTGGCGCCGCCCTCGAACGAGACAACCGATCAGGCCATCTACGGCTGCCGCTTGGCGACCATCTCCATATTGCCGCCAGGCGTCTCGACGCTCAGCTTCATCTCGTCGCCATTCACGGTTCCCTTGTAGTTCAACTGCATCTCGTTCTCTTCGAACTTCATATTCACCGTGAACGACACGTTGTTGCCGTCCAGCTTGCCGTCAACGATCGGCGCTTTGCCGATGAAGTCATCGGACATCTCGCCCGTGAAGCCGGCACCATCGGCCTTGAAGACGAACGTTATGACCATCGGCCCCATAGGTGTCTCGGCGTTCGCCTTCCAGGTACCGTTGATATCGGCGGCAGCGGCGGCGATGGCAAACACCGCCAGCAGAATCAAGAGTCGCTTCATCTCGCACTCCTTGTGTAAACTCTCTTGCCCGTGCAGGGCATCGCTTTACTGTGCGCGAAGCGCTGGGTTCGGGTCAAGACCTGCCGTTCACGCGTGACGAAACAGGTGCGATATCACCGTCACCAGCCCGATCACGATAAGTGCGAGTATGCCCAGCTTGATGGTCCAGGCGAGCAGCGAGAAGAAGATCTTGAGGGCTAGCGGTAGCAGGATCACCGCCAGCAGGATAGCCAGGATCACTTTGATCACGGATGACATGTTCGAGCCCTCACCGAAGCATACGCCGTCCGCGCCAGCGAAGTTCCGCAGGCCGCGGGCCGACGCGCAGCGGTTGCGTATTGAGCAACCATCAAGAAAACTAAATCACTATTCTTATAAATCTAAGGTGAAATGCATATATCAAATCGCAGAGATTCTCGTTAAGATGAAGGCCTTACTGGCGAGCGCCGTGCGCGATTTCAGTGCGCCGGAGGCGCCGCCAAGGTGCATCCATGAGCTTCCTGTGCGGCGTTGCGCTGCCGCTCGCGACAGCGGATACCAGGAGGTGCGCTGTCACCAGATCCGCCTCAACTGATCCTGGCCGGAACTGACATGCGGGTTCTCCTGGTGCACGCGTCGCCGCTGGACCGCCTGGGTGGTGCGGAGCTCAGTCTCAGAGAGTATCTTGAGCACGCCCCGGCGGGCGTCACGGTCGATACCATACTGCCTGGCGAACCCGTCGCGCTCGACCGGTACGACGCTGTGGTGCTTGGCAACCTGCGTCCGGTTGCGCAGCTCTCGTCGGGACCCACTTCGGGGCTGAAACAACTCGTCTGGGGATGGATGGACCATTCACCGCTGCAGGCGTTGGCGCTGCGCTCCGAGGTGGCGTGGGCCAATCTCTGGCGGCGCAGGCTGATGGGATACCGCGGCTACGTCATCAAAGCCGAGCATGACGCCCACCCTTGCGCGCGCCGGGACGCACGGTGCATCGAAACCTGCCCGTTGTGGAAAGTGGACTGCGGCTGCACGCGCTCGGTCGCCCGCGCCTTCGAGAAGCTCTACAACATATGCGATGCAGTGCAGTTCGTCTCTCCATTGCACCGGCAGGCCATCAATCTCCTTGTTCGAATTGATGTTCCGCAATACGTGATAGCCCCGCCGGTGGACTTGAGCCTTTTCCGCAACTACACTCCGGTCGAGAAAAGGAAACCCTGCGCGCTGCTCCTGGCCGACGCCGCCCGCGAGGCGCCCACTGCCGAGGCGCGCGCGCGAGAGGCCGGTTACGGCGTGGAGCGGGTGCCGTACCTATCCGTGCCATACGAGGAAATGCCCCATCTTCTCAACCAGTACCGGGCGGTGGTGCTGGACCCCGTCGCGTTGCACGCCTTCGGACGGCTGGCCGTGGAGGCGCTCGCCTGCGGGTGCCGCGTGCTCGCCAGCGATCGCGTAGGCGCGATGCCATGGAAGGATCCGCTAAAGGCCTGCCGCGAGTCGAACGCCCGTTTCTGGGAGATGGTGACTAACATCCCGGACGTTCCCAATCCGCGGCGCTTCTGCGGAAAGGCGCCCCAGCCGGCCGCCAGCGCCGCCTCCCTGCAGGAAGCCGAGGTAGGGCGCTAGACCGCGATCCGGCTCTGAGCCGCCGGCCTCGTCACCCACTCAAGCACTCGCGCAGCGGGCGTGCGCAGCGGCGCGGGCAACAGCGGCACCACCTCGCTCACACGGGCGCCATCTCCTGGCGCCGCCGCCTTAAAGAGCTTCAGAAGCGGAGGGTATAGCGCAACGCCCGCTACAAAGCCGGCTCCGAGCGCCACCAACGGCGGCGCGTTGAACGATAGCGCCGCCGCCGGCAGCACGCACCCCGCAGCGGCGGCCCCGACGCGCAGCAAACGGCCGGGGTCCAGCGCGATGCCCATGCTCCGCGTCAGGTACGCATAGATGCCGCCGGCCGCGGCAACTTGCGCGATGCCGTTTGCGACAGCCGCACCGAGCGCGCCGTGCGAGGGTATGAGGGCGACATCCAGCGCCACGTTCAGAACGGCGCACGCCAGCGTCACCGCGATCGCCCGCTCCTGGCGCTCGAATGCCGCGAGGGTGAACATGAGCGGCGTAAGCGCCGCGCGGGCCACCGATGAGACCGCGAGCAGGGCGGTCACCGGCACGGCGGCTTCGAACGCGGATCCGTAGAACGTACGCACTATCGGATAGGAAAGCGCCGCCAGTCCGAACAGCAGCGGCATGATGAACACGAACAGGTAGCGCAGAATCAGGGCAGTCTGCGCTCGGGCGGCCTCCGTCCGGCTGGCCACCTTCGTCATCAGGTTCACGCTGGCCGTGGCCGAGAAGGTCCTCGCGAAGATGAGCGCCTGCGAGGTCATGCTGAACGGGATGGCATAGAACGCCACCTGCTGGATGGGGCAGAAACGCTCCAGGAAGAACACCTCGGAGCGGTCCCAGACCACCAGGTAAAGCAATTGCAGAACCGCAGCGTGCAGGCAGAACCGCCGGATGCGGGCGGAGTCAGAGGCCTCCGCCGGTGGATCCGGGCGCCCGGCCGCGGAAGCGCGCAACCCGGCGGCGACACGCGCAAAGTACAGCCGCCTGAGGACCATGTCCAGAATGCGCGCCAGGAGCAGGGAAGCGGCCAGGCCGGGCAGGTCCCAGCCCAGAACCAGGCACAGCCCGACGCCAACCAGGTTCAGCGTGGACGCGATCATGGCGGGGACTACGATGGCCCGGTGCTGCTGCGCGGCCGTGCTGGCCGCCGTTGGGATCTCAAGCAGTATCGTCGGCGCAACCGCCAGAGCTCCGAGCGCTGCGAACAGCCGGTGCTCCGGGCTGATCACGGCCAGTACGACGGCCAGCGCAGCTCCGGATGCCGCGATGGCGGTGAAGGCTTGCACGCGCCACGTGCGGCCAACGACGTCGAGTCCGGCGCGAATCCTGCCCGCTCCGAAGTACTCCGCGGCGAACTTGCGAGTGGCGCCCGGCACTCCCAGAGAGGCGGCGGTCGTTACTGCCGACACCGCCCACAGCAGGTAACTGAAATACCCGACCTTCTCGGGCCCGAGCACTCGCGCCACGGCGACCGACGCCGCCAGGCCGCCGAGAAGGCTCACCACGGCCTCTAGTGCGAGCCAGGCGGAATTCACCGCCACTTTTCTGGAAGAGGATCGCTGTTCTTGCGCGGGCTCAGCAGCCGCTGAAACCGGACTGGACATGGATACTGCCGCTGGCCCTGGGCCAGGCCCAGGAAGGCATAGCTAGAGTGTATGCCATGACCCGCGTTGCGCGGGGACCGGACGGCGTGTGGCGGGAAACATTGGCCTATCGGGATCCGGCCTGTATTCGGCCCGCGGTTCTACTGGTGAGGCTGTGCGGTATCGGGCAGGTCCTGGCTCCAATCCACAGGCGCTTCATCCCAGGCGATCTCGAAGGCGTCCCCCTTGTTGGCTTTACGGGCTTCCTTGCGGGCGGCTTTCTCTTGTCGCCGCTCCTGCCTCAGTTGCTCTCTTTGTTTTTTCTGGTAGCTGGTTCTGCCGCGTCCTGCCATATTTTCACCTCTCGGTTTTGGGGCTGCCCAATCAATATTGTAGCAACCCTGGGGAGTAGCCCTTCCAAAAATAAAAGAAGAGGAAGAAGAGGGGCGCGAGGCCCTCAAAAACGGGCGCGAGGCCCTCAAAAAGGAAGGAGAGCGGCCGCCGGATGGACGGCCGCCCTGGTTCAACTTACCAGCGCGGCTCACGCCGGCGGTTAAAACCGCCGCCGCCGCGGTTGCCGCTGCGGAAACCGCCTCCGCCAACGCGCTCTTCGCGCGGACGCGCTTCGTTTACGTTCATCGCCCGGCCGTTAAGCTCAGTGCCGTTCAAACCGTTGATTGCGTTAGCCGCTTCGCCCGAGTTCGTCATTTCGACGAACGCGAAGCCACGCGACTGCCCTGTGTCCCTGTCTCGTACCACGCTGACACGCTCTACCGAGCCGTAGGCGGCAAAAGCTGCCTCGATCTCATCTTGCGTGGTCTGGTAGGAAAGGTTTCCTACAAAGATATTGGTCATTTCTCTCGATTCAATCCTTACTCAAATTCTGGCGAGCTATTCTTGGCCGGTGGGATGTTCTGAGCGGGCAAAATTAGCTAGCAGAGATGGCGGACCCAGCCGCCTTCTGATTGCATTGTACCGCGTCCGGGAGCTTTACGCACTCTTGGCGGACGCAACGCCGTCTTTGGCGTGAATTTCCTGTAGCGACCACACGCGCACGGGCTCGTCCCGCCGGGACGCTATCGCCTGCGCGGCTGCCCGCGCTCCGGAGATCGTTGTGATACACGGCACGTGGTACAGGACCGCCGTCCGTCGTATCGCTTTCTCGTCGCTGAACGAGTGCGCTCCGGTCGCGGTGTAGATCGCGAGCTGGAGCTTGCCGGCTTTCATCAGGTCCACCGCGTTCGGGCGCCCTTCGTTTACCTTCAACACGGTACGGCAGTGGATGCCGGCATTCTGGAGCGCGAACGCCGTACCCCGGGTGGCCACGATGTTGAATCCGGCCGCTTCGAACGCGCGCGCCACCTCTATGGCGACGGGTTTGTCCCGGTCGTTTACGCCGATGAAAATAGTGCCCTTGTCGGGCAATGGAGTTCCGGCGCTGAGCTGGGCCTTCGCGAACGCCTCGCCGAAGTCGAGCCCGATGCCCATCACCTCGCCGGTAGACCGCATCTCCGGCCCTAACGCGGGGTCCACCCCCGGGAACTTGTTGAAAGGAAACACCGGCGACTTCACGAAGAACTGCGGCACAGGCAGCACCCCGCGCGTGAACGGCAGGCTTGGGCCGTGTTCCGCCCCGACGAAATCCTTCAACTTGCGGCCGAGCATCAGGCCGACAGCGATCCTCGCCAGCGGCACTCCGGTCGATTTACTCACGTACGGGACGGTTCGGGACGCCCTCGGGTTCACCTCCAGCACGTACACCGTCCCGTTCTGAACGGCGTACTGCACGTTCATGAGCCCGATCACGTTCAGTGCGCGCGCCAGCTTCTCCGTGTAGTCCTGGACGGTGGCGAGCACGGCCGGAGAGAGCGAGAACGGCGGCAGCACGCACGAGCTGTCGCCCGAGTGCACCCCCGCCTCTTCGATGTGCTCCATGATACCGGCGATAACGACGTCCTCGCCGTCAGCGAGAGCGTCCACATCCACCTCGGTGGCGTTCTCCAGGAAGCGGTCGATCAGTACCGGGCGTTCCTGAGAGAAGTACACGGCCTCGCGCATGTACTGCCGCACGGTCTCCTCGTCGTAGGCGATCACCATGGCGCGCCCGCCCAGCACGTACGAAGGCCGCACCAGCACCGGGTAGCCGATCCGCCGCGCCACGACGCACGCCTCCTCCACCGAGGTCGCCGTGCCGTTAGCCGGAGCGGGAATGCCCAGCCGGTCGAGCAGCGCGCCGAACAGTTTGCGGTCTTCCGCGAGGTCGATATTGGCCGGGTCCGTGCCGATGATAGGCACGCCCGCCGCCTTGAGCGGCAGCGCCAGGGTCAGGGGCGTCTGGCCTCCGAACTGCACGATGCAGCCGTCCGGCTTCTCCGTGTCGTAGATATTCAGCACCTCTTCGAGCGTGAGGGGCTCGAAGTACAGGCGGTCCGAGGTGTCGTAGTCGGTCGATACGGTCTCCGGGTTGCAGTTGACCATGATCGACTCGACGCCGAACTCCTGCAGCGCGTACGAGGCGTGGCAGCAGGCGTAGTCGAACTCGATTCCCTGTCCAATACGGTTCGGCCCGCTGCCGAGGATCATGACCTTCTTGCGATCGGTTGGCTCCGCCTCGCACTCGCCCTCGTAAGACGAGTACAGGTACGGCGTGAAGCTTTCGAACTCCGCCGCGCACGTGTCCACGCGGTTGAACACCGCCTTGATGCCCTCGGCTTTGCGGCGTTCGCGTACGGCAAGCTCCTGCGAGCCGGTGGCGCGCGCCAGAGCGCGGTCTGATATGCCGTCGCGCTTGGCCGCCAGCAGTTCCTCTCGCGTAACGCTATCGAGCGACTTGCCTTCCAAGGCCATCTCGCGGTCCACGCATTGTTTCACCTGCTCCAGGAACCAGCGGTCGATAGCGGTGAACTCGCGAACCTGCTCGACGGTGTACCCGCAGCGGAACGCGAACCGGATGTAGTTCAGGCGGTCCGGGTTAGGCGTGATGAGCTTGCCGGGGATCAGTTCGCGCTCGTACACCTCGGCTGACGCGGACTTGCCCGTCTCGAGCGAACGCAGCCCTTTACCGAGCGCCTGGTTGAACGTGCGCCCTATGGCCATCACCTCGCCCACGGACTTCATCTGCGTTCCGATCGTGTTGTCCGCGCCGGGGAACTTCTCGAACTGCCAGCGCGGGATCTTCACCACCACGTAGTCGATGGTCGGCTCAAAGCACGCCGGCGTTTTCTTGGTGATGTCGTTCGGGATCTCGTCGAGGCGGTAGCCCACGGCCAGCTTCGCAGCGATCTTCGCGATCGGGAACCCCGTCGCCTTCGACGCCAACGCCGAGGAGCGCGACACGCGCGGGTTCATCTCGATGATCACCATGCGCCCGGTGTCGGGGTGAATGGCGAACTGCACGTTCGACCCGCCCGTATCGACGCCGATCTCGCGCAGGCAGCGGATGGCGCCGTCGCGCATCATCTGGTACTCGCGATCGGTGAGCGTCTGCGCGGGCGCAACGGTGATGGAGTCGCCCGTGTGCACGCCCATGGGGTCGAAGTTCTCGATTGAGCAGATGATGATGGCGTTGTCGGCGAGGTCGCGCATCACCTCCAGCTCGTACTCCTTCCACCCGAGCACGCTCTCTTCCACGAGAACTTCGTGCACGGGCGAAAGATCCAGCCCGCGCTCCAGCAGGTTCACCATCTCCTCGCGGTTGTACGCGATGCCGCCCCCGGTGCCGCCCAACGTGAACGACGGCCTCAGGATCACGGGATAGCCGACGCGCTCAGCGAACTCCATGCCCGCCGCCACGTTGTTCACCAGCACCGAATCCGGCACCTCGAGCCCGATCTTCCGCATGGCGTCCTTGAACAGCAGGCGGTCCTCGGCTTTCTTGATCGCTTCGATCTTCGCGCCGATCAACTCCACGCCGTACTTGTCCAGCACGCCGGCTTCGGCCAGCGCGACAGAAAGGTTCAGCCCGGTCTGCCCGCCCACGGTCGAGAGCAGCGCGTCCGGGCGTTCGCGCTCGATGATCTTTTCGAGATATGGAACGCTGAGCGGTTCGATGTACGTGCGGTCGGCCAGTTCGGGGTCGGTCATGATGGTGGCCGGGTTGGAGTTCACCAGCACCACCTCGAAACCGTCGGCCTTAAGCGCCTTGCACGCCTGCGCGCCGGAGTAGTCGAACTCGCATGCCTGGCCGATAACGATCGGTCCGGAGCCGGGTATCAGTATCTTGTGGATGTCGGAGCGGCGGGGCATTAACTGCGCGCCTCCTGCATCAGCCTCTTAAAGTCTTCAAACAAGTACAGCGAATCATGCGGCCCTGGAGCCGCTTCGGGGTGGTACTGCACGCAGAAAATCGGCTCGCGCCGGTGCCGGAAGCCCTCGAGGGTGCCATCGTTCAGGTTGAAGTGGGTCAGTTCCACGTCGGAGTCCTTGAGCGAGTCGGGGTCCAGTGCGAAGCCGTGATTGTGCGAGGTGATCTCCACGCGGCCGGTGACTTTGTTCAGGACGGGGTGATTCACGCCGCGGTGTCCGAATTTCATCTTGTAGGTCCGCCCGCCAAGCGCCAGACCGATGACCTGCTGGCCCAGGCAGATGCCAAACATCGGCTTCTTCCCGATAAGCGCCCGCACGTTCGCGATCTGCTGTGTGAGGGGCTCCGGATCGCCGGGCCCGTTCGAGACGAACACGCCGTCCGGCTTCAGCGCGAGCACATCCTCAGGCGGCGTGAGGGAGGGAACCACCGTTACACGGCACCCAGTGTGCACCAGCCTGCGAAGAATGCTGTACTTGATTCCCAAATCGTAGGCCACGACGTGAAAGGTGGGCTCGGCGGGGGCGCCGACGGGCTCGGAAGGAGAACATGCTTCCAAGCCTTTCGTCCATTGGTACGGCTCGCGCGTGGAGACCCGCGAGGCGAGGTCTAGTCCTGCCATCGACGGAATGCTGCGGGCCTTTTCGACCAGGTCCCGCGGATCGCCTCCGGCATTCGAAAGCACGCCGCGCATGACGCCGCGCGTGCGCAGAAGGCGGACCAGCGCGCGCGTGTCGATGCCGTCGATCCCTGGGATGCCGGCCGCGGCCAGGAAACTACCCGCGTCCTGCTCGCTTCGCCAGTTGCTGATGACCGGAGAGAACTCGCGAACGACGAGGCCCTCGATAAATGGCCTGGCCGATTCGTTGTCCGCCCCGTTCGCGCCGTAATTGCCGATCTCCGGATATGTAAAGACGACGATCTGGCCGGCATAGGAGGGATCTGTGAAGACCTCCTGGTAGCCGGTCATCGCCGTGTCAAAGACGACCTCGCCGGCGCGTTCAGTCTGCGCACCGAAGCCGCGGCCCTGGAAGACTGTCCCGTCTTCCAGAGCGAGGATCGCACAGTTCAAGCGTAGTCCTCCCGGGGAAGGTGGTGTGTAACTCCCATTTCAACACGGTGAGGCGTGGATGATCAATTCGGTCTCATCCGGCTATTCTGTATATATCGCTAACAGAACCGCCATCCTGCTCATAGACTCCCCGGACCGCAAGGGCCTGGTGGCCTCGGTGTCCGGTTTCCTCTACCGCCACAACGCGAACATCATCCACGCCGACCAGCACCGCGACGACGAGGCTGGCATGTTTTTCA